>NZ_LCTZ01000002.1:1730000-2047500 GCF_001413955.1 Flagellimonas eckloniae | reverse complement strand
TTTATTGTTAGCTGCATCACCTTCTAAGCGAAGCACATTGATCAATGAAGGAATTGTTGCCACAACCTCCGTCTCTCCCTCCAACGGAAAATAGTACAGTTTTTTATCCTGTCTGTCTAGATACCATTCACCCGGCTTATCCAGCATAACACGACCTCCCTCTAGATAGTAATCGTCATCTGCTTCAATGGCCCTACCACTTTTTTTTGTTGAGACAATCTTTTTGTTTTGTCTATCAATCCTGTCAATGGGCATATGATACTCTAACCATTTGTTAAATACCACGGCCACTCCATCATCTACGCCTTCTAAGTAATGTTCATCTTCTTCAGTGTATAAAAAATCATAAGTGCTGCGTCGCCTTACTTCCTTAGTGTCAGCTCCCTGATTCATTGGCACCTTTAAATAACCACTATTAGGAGTTCTTGCTTGAATTGCACGATGGCTGTTTACCCATAACTGTTCAAACGGGGCATATCCTTTAATTTTGGAAACATCTGAAACCAGCACACTATGACCATTAAGTTCGGCTTTTGTCCATTCACTAATCTGTAGTCCACCACTAAGTATTGGCTTTTCATTTTCATGAGCACGGTAAGTAATCGGAAATTCCTCAGTTCCAGAATCTTCAGCGCTTAGAACGAAAGGTTTAGAAAGCTGGTAAGTACCTCCTTGAAGGTATACGTTCACAGGTTTATTAAGTTCTCCTTTCTGTTTGATTTCCCTTATGGTGTTGCGTACTTTTTCTAAAGTGGCAAATGGACTTTGAATACTTGTTCCGTTTTGGGAGTCGCTACCATCTGGTGAGACGTAGAAAGCTATTTCATTGGATGGATACCTATCATTATCGCAAGACGATACTATAAAGGCCAATCCGGCGATCAATATTAATATGTATTTCATAATTTTAGTTTAGTCTTTACCTGCAATAGTTACATTCAAATCGGCAAAATCAATCGCTTTCATCCAATCCACATGTCCTACCCTGTTGGTCCAAATCGGATTGATGTTTTGAAGCATCGCCGTTTCAGTATACTTTTTCCAATAGTCTCTTGCTTTCAATAGTTGGGAGACCGTTTTATTCTGATAGTTCTTATTTTTTGTTTTCCTATATAAGGCTAACTGAGTTGCCCAATTATGACAAGTTTTATTGAACTGAAGCATTTTTTGCTATAATAATATCTTTATCTATATCTGTAAGGTGTTCTCTCCAGGAAAACTCCTTGTCAAATTGATGAGGCATTACCGCTACGTTATACCTTTCAACCAACTCTACCATGTTGTTCCAATATATTTTCCCATTTTCAAGAATCTCAACTGCCTTGGTTTGTCCTTCAACATCTTTGCCTGTCCTGAAACTTTCCAAGGCTACACCAGCCCGTATTTTTGAAGCAAAATAATGTCCGTAGTTAGCCCAAAATTCAAGATCTGTCAATTCAATTTCCAAGTCTGCGGAAACTTCATTTTTTCTTTGGGCCTTTAAAATTTCCAATATTCTTGCAGACTGATTTTCTGTTTTTTCAGCTAATTCCAGTGGATTAACTTGAGTTTCTTTATCATAGTTACCAACAACAAAATCACGAATATTCACATAGGTAGAATCCAGAACATTGCGGGAGATGAACTTATCAATATCAATGAACTTTCCGTTATTTGTTTTAAACCCCTCTGAATAAATAGTTGCATCCCAGGTACTTCCAAAAAAGGAGGCAAGACGGTTCGGGTTCTTTGAAGCCAGTTTCCAAGCCTCTACTAGTTCCGTACCATCATCTAAACCAAACTTATCGGCGAATGCCATGGAGAAATAGTCATCCGAGGTTTGTCGGTCGTACAAAAGATTTCCCCATACCTTATAAAAAAGCCACTGCCTTTGAAAAGCGTAATCCCATGTACGGTATTCTTCTTTTGTTATAAAATCCTTTGCCGGAATGTAAGTTTCTGAACCAATTATGCAACCTCCAACATATTTTTGACTATTCAAATCCAAAAATTCCCTGATAAAATCTGGGTCTCCCCAACGCATCACGAAGAAATCTTCATTCCTCATAGTCCAAACTGCTTTGTACTTTTCGGAATACGGCTCCCAGTATGTGTCTGTTAACATTCCGCCATGGACGATCGACAACTTTGGAGAAGAATGGGCATGAGACCAGTTGAACTTAAATTCAATCCAGACATCATCATCCATTCCCATATTTTCCACTGCATTTCGTGTCAATTTCTCCGCTGAAGTGCTGACCGTTCCACTATTTTCTTTACCCGCAGAAAGTGGTGCCCTATATATGAGCCTTGCCTTTCGGTTTGCTGCCTTTAAGCCAGCTATCATTGTTCTATTGGCCCAATCACTCCTTTCTTTGGATGTCATTCCTCCCATGCGCTCACCCAGAGTAATTCCGATACCTGTTAGGTCTTCATACGTATTGATTGTCTGGGTCACTACCTCACGCGTGTAATCTTCTACGTCCTGATTGTTTTCTCCCTCTCCAAAGTGATTTTTTCCTTTTTCAGAAGAGTAACTCCCAACATTATATTCTTTCGCAAACTCCTCCGGTAGGAAGATATTCCAGTTGACAATGTAAGTATCAATACCTCGGTCTTTTGCCATCTTGAAAAGATGCTTCCAGAACGTCTCCCATTCTGCCATTTCTTCATCATTGAAAGGTGATGCCTTTGGAAACGAAGTAGATTTAACCATATACATATAGGGATGCATGTTCCAAAGTGTAAGGGCATTGAATTTATTTTCAACCATCATATCCAGAAATGTTTCCCAGAATTTCAAGTCTTTACAAGTCTCGGTGTGTACTGAAAGGTTTTCTCCACTGCGGTAAGAATACCATGGCAAGTTGAATTTGATAGCTCTAAAGTCATGATGTGCAGTTACGGATTTAGCTTCAAGATTCCCCCAATTTTTACCATTAGATAATTGCTCTTCAATATGCAATAAACCATAGAGTAGTCCTCGGTTACATTCAGATGAAATTTTGTAACCATCACCTGACTTAATCAAGTCAAATCCATCGTTTTTCTCCGAATCTAAATCTTTCTGGGGGACAATAACGAGAACGATATCAGCCTCCTTTTCATTACTGGAGAACCGAATCTTACCTTCATTTTTGGCTAGTTGAGTGTTTATCTTTTCAATGCCATAGCTTACCTCATCTTGAATATTTTGGTCGGCATAAATAGTTATATCAATTGGTTTTTCATTACAACCAAGTAAAGAAATCAGAAATAATAGGATTATTGGGTATTTCATGATTTGAATGTTTTTTTGTTTATTCCTTTGCCTTTTAATTCGGCTTTATCCAAGTAATAACCTATTTGCGATAAAGAGACCATTTTAATCATTGATCATTACTGGTAAATGGTTTATTCCTCTAAATATTTATAAAATCGGCGTGTATTTGACCGTAATTGAACCTTCTTTGATTGGTTCTGTAAAATCAACTCCAATTCTGTATGCAGGGGCACCTTCTCTTAAATGTTTGACAGGTACAAGCTCATCCCTAATTTTTAAAGCTCCTGTGTCACTAGAAACTGCTGCTTTTAATTTTTGATTTCCCTCGTGTAAGACGACTGTATTTGCATTAATGATTTCATATTCGGATAGTGTCATTATTGCTGTTCCAAATGCAACCGCCTCTGTTGAGGAAAACTCATCTATTATGGAAACAGCACCCACACCAGACTTATCATTTTCCATGGTTCTAATCAACTTTGTTAGTGATGGAACCTCATAGGCTGATTTTATATCCATCACTACTCTGTCTAGATTTTCTGTGAACTTGGTAGCTGTTATTGTTCCCTCAAATTCCCTACCATTGGATTGGAGTGTATGATTGATTCTTGGCACTGGATGGCCCCACGAGCTTCGCGCCGGGTTATCAGGAGCAAATGCCCCGGCAATGTAAGATGGGGCTCCAATATCTCCAGACATGATTTGGTCATCCAGCACAATGGTATATGTTCCCACATCACTGTGGTTATGGTTTTCCGAATTATGTCCAGCCTTAATGGCTATGGATAATGGAATGTTCTGCTTGCCACGAGAAATTACCATCCCAACATCATCAAAATAAGTGTAATCCTGTAACTCGGATGCTGGTTGAACATCCTTTTTAGTTTTATCCACCAAAGCTTCATACTCCCATTCAATTAATTGAAAAGCTGCTGAAAACGAATCATGGGTTTTTCGTTTTCCAGAATCTACAGGCATACCTGCCCCATATTTTCTTGCCGACATATTATAAGCAAAACCACCATCATTCGAAACCTTGGAAACACCATCGGAAAATGGTGCACAAATACCCGTGTGAATTTGGTAAGTTTCTGGGAAGTTGCCCACATTCTTCAATTTTTCAGGATTACCAGCATCGAATAGGTTAATTCTGCCATCGGTATAATCATGTAAAATTTGAGCCAAATAGAGATAGTGCCCAAAACCATAATTCCAATATCCTGCCCCTTCAGAACAATAACCATCTTCGCCAAAACCGGATAGGTAATGTTTCATGCTATTAAGTGCAGAGCCCACTGCTTCCAGTCTTTCATCCTCATTAGTAGACGTTGCAATGGCAACAAACATAGATCCACTTGTGCACACCGAATTCCAATTGCTTGTACTCTTGATCCATCTATTGTTTATATCGTTCTTTTTACATGAGGTTAAATACGTATCCACAATGCGCCATTTTAGCTGCTCTGTAATTTTTTCATTTACATTCTTCGACAGCTTTTCTCCCACTAAAACTTGGGCCAAAGCCAAATCAGAACCAAATCTTCTAGCGCCAAGATCTATGGAGACACGTCTGCCTTCCAAAACTCCATTTTCATTGTCATCATGGTTTGGGTGCAACCATGATTTCATATCCATGATCGCATTTAGGTAGGTGTTTATTTGCGATAGAAACCTTCCCTTGTTTTCAATACATTCGGCGAGAATAAAATGTTCCAACCGTTCCATGGTTCTATAATACCTAGGTTTATAAATTCCTCTGTTTCCTTCAAGATTGGCTCTTCTGTAAATGGAATCTGCAATAGGTACCTCAGGTTTTTCATCCAATTCGGAAAGCGCAAGTTTTAGATAATTTTTGCCAGATGCCATGGCAGCAATCTTATTCCAATATGTTCTATCTGAAATGGGCGGTGCGGGTTGAAACGCTTCTTTGGGCAACACTGCTTTTAGCATTTCGATTTGCTCACTGGAAGGGTAAATAATATCTTTTGTGGCAGAAGCGAAATATTTATTGATATCCAGAAGATCCTTGTCTAGCTTGATACAGCTTAATAGTATGGTTGCCAATATTAGGTTTCCAAGGACGATACAAATTATTTTACCCCATTTGTTCCTCATGTTGCTATTTTTTGGTCAGCTGTATTAAAAGTAAATTGTTAGATGGATTGAATTGGCCATTTTTAACAGCACCATTTACTAGTGCTTTTGTATCCCCTTTCGGAGTGTGGAACCGAAATTTGGTATTGAATTGCCCTTGAAAAGTCACTTTTGGGTTTGTTCCAAAATCTTCAATTAAGGTTGTGTATTTTGAAAGTGCATGGGTTAAAACTTGATTGTCCCTCCTTAAATAACTACCATGACCAACAAATAATTCCTTGATATCGTTAAGGTTTGTTTTATCTACACCTTCATCAAATTTTAATACCGTCAGGTAGGCATCAGTTTCCCAACCATTCATGGTATTGGCGCTATTTCTGTGTTTTAATCGCCCATCTGCCAATAGATTGAAGTACATTTCCGTGGTTTTACCATTTTGTGTTATGGAAACTCCTAAAAAATCTTTGCCGTCAAAACGTTCTATAACTGGAAGGTTGTTTTTGTTCTTCTCATTTTCCAATATAATGGCGGAAATAAACTTTGTTCTTGCCGTTTTTTCAAAATGACTGATGGACCAATAGGGTTCCCTATTTTCAGGATGATGGTCTTCATAGCCCAATTTTTCGGTTAAACGCATGTGTTCGGGGAAGTCATGAGGTCGTTCTCCCCCTGGAGGAAAAGTTTCCGGATAAAGAGGACGAACTAGAACTTTGGCATCTTCATCTGTAATGGTAAGATCTATACCTCCTTTTAATTCGGACTCCCCATTATAATGTAGTAACCATTCAAATTGCCCAGGTTCGTGTGCCAACAAATCATCAATAACCAGAATAACATCTCCAACCCAAATAAAACTTCGGTAATTACGAGCCAAAATTTGTGAATAAGGGCCTGTTGCATTGGCTAATAGGTATTTAAAATCTTCCCCTTCAATTAGGTTGTGTAGTGAACCAGAATTGACCACTCCAAAATAGGGGTCATTTCTGTTTTGGGCTTTTCCATCAAAGAAAACTACATTGTGTGCCTCACTCTGGCAATAGTATTCGGTATATAATGGATTCAAATAACTGGCATTCCCTGAATCTATGATTAGATTTTTCCCATTGTGGAATAAAATATAGGATCCTGCATCGGCATGGGCATGATTCCAAGAAAATCCTGATTTTACAGCTAACATAGTTGCATTATTGTCCCATGAATTACGCATTGTGGCCCAACCCATGTCTTGGTAAAGATGGGATTTAGGTCTATTTGGTAAATAATTGGAATCAAGAGAAGGCAAGTCTGGTCTTAATGCTAAAGCAACTGGCGAATTAGAGTTTCCTGATTCAATAGTATTTGCATGATTGATATACCATGCATATTGTTTATTTTGATAACCCAAGTTCCAGAGCAAGGTTAGTATGCGACCACCATTGGCTCTAATATTAGAATCACCAAAATTGACCGCCAAATTTCTTTTACCTTCAACATAATATGTTGTATTCATAAAAAAGTCACCTACCTTATCTAAAATGGGAGATTTATAGATAGGTTCGTCAGGCCATACATTACTAAACCCATTTAAAAATAATAAGTATTGTGATGTTGCATAAGAAGCATAATTAATACTTTCATAAAACCCGCCATCCCTGTCAAAAGTAGATGGTTTGTTTTGTAGTACGCTCCCAGAAAAATTAATCCATTCAATTGCCGATTCCTCAATATCCTTTGCCCATTTTATTGCTTCGGGTATTTCGTCCCTCACGGCTAAAGAAGCAAAGCCTGCCATATAAACGCAAGCACTCCACCAGTTGTGTCCCATAGTATCAAATGTGTGATAACTGGTATCTGGGTTTAACCAATCTTCTCTTGCAGGATTGATTCCCAATCGAATAATATCTTGAGCAATTTGTTGCTGCTCTGTTTCTGATAGATAGCTATAAATACAGTCGAACCCCATTGCAATATCATAGCTGGTGTGGGAGGTGCCCAATCCACCTTGCCATGGGGGGGTCCTTCCCAATAACGCCTTGCCTTCCCAAGTTTTTCTAGATGTATAATTAAGAAGAACCTCTTTTGTTTTACGTGCAAACTTTTCATCACCGGTCATTCTATAGACCAATCCTAATAGGAGACAATCCCCTGACTTTAGTTTATCTTTTTTAAGTAAGCTCTTAGCCTTTTTGTACTGTTCATTCCACTGATTTTTTATGGATTCACTGTTCTTTATTTGCTCCTTTAGGCGCGAGATATTTTCGTTAGTATATAAAAGATATTTTCGCTCTTGTGCATTTGTAACAAAGACAGAAAACACGCAAATGGTAAGTAGTATCCTCAATTTCATTTTTAAAAAAATAGTGTAGATTCATACTCCATAAATAGCTGTTCTTCAGAATATTTAGGAGACATCTCGATTGATTGCTCAATTATAGGGCTATTTCTTAGAAAAGATTATAAACCATAATTCATTATCTATAAATTATGGTTTATTGGAAGTGATGGTGAATTGATTTCAAAATATGTGAAATATTTTTAAAGCTTTAATTGCTCCAAAAAAGGTTCTTTACATCTGAAACTACGTCTTCTATAAAGCTTTTTCAATGGCTTCTTTGACCAAAGGACCCATTACATTATAGCCTTCTGCATTAGGGTGAACAGTATCTCTACCTAATTCTTTTTTTAATCCTTTTTTATCGTTAACCATTTTTGAATAGTAATCTAAATACACCAAATTATTAGCCTGGGCATAGTTTTTAATGAGCCCGTTGAGTTCAGTAATTTTTTCAACAGGCGCTATGGAAGGACTCCAAGAATAACTACTCGCTGGTAAAACCGAAGCTAAAACTACCTTAATGTTATGTTTTTTTGCCATTTCTGCCATTGTGGAAATATTCTTCGCAATTTCTGGTACTGTAATCAATCCTCTATTTCCTGCAATATCATTGGTTCCTGCAAGAATAGTTACAACATTGGGATTTAAGTCAATGACATCTTGTTTAAAACGTGCTACCATTTGTGATGTGGTTTGACCGCTAATGCCTCTACCAATAAAATTATTTTGAGTAAAAAAATCTGGATTAGCTTTTACCCATCCTTGGGTAATAGAATTTCCCATAAAAACAGCTTTTACATTTTTTGAGGATTTCATAAGCTTTTTATTGGCCTTTTCATATCTACCAAGATTAGCCCAATCTGTTGGTTCCAATTGTACTTTTATAACTGTAACTGGGATGTCTGGGGGCAACATGGGTAACTCTATAATGGCCCCTCTAGATGTTGCCGTTGTTTTCAATATAGCCTTGGAACCTGTTAACAATGATGCTTTTTTAACCTTAAATTTTTTATTTAGGGTAAGGATTCCACTTTTTGGCCAATCAAAAACATGTACATAGACAACATTGCCTTTTTTAGTATAACGCCCCCATTTTGGTTTTTCAACAGGACTTGCAGATACCCCATAAATGGCTTCTCCATTTTTTTTGGTCCACTCTCCCATGGCTTTTAAACGGCGAATACTCTCTGCTGGAAATCTGCCATAACCATCAGGGCCTATGTTCAATAAAAAGTTTCCTCCTTTAGATACGATGTCCACTAATTTCTGAATTAAATCTTCACTGCTTTTCCAATTATTATCGGCTGGTTTGTATCCCCATGACCCGTTCATGGTCATACATGCTTCCCAATCAGAATCAATTCCTGTATCCGGAATTTCTTGCTCTGGTGTCCCAAAATCTCCTGCAAAATTGCCTTCTTTGTCCATCCCTTCCATACCGTTTCTTCCTTTATCAACTCTGTTGTTGATAATGGTGTTTGGTTGAATATCACGAATAAAACTGTACAATTCTTTTCCCATTTCAGTGGTATAATCTGAAATCCAATCACCATCAAACCACACTACGCCAATGTCCCCGTAATTGGTCAATAACTCCTTTACCTGAGGTTTCATATAGTTGTTAAAGTACTCTGGGAATTCTGGATTCACCACCGATGGGTCGTCATGCTGAGCGATGTTGTAATTTGGATATAAGTTTCCTTGCGCCTGCGGATGGTGCCAATCTACAATGGAATAGTAAAAACAAAACTTGATGCCTTGTTTTTTACAAGCTTCCGATAATTCTTTTATAATATCACGTTTAAAAGGAGCTCTATCCATTATATCGTAATCTGACACTTTGGAATCCCACAATCCAAAACCTTCATGGTGTTTAGAAGTAATTACAATATACTTCATGCCGGCATCCTTGGCCATAGAGACCCACGCATCGGCATCAAATAGTACTGGATTAAACATTTCAGGAAATTTTTCGTAATCCTCAACAGTAAAATCTAGCTTGTCCATGGCCCATTCGGCACCTCCTCCGGCAATTTTTGTTCCACGTTCGCCTCCAATAATAGAGTATGCTCCCCAATGAATGAACATTCCAAACTTGGCATCTCGCCACCAAGCCATCCGTTCATCATCAGATAATTTTTCTTTTTTGGTTGATATTTGTGCTGGACTTTGGTACGAAGCCAAAAGAAATAGTAGTAGTAATGTTGTTATTTTTTTCATCATTGCTGTGTTTAATTTGTTTGGTTTTGTCTTATTCTTTTAGCAATAACTTGGCATTGCTGTATGCTTTTGATAACTTGATTTTCATTTTATTTGGGTTGGACCTACTAACAACAGCCTTTCTGCTTGATACTAGTTTTCCGTCTTCAAACAATTGCAATTCCGCCATTTTTCTATCTTTTCCAATAGGAATACCAATAGTCACAGGTTTGTCATTTTCTATTTGATATCCTTCTTCTGTTAGTTCTATGGAAACTGTCGCAGCCTCAACGGATGTAATGATACTCCAATCGTGATATTCAAACTTTTCCATTCCTGAAAGGAACAAGAATCTTATCTCGTTACTTTCTTTGAGTTTACGAATTATGGAAACCAACCCTTTTTGATAAAAATATTTCCGTTCGGCAATATCACTGACCGAAGCGTTTAAGGTAATGTGGTCCACCGTTTTTTTATCCTTTAGTTCTACTTCTATAAGCTGTGTGGTTGGATATTTTTCTATCGTGGAAAATGCAACATTGGAAATGGGGTTTTCATTTCCTTCAATGTAAGGATTGAATACCAAAGCAAACGGATTCTCCCAAGCTGCTTTTTCTCTTTTGATGATAAACGCGGGCAAAGGCTCATTTATCAATTCTTTTGGTGCAGTACCACTTGTGATAGCTTTGGATGGTGGCCCATTTACGGAATAGATTTGCTGTTTCTCGTCTCCTTTGATCCAAACCTTCATCAAATTATCAGGTTGGTTCTTCTCGGTGATGCGAAAAAATGCCTGGATATCATCTGAAGTGACAAATTTCTTTTTGTCCTTAAAGTAGTCGTAACCTTTAGCATCGCCCAGTTTACTACTTAATTGATCGGTGAGGCTCAAAGCGAATTCTTTTCCTTTACTGCTTTTAAATGTTAATGACTGACCAAGATTATGATAGAAGTATTCGTGTTTTTGCTTGCCTTCTTGTTGCCTTTTGGAACGAAATACATCAACTACATAGGGTTTTTCGGTAGGTGACTTTACGATAGCTGTAAATCGTTGTTGTTTGGAAATCGTTTTAGGTTCTAGAAAGGAAACTTTGGAAAAGGTGACTTTATCAAATGTTGCGTTTTCCTCGGATTTGGGAAAACTATAATCTAGTTTAAAGGGATGGTAAGACCGCATAGCATAATAATCCGAGATTCCATCCACAATTACCGTATTGTGTGCCGGGAATCTAGAGAAATATTCCCTGTGATGCGGATGCCAATAGCTTGGCCCTCTGCCCATATCTGGCCCTAAAACGTAGTTGTTAGCGAACAGTTCTATAGCGATCCCGTTGGCATGGGCATGGTTGCCAAAAGACCCAAAGGTAGATACCATTACAGAATTATCATCACTACCCATTCTTTGATTGAACAAGCTCACATTTGGTGCATAGAAGGTTGGTGATGTTAGTTTTTCCAAGGTTTCGCCTTGGTTGGATAAACTGTCTTTTTCTAAAGCATCTACATAAAAAAACAATTCAAAATAATTGCTTGCTTCTCTAGTGTATTGTCCATTGGAAATTAGTTCATTCAATAGTGTTGATATGATTTTCCCTTTTTCACTGGTACCGTACTTTTTATAATTGGCCAGTAATAGCTCAAAATTTTCAGGGGGAAGGATACTATGCTTTGAATCACCAAAACCTACTATATAACCTGAAGGAAAGAGGTATTGAAAAGCTGCGAATACGGCTTTTTCCACAATCGGATAAGTAGCAAGTTCATTGGTGTTGGTAGCATTGTCCAATAAGGTTATAATACGTAATAGTGTCGTAATCACATGCACTGAATAGGAGGCAGATTCGGGCCAGATTCCATTTTCAGCGTCATATACTAAAAGGGATTCCTTTAATGCCAATTGACGCTCCGTGGAAACGTCAAAAGTGTGTTTTAAAAAATATTCCCTTCCCTTTTTATTTTTATAGCTACTGTTGTCATCAAGTACCAAGGCGATATAGGTTAAGAAACGAGCTTGGAAAAGGTTCCAGTTGTTATCAGGAATACCGTTGACTATAATTTGGTCACCCCATCGTTGAAAAACAGTGATGGTATTATCTAGATTCTTGTTTTTGTCTTTAAAATAGTCGTGGAGAAAATCATAGCTGGTTACTAGTGAAACTACGATGCGCTCGTGAATTACTTCAAAGGTCGCCAAGCCTGATATTCGTTGTTGGCCAGAATTTTCTATATCAATGGGAGCTTCCCTATGATACATGCCATCAATATAGGTAAAGAATACAGGTGATGCGAAATCAGCATATTTTTTCTCTCCGGTAACCCAATATAGAAAAGCTGCATCTGACACTAACTCTAGTATTCTATCATTGATTTTTTCAATAATATTTCCTGTTTCTGATGGTGCTACCCATTCCTTTTTTTGATTATCTTTTCTTTCGAGATATATACCCTTGGGGTCATCCGAATATGGAATTATATCTTCTAATTTGGGAGATTTGTAATCCGTTGCCCAATCACGAGAGCCTGAAAAACGGACAGTGGGCACTGGTGCAGTCCCTTCAGAATGGGAGAAGTCGCCTTCATTTAGAAATACTTTGTTGTGCTTGGTATTCCAATTCATTTGTAAACGTGACACTAACCATTCCGGGTCTTCTTCCCATAGTTCGATGTACTTGGCCAATCGTTCTTTCTTTTCTTCAACAAAAGCTTTTTTCCAAGAGACAGTTTCAATCGATTTTATAAAATCACTTCTGGATTGATCCTTGATATAGATCCTAGGATGTTCCCCATGCTGGCCCAGAGCTGGATAGCACAAAAAAAACCACAACAATGGAGTTAGAAATACTTTCAATGACATTTTCCTTTTTATTGGATTCATCTACAGTTTAGCTATTGGGGATTATTTGAATTGCGAAACCATTATTTGCTTTAAGGTCTAAATTCAGTATAAATGAACTATCAACATCCAGTTGTTCAATCTTTACACGGGTTCTGGTATTAATAGTTTCATCATCCGTATATAGTTTTGCACTATAGTTTTCATTGGTATCTAAAAATGAGAAGTCAATTTTCAAGGATCGGGCAGTTTCACCATTAATCCCTCCAACGTACCATTGCGCTCCTTTTCTTCGTGCAATGACTCCTATTTCGCCTATTTCGGCATGTAATACTTTTGTTTCATCCCAAGTGGTGGGTACGGCATCAAAGAATTCCAATTCTGGTTCGATACCAATGTGTTTGGTATCGCCCCACAAACCATCTGCTTTTTCGGGAGAAGCTGCAGGCTTATCATACCAATACAAAAATTGCAACGGACTAAAAAGGCAAACCGTTTTTGCCAATTGTGAAGCATGTGATCCCATTTCGCTTACACGGTTGTTATAGTAACATACAGTATTGTCTGCTGCTCCAGCCAACATTCTTGTATACATGGTTATTAAGGTATGGGCATTGGGAACAGTTTCCTCATCGCCACGAATGCCTTCCTGGGTCAAAAAATTAGGGTAGGTTCTAGAGAAACCGGTTGGCCTGTACTCGTCATGTACGTCTATGATCATACCATGCTCGGCAGTTTTTTTAACAGCTTCGTGCAACCAGGCCGTTGCATCTTGATCTCCAACTCGTACAAAACCATATTTAATACCTGCTACTCCCCATTTTTTATAAAGTGGTAGCACCTCATCCAATTGTTTTTCTAAAGCTCTACGGTTTACATACAACATTACTTTTACCCCTTTTTCGTTGGCATATTTGCAAATAGCCTCAATATCAAAAGGACCTTTTGATCGTTTTGGATCTAGAGTAATAGTTGTTGCATCAGATGAATTGTCCATTTCATTTCCGTACCAACCGGCATCAAAATGTACATATTGCATATTATGGCTAGCCACAAAATCGATAGCCGCAAATCCACCATCCGTAGTTAATGTGGTTTCCCTAAGTACCTTTCCAGGTGTAATCCAAGAGACATCTTTAATTGCTACAGGATCGTTTAGGTTTTGGATAATGTAGTTGTTTTCGAGCAACTTACCTTCGTTTTCTGCCATCATAACCACACGCCAAGGAGACTGAAAGGGTAATTTTTTATGAACTTTTGTCCCTTCTTTTATTCTTTCAGAAATAATTGCGCCACTTATGGTATCTTGTTTTTGTTCTCCCATTTTACCATCTAATGTGGATAAAATGCTGTATTGGGAAGATGTACCCTTATTGAAACTTAAACGGGCATAATCGACCAGCTTTGCTTCGGCTAAAGCAACCTTTAGGCTATCTCCCATATCAATTAAAAGAGGGCGTTCGCTACCTTCCTCCAATTCTGTCAATGGTATTTTTTTATATTCGCCTTGAGCTGTTAGAGTCCCTTTTTCGCGTTTTGGGGTGGACCAAACCGGGTAATTATCGTTAAAGTTGTAATGAATGTTTTCATCCAACCCTATCTCGGTGATATCGTTTTGCTCGGGAACTTCATAAGCGTAAGAAATACCCTCATTATAGGCCCTACAAATAATATTGAGCTTGGCATCTTCTATTTGTAAGTAAACTTTTAGTTGATTGTAATTATCAGGGATTATGTTTAGCTCACTAAAATTGGAGTTCCAGACATTTTCTACGCTGGAATTTTCAATCTTTAGGATAGATACATCCCCAGAAAAGGAAATTTCTTTTGAAACAAGCTCCAATGTAGAAGGCAATAACACTTCATGGTTGTTGTATTGAACAGAAAAATCAATACCATTTTCCTTGTTGGGGAAAAGTGTGAATACTTTCTTTCCATCAGGTGATTTTACCTGAATGACTTCTAGTTTATTACAACTAAAAAAAATCATGGAAATCAGTAAACTTCCAATAAGTGTTGCTCTACAATTCATGTTATTTGGTTTCCTGGGTAAAAAACTCTTTAAAAAACAGCATTTGATAGATAATGGAATTGCTCCAATATGGGCCATCATGTCTACCGGGCCGTTCAATATAATCGTGGGGAATCTTACGTTCGATTAATTTTTTATGCAATCTTTTATTGTCTTCATAAAAGAAATCATCCACACCACAATCGAAGAGAAATTTTAGTTTTTTATCACCTAAAAGATGTACAAGGTTAATGACAGAGTTCTTCTCCCAATGCTCCGGATACTCTGAATAATTGCCCAACCTATCAGGAATGCCCCACTTTAAGGCGTATGGCCTAATATCCACTCCACCACTCATACTGGCTGCCACCCCCCAAACATCAGTATGCTTAAAGGCCAAGTACAAAGCGCCATGGCCACCCATACTGTAGCCCGTAATTGCTCTATTTTTATGGCTTGCAATCGTATTGTAGTTCTTGTCTACACCTGCAATCAATTCCGTTGAGATATAAGTCTCATATTTATATGTCTCATCAATGGGACTATCAAAATACCAGCTTTTTGCCTCACCATCCGGGCATACAATAATCACATTGTGCAAATCTGCCAAAGCTTTGATATTTGGAGCTTTTCCTAGCCAGGCTTTATAGTCACCTCCGGCGCCATGTAACAAATAGACCACTGAAAGCGCTTTCCCTTCTTTTGAATAAGAATCTGGCAGTATGACCACATTCTTTATTTCTTTATTCATCGACTTGCTATGAACAACAAGTGTGTCCACTTTTGACGCAAAAATTTGCAGTGAAAAACTTAGACAAATCAATAAGCTTACTATTTTTTTCATGTATTCTTCTTTAAGATTATACCTTCCAGTTCTTCCAATGTTTTTCCTTTGGTTTCAGGCATCATAAAGGCTACAAATAAGAATTGAAGTACCATCATTCCTGCGAAAACTAGAAAGACTACTCCGGCACCAATCATAGGATGATTGAACAAGGTTGGGATTAAAGAAGGAATTAAGGCGGCCAAAATCCAGTGGGTCGAACTACCAAATGCCTGACCCGAAGCCCGTAAATGATTTGGAAATATTTCAGATATAAACACCCAAATTACGGCACCTTGGCCAATGGCATGGGCAGCAATAAACAGAAATAAGAAAATGGGAACTGCCATTCCGGTCCACCCTAGGAAAAAAGCGGCGGAAACCAAGCTCAAGGATATAATATACCCAATGGAACCAATATACATCAATGTTTTCCTTCCAAATTTATCGATTAGAAAGACACCCAATAGCGTAAAAACAAGGTTTGTTACTCCAATACCCACGCTACTTAGCAAAGCAGTACTTTCCCCCAAACCAGCTTCCTCAAAAATACGTGGGGCATAGTATAAAAAGGCATTTATGCCAGAAAACTGGTTAAAAAATGCTATTAAAAATGCTAATGTCAGAGGAAATCTATACTTTTTGATAAAAATGGTTTCGGAGGTATTTGACTCCGATGAATTGCTTTGGAAAGCAGTAATCTGTTCTTCAATAGGGATATCTGGATTAATAATGGCCATTACCTCTTTTGCCTCATCAGTTTTGGATTGTGATAACAGCCATCTGGGGCTTTTGGGCACTTTCAACGCAAATAAAATATAGAGAACTGCTGGTATAGCCTCTACACCGACCATCCATCGCCAGTCATTTTCGCCAATACCACTTAAGAGATAATTGGAAAGAAATGCAATTAAAATTCCGAATACAATATTGAATTGATATAAAGCAACAAGGCGCCCCCTATCTTTTGCAGGTGCAATTTCAGAAATGTAGGCGGGTGCTGCGATAGTTGATGCCCCAACGCCAATACCTCCAATGAATCGGGCAAACGCAAATACCCAAGGGTCATCTGCTAAAGCTGATCCTATTGCAGATATGGCAAACAAAACACCAATGAAAATCAAGGTGTTTTTACGCCCGTATTTATTTGTTGGAAATCCCCCAAAAATAGCTCCAAGTACTGTGCCCCAAAGAGCAGCACCCATTACCACCCAGCCATGAAAGGAATCTGAAGATTCCCAAAGGGCTTGTAATTTTTTATCGGCCCCGGAAATAACGACTACATCAAATCCAAATAAAAAGCCCGCAAGTGCTGCGGTTATGGACCATAATATTATTTTTTTACTCATTTTATAGTGGTATTAGTTGGTTTTTATTTTAAAGGTATGACCATATTCCAAGTTTTTGTGCCGTTTCCAAATCCTCCAGGACCATCCATAGTGGCAAAAAAGATATGTGTTGGCTTTCCATTTTCTACAAAAACAAAAGGACGTTCCAATTGCCCTTGCTTTATGGTTTTACCATTCTCCCATTTTACTGTTTTGGTATAGGCTCTTGGGTTTTCATCTACCTCCCAATGAATACCATCTTTAGAATGCGCTAAAAGCCCATCGCCTTTTCCTCCAGTTATTAGTCCTCGTTGGTCTTTAGCCACTAAATGGAATCCTTCGTCGTCACTCCATAAATGTGGGTCTTCCACTTCGCCTAAATGCTCCATAGAAAATAAAGGTTTGGTGCCCACTACTGTGTATTCACCATCAAACGAAGGTGCTGTGGCTACTCCAATACTCATATCACTTTGCTTTATGCCTTCTTCTTGATAGCTTCTTCCTTTAAAAAGCAGCACCACCGAACCGTCTTCTTTAATTAAAGGTGAAGGGTTCGAGGTTAAAAAGCTATAATATGAATCGGGTTTTACATCTAAAATTGGTGCGTCCAATCGTTTCCATGGTCCGTTAGGACTTTTAGATGTAGCCACTCCAACACGTTTTCCCCATCTGCCCGCAATACACCATTTACTTTTTAAATCAAATTCTGAAATATTTTCCTGGGTTACTTCCTCAAAAGGATGGGTAGACCCCATATAGTATAAAATGTAAGTATCCTTGTATTTTACGATTTTTGGATTGTGACACGATCTACCATCCCAATATTGAGCCCCTCGGTATCCTAAAGCTACATCCTTAAACTGATAGGGCCCTTCGGGGATCTTGGAAACTGCATGGACAATCTCGGAAGCAATCATCCAACCTGGATGGAAAGGCAACATTTTGGGCCAACGTGAAGCATACATATGGTATTGTCCATCATCTCCCTTTATCACTGAACTACCCCAAACCCAGTAATCTTCCATTTCCAGGCCACCATGTACGGGAGCTTCTTTTAGATTGTCAATGATTGCGTTTTGTGCTGTGCATGATACAGAAAGTCCGATGAAAAGTAGGACAGTATACTGCGTGGTATAACGAAATATATATTTTATGGAGTTTGGTATCATTACTTTGTATTGATGGGTTGTAGCGTTACTTCTCTTAAATTAACGGGATTCCATTTTCTTGCAATGGGCATAAAAGAAATTTCATATTCACCTGGTTTATCTATGGTAAAACTTCCCATTGCCAATTTCTTGAATTTTTTTGGATTACCATCAACAGAAATCTTTAGAATTTTCGATTTGCCATTTATGGAAATGATGACCTCTGTATCCTCTTTACCGGCAACTTGCCCCATCAAATTAAAAGTTCCAGGGTTTTTGACAGTAAATTTCCAATATACCCTAGCTGTTTCACTATCCCAGTTGCCTATGCAATCTTTACGTTCATCATATTGCGCTCCTGGCCCTTGCAAATTTTCATATTGAGCCCGAAAAGCTGGTAAGGCGACTACTCCTTCTTTATCCTGTTCCAACTGTTTTTGAGGAAGTGCATTGGGCATTTCTTTTAGTTTTAAAACAATTACGGAAGCTATACTATCAGGAGCATTTCCAGAAAGTTGTACTTGAATTCCATTTTCAAAAGAAGTTGTTTTAAAAGTTCTTTTTTTATCAGTTAACAAATAACAAGCCTCCACATTATTTTTAAGTCTGATGGGAAGAGACGCACCATCTGCCCAATCATATACATGTAAATATAATAACCCTTTGCTATCAATGGTTTTCATGGTAATTCTGCCCCATTTTGGTTCTTCAGTGGTTGGACTTGCTTGGGTACCATAAATAGCTTCACTGTTTTTGTCCATCCATGAACCAATGGCCTTTAGACGTTCGGTTGCTTCAGATTTTAGTGTTCCTTCTGCAGTTGGGCTCACATTGAGCAAATAATTCCCGCCCTTACTACTTTGATCAATAAGATTTCGAATTAGCGTAGCAATGGATTTAAAATCATCATCATCACTACGATATCCCCAACTTCCACTAATGGGCTGGCATAATTCCCAATACTTTGCTTCTGGAGTATACCTGGGGCCATGCCGTTCAAATGTCTTATGGTCACCGGGATAATCTTCGCCCAATCTATCGTTAGTAATGATTTTGGGTTGTAATGCCGAGGTAATATGATACAAGCTATCAACGACTTCCTTTGTCATTTTTCGGGGGGTATCCCACCAAAAAATTGCAATTGGACCATATTCCGTCAATAATTGTTTTACCTCTGGAAGCGCCTTTTCGTAGACGTACTCGTCACTACTGACCCGTTGGAAGGTTTTATCCCAATTGTTGCCCATACCCCCTGGATGATGCCAATCTTGAGCTTGTGAATAGTAGAACCCAAATTTTATGCCCTGTTCTTGACATTCTTTTGCTAATTCTTTCAAAATGTCACGTTTAAAAGGAGTGGCATCCACAATGTTGTAATCACTGGCTTTGGAATCGAACATAGAGAATCCATCATGATGCTTTGCGGTAATAACCATATATTTCATCCCAGCCTCTTTTGCCAAATTCACAAATTCTTTAGCATTGAACTTTGTTGGATTAAATTCACCAGTCAATTTTTCATATTCAGCAATTGGGATTTTCCCTCTGTTCATTATCCACTCAGCACTATTAGGTTGGGCTTTACCCTTATAAAAACCAGCAAGTTTGGTATAAATGCCCCAATGGATGAACATACCGAACCTGGCTTCAGACCACCATTGCATACGTTCTTGTTGCGATGTGTTCTGTACTGCTGAAGCATCTTGTGCATTAGTGAAATATACTTGGGAAGCAACAAAAAGTACTAAAAGTAACTTACTGTTCATGGTTAAAATAGCTTTATTATGTGTTTTAGGTCGATTTTTGTTTAATCCCAAACTATCCTTACCAAAAAATGATTCTAATGTGTTGGATTTTCTATTAGTTTCCTTGCATCTGAAGGATCGGTCTTTTCTTTTCCGGTAAGCAGATATACTACCATTCCAGCATCAGAAGGGTCAAAATCACCCTTTTTGACACACGTAAGAAGTCTATCATATAGCCAGTCCATTTGTTTTTTAATTTTTGGAGAAGTATCTCTTATAGCAGAGGTTTTCACCCAATTATATTCTTGTATGGGCGCTTTAAAACCTTGATAACCATCACCTCCATTTTGGTCCAAAATTTTATCCATAGCAAGCCCATTTGATTCAAAATTTTCTTTGATTTCATCCCATGTCCATCCAGAATGGGGCTTTTCCCAATCATAAGGTTTATCTGCATGTTCATTGTTCCATTTGGAATGTGAAATAAGCCTAACATATTTTAGTTTTGATGGATTTGCATTTTCGAGGGCTCTTCCAACCACATGCATTGGCCCCGCGGCTATTATATTTAAGGGACTATGCTTATCGGATTTATCAATTTCTTGGGTAATTGCGCGTATTGCACTTGTTGAATCTGCAACTGCTTCTATAAAATTGGAGTTTTTAAAATTGAAGATTTCCTTTCCCTTAAGGACACTTTCCAACATTTGGGCCTTCCCGTTTTCTTTTTCTTGGTTACTGCCCCAGATATGATCACTGAATGTATACACTACAAGACTATCCTGCAACCCAGCCGAAGCTAATAATGCCAGTGTCAATGGTGTAGCGGCCCAATCATCATGGTCATGTTCATTACCGTCAGAACTTACCACAATTCTTCCTTTTGTATAGGGTATAGTGGATTGGGCTGTGGATGATAGGGAAATCAATCCAATCATTAAAATTATTACCCCACTTTTAGCCGATATATACATTTTTTAGGACTTGACCAGTTCTTGATTCTTTTTGGTTTCTTCTATATTTTTTAACCGTAATAGCGCTTCCATAAAGTAATAATCGGCATAGATAATTGGAACATCTATTTCTGAATTGTTTGGATGGTGCCCCGTAGAGTGTAACAATAAGGCTTGGTTTGTATCACCGCTATAGTACGCTTCGGAAGAAAGTATTTCGACAAAACGCCTAGCCGCATCAATATACTTGTCCTTAAGGGCATTGTCTTTAACCAATTTGGATAATTCAAGCATTCCGCAAGCTGCTATTGCTGCTGCCGAAGCATCTTTGGGGGCATTGGGAATTTTTGGGTCGTCAAAATCCCAAAAAGGAATACCATCTTCGGGTAAACGCTTTAAAAAGTGATCTGCTAATTTCATTGATGTTTCCATAAAATCAGGATTCCCTGTCTCTCTATACGCCATTGCAAAACCGTATATGCCCCAAGATTGGCCTCTGGCCCACATAGAATCATCTGCATAACCTTGATGCGTTACCCCTTTGATAAATTCTCCGGTCTCTTCATCGAAAGACCCTACATGGTAGAGCGAACCATCTGGTCTTAGAAGATTTTTCATGGTTACCTTGGCATGACTTTCTGCAATTTCATATAAATTTTTGTCACCACCGTTTTTGGAAGCCCAAAACAGCAATTCCAGATTCATCATATTATCTATGATGGTATTGTGACGATATTTTTTCTGTGTTGGCCAAGAAAGAATGGACCCTACTTTAGGATTGTATAGGGTAGCCAGGGTATCTGCAGCTGCCAAAAGCACATCCTTGTACTCCTTGTTGCCCGTTAATCTGTAGCCATTTCCAAAACTGTTATAAATCATAAAACCGATATCGTGGTTTCTTGCAGGGCTATAGGCTATGGATTTTATAGGGGCGGTAAATCTTTCAGCTTCCTTTTTAATTGATTCATCTCCAGAATATTCATAAGTATACCATAAAAAGCCTGGCCAAAACCCGCTGCACCAATCTTTTACTCCAACAAGTTCCCAATTGGTTTTATTTTTAGGAATATTTCTTGCAAAACCATCTACATCTTTCAATTCTTTGAGTGTTTCCTTGGTTTTTGAAACATTTAGGTCCAGAACGGTTGTAGAATCAAATCCAGATACCTTTTTTTTATTGGTGCCACAGGAGTGTAGCATTAGTACTGTGATGAATATGGAAAAAGCTTTTATTTTGTTGTTCATTTTAAATTATCTTAAAAAAAGGGTTCCTTTTTTGTATTGTTATTGGATTGTATTTGAAAGAATCACTTGGGTAAATTCTAACTATTTATAAATGTGATAATTGAGTATTTATGAGAGCGTAAATAAAGTTTTAACAAGTTTAAATAGAAAGGTTGCCAACTCTAATAAATTATCATTCAAAAGCTATAAACTATCATTCTTTCGGAGGGCGTTTTGACTAAAAATCCACCTATGAATTACTTCAGCATCAACAATAAGATTTTTAAAGTTCGAAATTGACCTAAGGTTTACTATGGATATTGAAAGCTATCCTTTATTATTGAAATACCTTGAAATAAAAAAGGTTGGGCCACAGTAGTAAGAATCATTGAAAACTTGATTTTTTCAGGAGCCATATCATTTCATTTTTATTGCAAACCCTTTTAAATACAGGGTTTTATCTGGAGTTATATTGATATGGAGATTATCTATTGCTATTCAATTGAAGTTATGATTTTAGTAGGTGGCGGATATTTTATGGTTGAGATTTAAAAAATGGTTGGGGTTAGGTTGGTTAAAAATTAATCAAAATTTAACCTTAAAATAAGATGAAATCCTATAAGATTTTTCTTATATAAATCTTCTTCCTATATGATTTTATAGTGCATTTTTTATAATGAACTATAATTTATCATCATTGAATAATAATTTATCATTTGGAGTGCTAATTATCTTTAACATTGGCTTAACAATTGTCAATACGGCAATTTAAGCACTGAGATTTTTACAATACATCAGTTTAAGAACCTTTAAAATGAAATTTTATGATTAAACTACACAACCAAACAAAACTGAAAATTTTCACTAGGCTATGCTGTATAGTAGGCTGTTTAGTTTTCGGTGTTGAACAAACACATGCATCAGCAGTAGCGAATACTGCGAAAGAGTTATTTACTGTAAAGGACAATCAGGACAGAACAATAACAGGGACAATAACAAGCAGCGATGATAATAGCCCTCTTCCTGGGGTTAATGTTATAGTTAAAGGAACCACAAATGGTACGGTTACCGATTTTGATGGTAATTATGCCATAACGGTTTCGTCTTCCGATAGTATATTGGAGTTTTCATCTATAGGTTTCGCAACCCAAGAAATTGCAGTAGGTGGCAATAGTACTATTAATGTATCATTGGATCCGGATCTTACCAATCTGGATGAAGTTGTGGTCGTTGGATATGGTACCGCAAAAAAGGAAACCCTTACTGGTTCAATAGAACAAGTAAAATCCGAAGTTTTCCAGGATATAGCAACTGGTGATCCTGCACTAGCACTTCAAGGTAGAACTCCTGGCCTGGTAGTTACCCGTAATTCATCTAGACCTGGTGATGAGGGGATAAACTTTCTTATTCGGGGAGCTTCTTCCATTAATGGAATACAACCTCTTATTGTTATAGACGGTATTCCTGCAATAAATTCAACAACCTTTAATGAAATGAACCCTAATGATATTGAAAGCATTAGTGTTTTAAAAGGTGGATCCGCATCGGTTTATGGTTCTCGTGCCGCTGGTGGGGTAATTTTGGTAACCACTAAAAAAGGTAGAGGAAAAGTTACCGTTGACGTAAACACCATTTTACGTATTGGTACTGTAGGTATTCGTCCACCTTCACCAACAATGTCACAATATGGACAATTATATTTAGCAGCAGTTGATGAAGATATTGCATCTGGTAAACCTCCGCGTTATTTCTTTTGGAATGATCGTGAGACGGTGGCAAGAATTGCCAGTGGCGAAGAAGGATATTATGATCTTCCCATTAATGGACGAATCTGGTTAGGTAATTCAGCCAAGGTTGATGAAATGTTTGGTAACTCGTACTCTAGTCAACATAACGTTAGTGTATCTGGTGGAGATGAAGTAAGTAATTTCCGTATTTCAGCAGGATACGACAAAAATGTTGGAGGTTTGATAGTTGCGGATGATCTTGAGGATAGATACAATTTTTCAGTAAACTATGGTATTGAGATTAGTGATAGACTAAGTCTTAACACGAATATCAGCTATCTTCACAATACTTTTTCAGGACCTGCGGAAGGTTTGGCCAGGGAAGCTGCTACGTGGGATGCACCCTTATTTCCTACGCTTAACCCTCAGGGGCAATATTACGCTAATTTTGGTGGTGTTAATATTACTGGTGATAGAAATGCTGTAGCACATGTTAGCGAAGCAGGTAGAATTAACAAAGCAGTTGAGCAAATAGGAATATCTGCACAAGCCACTTATAAACTAACGGACAATCTAAATCTTACAGGATCTTATGCAGTTAGAAGGCAAAATAGCGAATACCAACAATATCAGGTGTCTGTTCCTCTTTACAGTTGGGACGGGGATTTCTCAAATAATATAAACAACAATACTTTTATTGAGGAGGGGACTGGACCAGAAAACAATGACGGTAACATTACCTATAAGAACTTTAGAGGAGCTTTAAACTATACCAATAGTTTTGGGGACCATAATTTTTCTGGACTGTTGGCTGTTGAAGCTGAGAAAAATATACTTAATGAGTATAACATGAGGAGAAATGGGTTTATTGATTATGGGGTATACGATATAAATTTAGGAGCAACAGATCAACAAGTTACTACAAGTGGTGGCGGAAGCGAATGGGGCTTTTTCGGTTATATTGGTCGTCTAAATTATGATTATAAAAGCAAGTATTTATTGGAATTACAAGGAAGACGAGATGGTTCATCAAGGTTTGCTGATGGACAAAAATGGTCCAATTACGGTAGTATTTCCGGAGGTTGGGTTATAAGCTCTGAAGACTTTCTTAAGGATAGCGATGTTGTATCTTTCCTAAAGATTCGAGGTGGTTATGGTGAATTGGGAA
The DNA here is from genome assembly GCF_001413955.1 of Flagellimonas eckloniae. NCBI lineage: Bacteria > Pseudomonadati > Bacteroidota > Flavobacteriia > Flavobacteriales > Flavobacteriaceae > Flagellimonas > Flagellimonas eckloniae. The sequence continues at coordinate 2,022,692 of NZ_LCTZ01000002.1, read as the reverse complement.
GTACTTCCGGTATCGGTGATTTCGGATACCTGTCAACAGTTCAATTTGGATCTACTGTTTTTGGCCAAACCAATGCAGGTGAGCAAGTAACTTCAAGGGCAAGTGGTTTAGTTAGTACCAACACCACATGGGAACGTATTGCAACAACAGAAATTGGCCTGGATTTTGCGTTATTTAATAGTAAGGTATTTGGTGCCCTAGATTTTTTTAAGAAAGAAAATAAAGGAATGCTTGTTAGGCCGATTACCACAGCTATACTTGGAACTTCAACTGCTTTTACCAACATAGGTACTTTGGAAACCAACGGATGGGAAGCGCAATTGGGATGGAGAGATCAAATTGGTGATTTCGATATAAGCGTAAGTGCAAACATGAGTGATGCCAGAAATGAGATTACCAAGTATGATGGTGCCCAATCCATTGTTGCCGGTTTAAATGACGTGGATGATTCGGAAAATATTTTGGGTAAACCTATCAACTCTTTTTATCTGTATGAGACGAACGGTTATTTTTCTACTCAAGCAGAGGTTGATGCCTATTATGCCAGTCTTGATGCTGGGGGAATTTTACCATCACAAACTTCAAACGATGCATTACGACCAGGAGACATGCGTGTTGTGGATTCCAATGGAGATGGAAGTCTTACTACAGATGATTTAACATACCATGGAGATAATGCTACCCATTATGTATATGGTTTAAACTTTGACATAAAGTATAAGAATTGGGATTTTACCGCATTTTTTCAAGGTGCCATAGATCATCAAATTTATAGAACAGGTTATTTTGCTCAACCTTTTCAAGCAGAATGGCAGAACCAATCGAATGCTTGGTTGGGTAGAACATGGACAGAGGATAACCCAAATGCGGAGTTTCCTAGGTTGACTACACAGCGCGGATTATCTAGATGGAATTATCAATTTAAAGATCATATTCTACAAAACAATAGATACATTAGGTTAAAATCCCTTATTATAGGATACAACATTCCAGGATTAAGAATAGGGAATACACCAATTAATACATGCCGTATTTATTTTTCAGGAAATGACTTATTTGAGTTTACTAGCGTAAAAGATGGTTATGACCCAGAATTCCAAGAAAGTTCAAATAATAGTGCATATCCATTTATGCGTACGTGGGCATTAGGTTTAAGAATATCCATTTAAGATAACTACTAAAATTATATACAATGAAAAAAATTATATATATACTATTACCATGCGTTATGGTGCTCTTTGCATCTTGTGCAGACGAATTTATAGACTTAACACCGCCAGCTGCAATCACAGACGCAGTTTTTTATAACGAAGCTGAACACTTTGAGCAAGGATCTAACCGGTTTTATACAGACTTACTTGGATGGGGAGATCAAGGGATTTATGCAGATCACGGGTCTGATTTAGTTGGTTATGTTGAGGACAGTGATATGCAAATCTATGGTAGGGGAGATACCCAGCCAGATGAAAATGATGGGTATTATTCAAGTGCCTATGTAGCAATTAGGGACATGAACCTTTTACTGCAGCGAGCAGAGACGTATGAAGGAGAAGAAAGTATTGCAGAATATGTAGCTGCCACAAAATTTCATAGAGCTTGGCAATATTTCTTTTTGGTACAACGGTTTGGTGGTGTTACGCTGGTAACAGAACCATTAGCTGCTGATTCTGAGCAATTGTTTGCCCCACGTAATAGCCGATATGAAGTTGTAGCCCAGATTTTAACGGATTTGGATGATGCTATTGCTGGTTTGCCCAATGAAGCTAATATAGCTTCTGAGGATAAGGGTAAAATTAGTAGGGAAGCTGCCATGGGATTCAAGGCTGAGGTTTTATTGCATGAAGCCACTTGGATGAAATATGTAGGAACCACAACTGATGGTGATGGTACTTCTTCCGGTGCTGGTAGTGCAGGGAATGACCCTTCAAACATCAATGCATATTTACAGGAGGCTGCTACATTATGTAAATCAATAATGGATTCTGGTACCTTTGAACTTTGGGATTACAATGATGACCTTGATGATTTAAGTTCAAATTTCCTATTTAATCTGGAAGATAGTGGGTCCAACCCTGCTGGATTAGACAAAGCGTCAAACAAGGAGTTCATATTTTATGCTAAATACGATTTTACGTTTAGACAAGCTTCAACACTTTTGAGTCATGTCTATGAAGGAAGGGTAAAACCCAGTAGAAAAATCATAGACATGTTTTTATGTACCGATGGCTTGCCTATTGATCAATCTCCATTATTTCAAGGATATTTTAATAAGGCAGATGAATTCTTAAACAGGGATTATAGGATGAGAGCTTATTTTACGTATCATAGAAATCTTGGTGAGCTACCTGAAAATGAAGATGAGGTTTTAAATGGAACAAATAATTTTGGATATAGAAATTCAAAGTTCATGAGTTGGCTTTGGGGAACCGATGAGGCGTATAGAGCAACAACTACAGAAGCATATGACATGCCATTGCTTCGTCTGGCTGAAGTATATTTAATGTATGCCGAAGCTTTGTATGAGTTAAATGGCAGCCTTACGGATGTAGAAATGAATGAGTCTATCAATTTGGTTAAGGATAGAGCAGGATTACCACCAATCAGCAATACCTTTTTAGCTACCAATGGCATGGATATTGGCGCTGAGATTCGAAGAGAGCGTGCAATTGAGCTATATGCAGAAGGAGCTACAAGGTTCAATGATTTAAAGAGATGGGGTATTGCCGAGCAAGAATTAAACCAAACCATTTTCGGTGCTGTTATAGAAGGTACCGCATATGATGGAAACCCTGATTTATATGATCCTTCTGGTTATGGCTTCCCAGAAGAAACCACCACAACTGGAGTTGGTGATAGAAGATGTCTAGTAGTATATCCTTCATCACTTCGAAACTTTACCCGTGAAGATTATTTATTCCCCTTACCCACAGCTCAAACAGGGTTGAATGAAAATTTACTGCAAAATCCAGGGTATTAAAAAGTAAGTATTAATTTGAGTTAGTTTGTTTAGTTTGAGGCAGCTGTAGAGAAAACTACAGCTGCTTTTTTTTGCGATGATATTAGTCTAAATTTAGAATATTAAGACCCTTTTGCAACCTTTTATGGTTCCGTGTAAATCACTTCTTCTAAAAGTTGGATTTAGTTTTAATATCCATTCACGTATCCATCTCTTTCTCCTAAAAAACGAGATATATAGATCTAATAGTTCTAAATAATTGGATGAAGTATTATGGACAAATGTATAAAGACAGTTTATTTAACGGGAATTGTATTTGCTTCCTTTTTTTGATCAATAAATTCCGAAGGAGTCAAACCAAATAATTCACGGAATGTTTTGCTAAAATAGGCGGAGGAATTAAAGCCGGACATATGGGTTACTTCCTTGATGGAATAACTGTTTTTCAGCAACAATTCTGAAGCATATCGTAATCGTATGGTGCGGATAAAATAACTAGGATTGTTACCCGTGAGAGAACTTATCTTTCTGTAGAACTGAGATCGGCCTATTCCTAATTCATGCAATAAATCTTCTTGTTTAAAATCTATGTCATCAATATTATCCAGAATAATCTTGGTTGCTTTGTCCAAAAACACTTCATCCATATTGTTGGAAGTAACCTCACTTGAGGGGAATAACCCTCCAATTTCAGAGAATCTTTGTCGAAGCCTTTTTTTAGCTTCCAATAAGTTTTTGATTCTGGCTTTAAGTACACTGGTTACAAAAGGTTTGGCCAAATAGGCATCCGCTCCATTATTATAGCCCTCAATACGGTCATCCTCCAAACTTCTTGCCGTTAATAGTATCGTTGGAATATGACAGGTCTCAAATTCAGTCTTTAATGATTTGCACATTTCAAATCCATCCATAATGGGCATCATCACATCACTTATAATTAAATCTGGAAAGTGCTTTTTTACCATATGAATGCCTTCTTCACCATTTTTGGCTTCCAAAACACTATAATGATCCTGAAGGTCATTTTTTAAATGCAATCGAAGCTCTCTATTGTCCTCAACCAGTAAAATTGTCGATTTCTTTATTTCACTTTCGTTAGTGCTTTTGGCTTTGGAAATAAGTTCATCATTGGCAATAGACATTTCATATTCTACAGATTTCATTGAGTTGATCAAAAACTCATCTTTAATGTTTTCAACTTCCTCAGGTTCGGCTTTGATATCCAAAGGCAATCGTACTACAAACTTGCTTCCCTTTTTATATTGACTTTCCACAAAAATTTGCCCACCGTGTAGTTCAACTAAAGCTTTGGTGAAATTAAGTCCAATTCCAGTACCGGCCTTTGTAATATCCACATTGTAAAATCGGGAAAAAATGTTTTTCATTTGCTCTTTATCCAAACCGACCCCTGAATCTTTTACGGTAATTTCAACGTAATTCTCTGATTGTTCTTTTTTAAGGAAGGGAAGGTTGGATTTATTTTTGGTCTCTGATATTTTCTTTATGGAAACCATGATTTCACCTCCAGGATTTGTGTACTTAATGGCGTTGGAAATAAGATTGGTTATAATTTTTTCAACCTTATCAAAATCAAAAAGGGAAGTTATGTTTTCCGAAGAGGACGTAAACCTGTAATCAATTTCCTTTCTAGTGGCCAAACCAATAAACAGGGAAAAAATATCTTCACTAAACTTTATGATATCTCCTTTCTCCAACCGTAAGGGAGCCATGCCCACATCCATTTTTCTGTAATCCAACAATTGATTTACCAAATGCAAGAGTCTTCTGGCACTTCTTTGGATTGATAAGGCTGAGTTTTTTACTGTTTCAGGATTCGAAGTAAGACTGGATAAGATTTTATCGACCGGATTAAGTATGAGCGTCAAAGGGGTTCTAAATTCATGTGATACATTTATAAAGAACTGAAGCTTCATTTGATCTAGCTCATGTTCTTGGGCCTCCTGTACTTTTTGCGTATAGTAACGCAATATTATCCAGACTATAGAGAGACCCGCAATAAGATATAGTATATAGGCCCACCAAGTTTTCCAAGGTGGGGAAAGAATTTGAAATTCAACTGTTGCTTTTTGTGCATTTTCCCATTGTCCATCCAATGAAGCTTTTACCTCAAAAGTATAGTCGCCTGGCACTAAATTGGAGTAGTTTACATCTCTTCCGTATCCTATGGTCTCAAAATCGTTGTCCAGTCCATTTAATTTGTAAGCATATTGTACCTGCTCTGGGTTTTCAAAATGTAGCGCCAAAAATTCGAAGGCAATGTAGTTTTCATGATGCTTTAATTTTAAGTTTGAGGCATTTTCCAAAGATTCACTGAGCAAGACCCTATTATTAATGGTATCCCCTACAACAACCTGTTTGTTATTCAATTTTAGAGATGTTATTTTGGGTAAAAGGGCAACAGTTGCATCCAATTTTATATCATCGGGATGAAAAATATTAAAACCGTTGATTCCTCCAGCCAGTATTCGGCCATCCTTGGTTTTTTCGATTGACTTGCTTTGGTATTCCGAGCCTTGAAGCCCATCATGGATATTAAAATTTTTGAACTGGTTTGTCTCAGGGTTCAACATGGACAATCCACTTTTGGTCGTAATCCAAAAGTTATGGTTGTGGTCTTGTTCTAAGCCAACAACCAGGTTGTTGGGAAGTCCATTTTGTGAAGAATACGATTTCACTACGTTAAGTTCCGGGTCTAACATGTAAATCCCGCTATCGGCGCCAATCCAAATATTACCTAGGTGGTCTTCGGTAATATGATTGATCAAATTGCCCTCTATCCCTTTTTCCTTAATTTCAGAAAAAGGAATATCCTTTGGAATAAATTCTGGCAATTGGTTTAAATCAACAAAGTTCAACCCCAACGAAGTGCCCACAAAAAGACGGTTTTTAGAGTCAATAAACAGATAGAAAAGCATGTTGCTGGCCAAACCATTTTCCTTTACAGAGATGTTCTTATAATTGAAAAACTTTTTGGTGCTGGGATCATATAGACTTAGACCTTCGGTTCTTAAGCCTAGCCACAGTCTATTTTTGGAATCCTGTACTCCACCCCAAACAGAATTTTGGCCAATTGAAAAAGAATTTTCAGGGTTGTGCAAAAATCGTTCAGAATTGCCCGTTTCTGGATCAAACTTATTCAAGCCTCCATCTAGCGTGCATACCCAGATGGCACCATCATTGTCTTCAAACGTATATAGGATTTTGTTTGAACTTAAGCTTCTCGAATTATTAGGGTCGTGGCTAAAGTGTTGGAAAGAATATTCCTTTTCATCAAAAAGATTTAACCCACCATTATAGGCACTTAACCAAATTCTTTCTTTGGAATCTTGCAGAACAGATTGGATTATCTTCTCATTTAACCCATTTGGATTGTCAGGTTGATAATAATAATGTCCAAAGGAATACTGGGAGAGATCTAGTTTACTTATGCCCTTATCGTAACTTCCTATCCAGAAAATCCCGTCGGACCCTTCATATATTTTTGAAGGTTTGTTGTTGGGTAACGAAAATGGATCCGAAAAATTATTGGTTAAGTTCTGTATAACGGAAACAGTATTTTTTTCCAACAAGAACAGACCATATCCATCTGTAGATGCCCAAATCAATCCATCTTTGTCCAGATACAGATCTCTAACGGCTATACTATTCTCGGTAAATGATCTGTGGGTGAAAGTATTCTCTTTTCTATCCCAGAAAATCAAGTTTGAAAGATCATTTCCAATCCAAAAATCGTTGTCGGAATCAACAAAAATATTTTTTGGAATATGGTTTAGCTCATACTCTTTTTTGCTTTCAATCTGTATTCTTTCAAAATTATCCTTCTTTGCATTGTATCGGTTTAGATACTGTCCATTGGTGCCCACCCAAATAACATTGTCATTATCTTTTACAATAAAATTTACATTATTGTTGTCTAGGGAAGACAAATTGGATTCATCATTGAAGTAATAGAAAATCTCCAGTTTTTCAGGATCTTGCTCAAAATCTTTTAAGGCAACCTTGATGACCCCATTATTAGTGGCAACCCATAAGGTATTTGTTACGGTATCGAACAAGAGATCATTTATAAACTTTCGTGGATTGTTGGCGAGGCTTAATTGTCTGTACAGATTGATACGTAAAAAACTATTCGTCTTTTTGTTGAAACAGTTTAGGCCATTGTTGGTGCCCACCCATAAATTTCCAAGTAAATCTTCCTCAATGGCATTGATTCTGTTATTGCTGATTGAGGTGGAATCGTTTAAAATAGATTTGTAAATTTCAAATTCATAGCCATCATATTTGTTTAGGCCATCTATGGTTCCAAACCATAAAAAGCCTTCCCTATCCTGAAATATGGTCAAGCATGTACTACTCGATAATCCATCTACCGTATCTAGATTTTCAAACTTGAAGTTATTAAATTGCCCTGTGGCTAAAAATTGCACAAAAAAACATAGGACAATGCCATATATTTTTACGTTCATTTAGGTTTAGTTATTTCTGTGAAACATGCATTTTTTGGTTTACCAAAAAGTAAAGCCAATAAACTTTTAAGATAAGAAAATTTGCTGTAATGGCTGAGTAAATAATGCAATATATACAATGCTGTTGAATTATGTTCATAGCCCAACATGACTGTGCTTGACTTCCTAAAATTAAATTGAAAAGATGGTGTTTGAAGCGATGTGTCAAAATCAAAAAAGCCAAGATTTTAATCTTGGCTTTTAGAAATTTCAACTTTCGAAAACTTGTTGGTTATCGCTTTAAGAGTTTTCAACTTCGCCCACTATTTTTGAGCACCGATTCCAGGCTCAACAATTTATTCATTACCAAGTTTTCATAGGTATTGGACTCCATTGGGAAATCGACCTTACCTATAGAAGTATAACCTTGTCTTTGGTAAAAAGCTATTGCTCTAACATTGTTGATATAAACCTCAAGATTAAATTCCTTAAATCCATTTTTAAGCACCTCTTTTTCAGCCTCATTCATAAGTCTGAACCCAACTCCTTTTCCGTAAAACCTTTCTAAAACATATAACTTGCTTAATTCCGGAACAGCTATATTTCTTATTGGACAGGTACTGTCATAAAGTATTTCAGCAACTCCAACCGGATTCCCATTTTGATAAGCGATTATCAATCTGCTTGGATTATTCTGTATTAGATTTTCTATGTTTTCTAAAGAAAACCTTTTTGTAATGAAATTCGCAAATTCAAAGGTAACTCCTTCAACTGCGTATGTCTGAATATAGACAGTTTTAAGTAAAACAGATATTCTTAAAGCGTCCGATAGTTTTGCTTTTCCAAATGAAATTCCGTTCATTTTTAGTTCAGATTAATATTGATTTGCAGTTTTCCCGAACAAAGCCCATTGAGGGCAATTGTCAAAAGGGGAACGTAATTCTTAAGCGAATTTATGTTCCAAAGGGAAATGTCCACAACGAAATCCAGCCGATTTATTTGTTTAAAAGTTTGAAGTTAACCAAAAGTGGCAATGAATAATAACCCTTCTTTACAGTAGTATTTACTCCGCAACGAAATCATCGTTATCCTTATCCTCAATCCAATTGTATTCAATTTCCCTAGCTATTTTTCTTGCAAAATCAATCCCATGCCTATCTGCCAAGAAACCGAATGCCATGTCCATACCTGCACTTACACCCGAGGAGGTATAGTATTTCCCGTCTATTTTCCATCTTGCTTTTTTGTCCCAGTCAACCTTGATACCTTGAGATGAAACCCATGAAAAAGCCCTTTTATTGGAAGTGGCCTCCTTACCATCTAAAAGACCGGTTTTTGCAAGAAGTGCACTTCCAGTACATACCGAAAGCACGTATTCACTTTCTTGCGCCAGTTCTTTGATTTTATGAAGAAGTCTTGAATTATTGATTTCTTTTCTGGTGCCCATACCACCGGGAACCAATATTATTTCGGGATTGTTTCTCATGGTGTCTAGTTTTTCGGTCATAATTGGAACTCGGTGTCTATTGGTGATCACTCCTCCTTCAAGTGAATAAAACTTGAGCGTATATTGATCTGTTAGACGACCGAAAATTTCTGCGGGTCCAAAGACATCTAAAGTCTCATAGTCTTCGAACATTATAAAAGCAATCTCCATATTTTTTTCTGTTTCAATAGTATTATCCTGTTTCTGAGCGTTTACATAGGCTATTCCAATTAACATTTGTAGGGCAACAAATAATCGGAACAATGGAATTTTCAATTTGAGTTTTATGTTCATATATCGATGATTTTTTAAGCTATTAGTATTGCCAATGGTTTTTGTTTATGGCGTTGTGGGGCGCTGTCTTGCGGTGAGGCCATCATCTCGCCCCATAGGTATAAATATAGTTGATGGTTGTTCCTTTTGCTAGTTTTCTGTCATAAATGTAATGGGGAAGGGACATTGCTGTCAACGGTCTTGGATATGGCAAGTAGGTCAAGACAAGGGAAACGTTTTGTAGCCAAAGCTTTTCTTGCTTTAATCTTTTTCACTTTAAAAGTCAAATCCAAAAGATTTGGTAGACTTAGTACACACTCACAAGTCATTCAATTTAGCACTTTATTGCCATTATTGGCAATTGGCTTTTATTGATTCAATATTTTCATCATTCTGTGCATTCCCTTAAGTTCTTCCTTAAAATATGGTACATCCAAAGTCGTTTTGCTGTGAAATTCAAATCCAAGCTTTTCATAAAAGGCAATTGCACTTTTATTGGTGTCAATTACACATAAGAAGAGATTTTTTTTCCCACTCTCCCTAATCCTACTACTAATTTCTTTTAAGGCTAATTTTCCAATTCCCATTCCCTTGCATTCTGGAAGGACATAGATTTTTTCCAATTCTGCACTATTGCCAAAGGATAAATTTTTGGTGGGTTCCATCTTAATTTTTATAAATCCGACCACTTTTAATTTGTGTTCAATAAAATAATACTCGATGTTTTCATCGTTCAAATCCGAAGTAAGCCTTTCCATACTAAACTCATTATCCAAATACCATTCTAGTCCGCCATCGTTCCAGTGGTTATGGAAATTCAGGGAATATGCATCGATACAGATTTTTTTTAAATCGTTGATGTTTCTTATTGACGCTTTTTTTAATTTCATTTGTGAATTATAGCTTATGCTTTACGGTTTTGGCCAAAAGTATTTGCGTGGTTTAGCATTAATCTTTGCAAGTACAAACCAAACTGAAAATCCACTAGGATTTTCAGGAGAACGCGAGAACTGTGCCACTACTTATAGCCACTGTTTTTTTATTCCTTTTTTATCTGATATACTATTTCAACCATTCCATCCTTAAAGGCGGTCACGTCTTTTAAATGCAATGAAATTTCTTTTTCAATGTAGTCAAAAAAGAGTGTTCCGCTTCCCAAAAGAGTTGGGATTATGGTTATGTTTATCTCATCAGCTAGTCCAAGACGAAGGAATTCCTTTGTCAGCATAGTTCCGCCGACCATCCATATATTCTCGTATTGGGTTTTTAACCGGTCAGATACAATTTCGTTCAAGTCGCCTGATAGAAATTGTACACTTTTTTTGTCCGTTTTTAGGTTCCTATTTGTTAATACGAAAACCGGAATCTCTCCATATGGCCAACCAAGTTCAATGGCGTGTTCGTAAGTCCGTGAACCCATAATGTAACAGTCTATTGATTCAAGGAATTTGGCAATGTATTCCTTTGTCAGCTCAACTCCTTTTTCGTAAGTATCTTTTGAGTGCATCCAAGAAACACTTCCATCTTTCTTGGCAATAAATCCATCAAGACTGGAAACCATGTGGATTGTTATTCTTGATTTTTCAGTTTTCATTACTCAAATTGCAATTAATCTAACAAAAGCGAACCGAAATTTAGAAAAATCCGCAGGATTTTATGAGCCTCAGAGGTACAAGCAATTAAGTATTCATATTGTTAGTCACTGCCTTTTCCTTGAGATTACATTCGGATTGAACAAATATAAGTCCAAACTATAAAAAGGATTTGTAAAGGAATTCTAAACCACAAATATGGAAGACCATGTCCGTCAAATGTTCCTTTTTGATAATTCACATGATGAATTGACGCATAAATGTTAGCTGGTAACATTAGCAGAAGAAAAATTAGTAGTGCCCATCCAGATATATATTTAAACCTAGGAATTAGAAGTCCTATTGCAATTAAGATTTCAAATAATCCTGTCAGGTAAACAAAACTTTCTTTAAAAGGAATAAATTTAGGAATCATCATTGACATTCCTTTTGTAAATACAAAATGTCCAATAGCCGTAAATACGAGCATCGCTGACATAGCAATTCTGGCAGATATAGCAAAATCGTATTCTTTTTTAAAGATTTTAACTGCAAAAATGGAGATGGTAAAACTTAATAATAGTACTAGTAGTGGTTTCATGTTTTCGGAATTATTGAAAAATAAAGATCAGAAAGCACCGAAGTAAAAGCAATGAACCCAAGTTAAGTAATACGTCGTCTTATTCTACTTAATGCTTGTGGCGTTACGCCAATGTATGATGCAATATATTTTAATGGAATTTGTTGTAACAATTTTGGCCTGTAAGAGAATAAGTCCAAATATCGTTCTTCTGCTGTTTTACTCAATAAGGAAAGTTCTCTCTTTGATTTTATTAGAAACATATTCTCAGCCATTTTTCGTCCCATAATATTTCCGACAGATGTTTTTTCGTAGACTTCTTTCAAGTCTTTGTGCGAAATTTTCCATAAAATGGTATCTGTTAAGGTTTCAATTTGGTATTCAGAAGGGGTTTGTGTTAAAAATGAATCATAACCTGTTACAAATTCATTTTCGAATAAAAAGCCAAAAGTCAGATCGACTTCTTCTCCTGGAACATGAAAACGAACTATTCCTTTTGTTATAAAAGACAAATGGTTTTCAACCGCTCCTAATTTCAATAGGATGGAATGTTTTTTGAGCTCTACTTCCTGTAATTTTGAAGAGAAAAACTGCCAATCAGAATCATTGATTGGAGTGATATTTTGAATAAAATTTCTGATTTCATTCATCTGCGAAGTGCTCTTATTTGCTTGTGTATAAAGGTCTTGGCTATGATTAGTGCGTGAATTAAAAGCACTAAGCTTTCAATTAAACATTAAATCCCATATTAATTATAGCTCTTGTTGTGTATAATTTATTGCTTTGTCATTAGTTCTTTTGGAAAGGCATCGTCTACTAATCGCAATTGAATTTTATGCTCTAACCAAGCTTTTAATCCAGATAGGACAAATGTAAATCCCTTGGTCGAATCTTTAATTTGGTTTAATAGCTCGTCACCATTTCCAAGGAAGTTATAATTTTGAATGGTCAAAAATGTCAGATTATCGTTTACTGAATTAAATTCCCATACTACGGTTGATTTTTGTATTCCTTGTCCCCATTCTATGAGTATTTTTTGATTCTCTATAATCTCGAGAACATTCACAGGGACAACCAAATTATACATTTCCCATTTCCATTCTAGATGTACACCTTCTTCAAGTTTTCCTGTACTATGGGTATACCAAAATTTAGCGGTTATATCAGGATTAGTAAATGCCTCAAAAACCTCTTTGACTGGCCTGCGTATTCCTAATTCCGATTTGGCAAAGTTGACAGTTTCTTTCATTGCTACCTATTTAATTTTATACAACAGTTAGTATATAGCAAGTGGGGTAGAAAACAAATGATTATTTCAGTTTAGCCACTTTGCATAAAAATAAATCAATCTTTGGATTATACACTAATCACCTATTTGCTATTTATAGTGTTACGCACAAGCATTTAGATATTTATTTTAACCTCTAATTGTCTATTTAGTACTCCTTTTCCACCAGCCATTAAGTCTTTAATTTTTCCTTTCTCTATTCGTAGGTTAACAATAATCAAACTTGGAGAAGGCTCTTTCATAAACTTACCCTGTTGAATATGAAAAGCACTTTTTTTAATTTTTAAAACATCAAATAAATAACATGCAAGCGGTCCGGCTGCCATTCCTGTCCCTGCTTCTTCTAATATTCCATAATGCGGTCCAAACATTCTTGAGGTAGCATCATATTTAGTATTTTCCGTATTGTTAGAAAACACATAGTAACCGATTAAATCAAACTCTTCGCTAATTTCGCTTATTAGGTCAAAATCTGGAACTATATTTTTTAAAATTTCCTCGTTTTTAACAGGAATCAATATATATGAGTTTCCAGTATTTACAAGTTGAATTGGTGCTTTGGGTAGAATATCATTCTTTTTTAATCCCAAGGATTTTAAGATTACACTTTCTTTATTACTAACATCAACATATTTTGGAGCCAACTGCTCCATAAACGCAAGGTCCCCAATCATTTCTATTTTTCGTTTCCCATCTATGGTTTCTTTTGAAGAGCTATCATTCTTTAAAGTGCCTATTTGTTTTAAATAAGAAAATGCTGCCACTGTGGCGTGCCCACAATGCGCTATTTGTTTGTTTGGTGTGAAGAAATCCAGTTTAAAATCTTCAGTTTTGGATTTTGAAACAAAAGCGGTTTCTGATAAACCTACTTTTTTAGAAATGTCAAGCTTATTTTTATCAGATAAATTATCTGCATTTAAGACCACACCTGCTGGATTACCGCCTTTGCCGTTTTCAGCGAAAGCACTAAGAATTTGTACTGTAACTACTTTTGAATTGTCCATTTATATTATGTTTTATATCTAATGGACGTAGCTAATTTGAAAAAGACGTAGCTAATTTTAATTATTTTCGAAGTCTAGTAATTTTCCTTTGCTATCAGATTCTACATTTGGGCAATCCAAAATATTTTCCCTTAAAATCTCCTTGGCTTTTTGAACTCTTGACTTTGTGCCAGAATATGAGATTTTCAAATGTTCTGCTAGCTCTTTTTGAGAGTAGTTTTTAAAGGATGTCAAAATAATTGCTTCTTTATGAGCAGCTGATAGGCTTTCTATTTTTTGATTGATACAGTTTGTTAGGTTTGAATAATCAAAATTATCAGCTTCCGTTTCTGGAATTTCTAAATCACTTATTGATATGTTGTTATTTACTTTTCTGAAGTAGTCAATAATGGTGTTTCTTGTAATTTGATAAACCCAAGAAGTGAGTTTGGAAGTATGCTTTAGCTGATGAATTTTAGTTTGAATTTTTATGAAAACCTCTTGATGAATATCTTTTGAGGTTTGTTCATCTTTTACTTTTCCTAAAATGAACTTATAAAGTTCTTCATTTAGGTCAATCCAAATAGCATTGATTTCAGTTTTCACAATTTTTGTTTTTTGCTTGCAATTAATGGGCGTTGAGCTCTTTTTAATCCCAAACTCCCAAACCTTCTAATATTCATGAAATGCCCTATGCCTTTATTTAGTATTGTATACTGGCCTATTTACCATGCAAAATTTGTCTCACTCCATATTCAGGGCTTGAAACGATTTCTTTCTTGAAATTCAGTAAAATATTCTTAGCGCCAACCATGGATGCTTGAGCTAAAAATACTACATCTACCTGATCCTCCAATGATTTAATCGAATTCGCAATTTGAGTCTCATACTCTAATTGATTTCCATTAACAAAATGAACCCAATGCTCGGAGCAATCACAGTTAATAATTTCTATTTCCTTGTTCAGCTGTCTTGATGTTTCAACCAATAAATTTGTGCTTATTTCCTTAGTCGAAATAGCTGTATAGACCAATCCTATTTTGTGGAATTTGTTTACAATATATTGAACAATTGGTCTGTCAATTCTAAATACATTATCCAACGTATCACTTTCTTCTCCAAAAGTGGAACAAGTGCAGATTATTAACTTTGGATTGTCCTCTTTGATAAAATCAATCTGTTTTTTAAATGCATCTGAATCTGTCTTGCCATTTGTTATCGCTAATTCAAGGATTTCTTCATTTACAAAATGTTTAGTCGGAATGTTTTTATCAATTGAGTTAACCAATTTTTCAAATCGGTCGATATGAATTTTCGAAGTGTGTAAAAATGCTATCATTTCTATTTTGTTTGTATTGAACGGCCTCGCGTATGATTAGTTGCGAGGGTCAGCATCTAACCTTGCAAATGCGCACCAAACTGAAAACCTACAAGAATTTTCAGAAGCCCGTCCTGAGCGTAGTCGAAGGATAGGCGATATCAAGCAATTATTTATAACCATTGCTGTGTGAAGTTATTGTTACGATGATTTAATGAATACAATCACTATTATAAAAATCAACTACTTGCCAAACGTTATTCAATTGTTTTAAGTTAATTCCTTCTTTTAGTTTTGGACAGTTGAAAAAATAGTTCAGTAAAACTTTTTTCTTTAATCCTAGCAATCCTTGGTCTGCTCTTATGAAAAAGGGGTCTTCCTCTTTCTTTAGTAAAGCCATAGACCACAAGGTTGCATTTCCTTGTTCAAACCATTCTAGTTCATAGTGGCTAAGCTTTCCTTGGCTCACAATCCTTAAGAAATGTTGTTGTCCATCTTTGTTATCAATATTATAGTTAGGATTAGCTAATGTAATTTTTTGAGACGATTGATTCAACCAAAAACTTTTGTAATTAACGTTGTCCTTCCTAAAAGCAGAAACATCTTTTCTCTTGTATTTTTTTCTTTTTCCATCAATAGTCGTTAGCCTTATTTTTTTATAAAATTTTCGATGAACTCCTTCTTCATCTATGTATTTCACATTTCCATATAAAGTGTCTGCACTATATAGCACTATATAATCTAATTGTTGGTTACCCTGTGCAAGCAAGGACGTTTGTTGGAATAGAAGCAGTGCAAATGCAGTATAGATGTATAGCGTTTTAAATTCGTTCATAATTCTATTTAATGGTGGTATTCGAACCAATTATAATAAGATTTTGCCTATTTCTAAATGCTAATAAAGAGGTATATATTCATCTAGTTATTTATTTTTTACTCTCAAGATTAAATATTTTCATCCTGATTGGGTTTAATTTAAAAGAAGCCTTAATAGCACACAACAGTCTGGACTATAAGTTGTTGGGGATTTTACACCTATACTTTTTGGTTTAGCACAGTCATTTGATTTATTTTTTTGTTTAATCACTTAAACCTCAATTTTTTAGCTATTGTTGACATTAATTATTTATCATTCATAGTTGTCATTCGAAAACTATTTCATCTATATAAATAGTATGACTCATACCTTCACCAATCGTAAAAATTACAAACCCAGAACGAATACAGGTTAAATCGAGTCTTTTTGTATTAATGGTATATTTTTTCCACTTGTCCGTAAGGATTAGTTCAATAAGCTTTTTGCTAGAATCATAAAAAGGTTTATCTCCTTTTTCAATAAGTCCAAAACCTACTTTTGCTTTTAGGTTGTCATAACTTGCTTTGGCCCAAAAGCTGAAAGTTTCTGCTCCACTTATATTATGGCCGCCTAATATATCACCCCAATCGTTCGCTGGGTCTACGAATCCAAGGCCATACCATTCATTTTTTCCTTTAAAATCTATCTTAATGGCTGTTTTTCCCGATTTTACCGTTTCTGTATTGTCTAAATCTACATTAATAGTGTTATAATCTCCCATGTATGCTGATAAAACGTACGGTAAATTTTCGTTGTCTTTGTAGACGTGAAATGGCAATTCTACTTTTGGAACTAAAAATTTCCGTTTAGCTGCGTTTTTATCAATAACTGAAATAGATGTTGTAGCTATACCCACATTATTAAAGGTGTCGTTCACCATTGCATAGACTTTTATACCACCATTTTCTTGCGGAAGTTGAATCTCTAAACCATCAGAAAGGTTACCACGAAAATTAAGAGGTACTAATTGGTCACGCCTTTTCCTGCTGCCTGTCCGTTGATTGTAATAAAAGGTAACTGCTAAATCTTCTTCTTCAGTATCTAGAGCATCGAGTTTTACACCAACCCAAGTCCCACTTTTTACGTTAGTATCCAATAATTGAAATGACGTAATGGAAGGAACATTGTTTTCAGCTTTTTTTCCTGTATAAGCTTCTCGAATTGCCCAATATTGTGGACGGGTCATTCCTTTGAAATGGGTCAATAACCAAGGTGCTAAATGTTTATCATCAGTAGCGTA
This sequence comes from Flagellimonas eckloniae, assembly GCF_001413955.1. Classification (NCBI taxonomy): domain Bacteria; kingdom Pseudomonadati; phylum Bacteroidota; class Flavobacteriia; order Flavobacteriales; family Flavobacteriaceae; genus Flagellimonas; species Flagellimonas eckloniae. The sequence continues at coordinate 2,005,675 of NZ_LCTZ01000002.1, read as the reverse complement.
TTGAAATATATAGACTCCTAAACAATTCGGTTTTGGTTTGATCCATTCATTATAACCATTAACAATTACGTCATATTTCTCTTTATCTGTTGGTTCTAACTTTACTCCATTTAGGTCTTCTTCTATTTCCCATTCCCCCCTAACCCCAAATTCGGTTATGACATAGGGCTTAGTTACCCCTTTTTTTGATAATTCTTCTGGCAAAACATTAGCTCCTTTTCCGTAGGTGTTGATTCCATAAATATCAATAGATGGAACATATTTTTCCCACCAGTCTACTCCAAAAGTCCAAGCTTCAACAGATGCAACAGGATGATTTTCATCTATTCTCTTGATTTGAGAACAGATTCTTTCCAATAGTTTTGAGTAAGCAATTTTTTCTTCGTCGGTAGCTGTATTTAGGTAAACTTCGTTGCCAACACCCCATGTAAGTATTGCCGGATGGTCTTTATAGGTTTTTACGATTTCAAGAGCGTCTTTATACATGACTTCTTTACCATCTTCATCATTGCTATAGTCGAAACTATCGTCAGCCTCCATACCCGCTCGGCCATGTCGCATCCAAATACCTAACATTACTCTTATTCCGTGTTTATGGGCTGCATCCAACATTTTCATGGTGTTTTTATCTGTGCCCCATGTCCTAATTGTATTAACACCTAAAAAATTGAGTTCTTGGAAGTATTTGTCATAGTTGGCTACATCTTTATCATAACCAAAAGTAGCTCCCTTTACTTCAAATGGCTTTGTGTCTACAATAAAAGTCCATTTACCATTCACATTTTCAACAGCTATTTGTGCTTTAATTTCTATTGCGAAAACAGTTGTAAAAAGAAAAAGTAGCGTTGTTCTTAATAGAATATAATTCATGTTTTTTTAATTAATGCCAGAGGTCTCGGTTATGAGTAGTTGCGATTGGTATCGAAGTTAGCAAAAAGAGCACTGCGTAGTAGAAATTCGTTAGAATTTATCGAAAGTCCCTTGAATGGCTAGCAATTACTAATAGCTATTGTTAGCTGTAGTTTTTTTTCTGCGAAACTTTAATTTTCTCTCGAAACCATTCATTTCAAGTATTTCATAATCAGATAGGATTATAAGTTCGGTTTCAGAGAGACTATCAATTTTTAATATACTGGAACGAATCGACCTTTCTTTTCTTGTTAATGTATCGATGTCAGTAGTGTCTTTATGAATAATCACATTTGGAAAAATCATTAAATTACCATCACCACCTAATATCCATTTTCTGGCAAATTCAATATTATTTTTAATAGTTGTTATTGAATCCTTTGTGACATTCATATATACAATTTTAGGTGGCTCATAGCCGAATGGGAGAAGGGGAGGATCGATTCCTTCGATGTTTTCAAGGTCAAATAAAAACCATTCACCTAAGATGTTTTGAGGTATTGATAAATGTTTCTCTTTAAAAATGTAATTATACTTTTTTTCATGAGTAGCTGATACATGGACTGAATGATTTGTTATGGAATCGATTGAAAGCGTGTTGCGATTTAGAGCATCGAGTACAATGAATGAACGCTTTTTGTTTTTCAAAATACTCCAATGTCCAACAACTACTTGGCCTGATTTTCTTAAGTACTCAACATAAAGTCCATTATTCATAAACTTGGTATTAACCATGAAGGATTTATTTCCAATCCACTCGTAAGATTCGTTGAATGGCGTCCAGCTTATTTCGTCATTTGGCTCCTCAAGACGTTTGAATATTGTTTTTGTGGTGCTTTCATTCCAAAAATTTACTACTATGCTGTCTTTTGATAAAATTTGAAAGTTAATGTTGTCAAATTTGTCATGGTTAATTTCAAAACCAAGAGGGTTATAGTCAATAGTTGATTTGATTTTAGACCCGCTAAAACCAATTTTTGGAACTGTATTTGACCAAAAAGAAATACTATCTCCTACAATTTCAATGAAATTTGTTTGGTCCGAAACGTGAGTAATCGAATCTTCATTAATTTCATAAGCGCTTATCCAAAATCCATCTATTTCAGATTTTGAACTATTGCAGGAATTACCTAGCAACAAGATGAGAATAATTGGTATGAGATGATTCTTTTTCAAATTAAAGCTAACGGTTAGGCTATGATTTCGTTGTGGAAAATCAGATCTGATTTTCCATCATAGCCCGAAGTTAACAAATAAGAGAGGATTTCCCGATACTTACATAAAATAAAAAACCCTGAAAATCAATTGATTAACAGGGTTTTGCGTACTCGAGGCGGGACTTGAACCCGCACGGCCATAATGGCCATTGGATTTTAAGTCCAACGTGTCTACCAATTCCACCACTCGAGCATGATATTGGTATCAGCATAAAAAAACGCTGGCAAGCAGCGTTTTGAGCGAAAAACGGGATTCGAACCCGCGACCTCCACCTTGGCAAGGTGATGCTCTACCAACTGAGCTACTTTCGCATTTTAAAGAACATCAACAAACATCAGTTTTTGCCGATGCGGATGCAAATTTAATACATTTCTATAAAATTAAAAGCATTTTAATCGAAAAGGATTACTCCTTTTTCCAATGGGCAAAGCTTTAAGAACTTGCCTTTTTCTTTTTGCTAAGGAGGCGCTTAATCTCGTTAAGTTTCATCAAGGCTTCAACTGGGGTGAGGGTGTCAATATCCAAATGTAAAATCTCTTCCTTGATTTCCTCGAGCAATGGATCGTCCAAATTAAAAAAGCTCAGTTGCATTTCGTTTTGTGCGGATTCCAATGTATTGGCAACCTCGGAATTGGAATGGGATTTCTCCAATTTTTTAAGAATTTTATTGGCTTTTTGAATTACTTGTTGGGGCATTCCGGCCATTTTGGCCACATGAATTCCAAAACTATGTTCACTCCCTCCTGGTACCAATTTTCTAAGGAAAAGCACGTTGTTTTTCAATTCTTTTATGGAAACATTGTAATTTTTGATTCGGGCAAAAGTACCGGTCATTTCATTGAGCTCGTGATAATGTGTGGCAAAAAGCGTTTTTGCCCTAGATGGATGTTCATGAAGATATTCAGAAATGGCCCAAGCTATAGAAATACCATCATAAGTGCTGGTTCCTCTTCCAATTTCATCCAAAAGCACTAAACTGCGTTCAGAGAGATTGTTGAGAATGGACGCTGTTTCGTTCATTTCCACCATAAAGGTAGATTCACCCATTGAAATGTTATCACTGGCGCCAACCCTTGTAAAAATCTTGTCCACTGCACCTATTTTTGCAGCGGTGGCAGGAACAAAACTTCCCATCTGTGCCATAAGCACTATAAGGGCGGTCTGCCTTAAAATTGCAGATTTACCGCTCATATTTGGCCCAGTGATCATGATGATCTGTTGGTCATCTCTATTTAGCAATACATCATTGGTAATATAACTTTCTCCAAGAGGTAATTGTTTTTCAATTACAGGATGCCGTCCATCCTTAATGTCAAGTACAGTGGAATCATCCATCTGGGGCATGGCGTAATTGTTCTCTTTTGCCAATTGGGCAAATCCACAAAGACAATCCAGTTGGGCAATCAGATAGGCATTATCCTGAACAGTTCCAATATATTCTTGCATCCACATTAAAAGTTGCTCAAATAACTGTTGTTCAAGGGTGTAAATGCGTTCTTCGGCACCCAATATTTTAGCCTCGTATTCTTTAAGTTCTTCCGTGATGTATCGCTCCGCGTTCACCAAGGTCTGTTTGCGTATCCAATCTTCTGGAACCTTGTCTTTGTGCGTATTTCTGACCTCAATATAATACCCAAAAACATTATTGGAAGCTATTTTTAGGGAAGTGATTCCGGTGATTTCGGTTTCGCGCTCCAACATTTTGTCCAGATAGTCCTTGCCAGAAAAAGCCAAGCCCCTTAACTCGTCCAATTCCGTGGAATAGCCTGCGGCAATAGTTTCACCTTTTAAAAGGTTTACAGGAGCTTCCTCATTAAGAACCTCTTTGATTTTGGTTCGAAGTGCTTCGCATTCATTCAATTGTTCGCCAATGCTTTTCAGGGACTTGTTGGGGCTTTCCAAGGCCAATTGCTTGATGGGAACAACAGCTTCGAGCGAATTCTTTAGCTGAACGACCTCTTTTGGGTTTATTTTGCCTGTAGCCAATTTGGAGATTAAGCGTTCCAAATCGCCCATCTGTTTGATCCAATGCTGCGCTTTTTCTAACTTTTCTTCCTCAGTTTTTAAATAAGCAACAACTTGATGGCGCTGCTGAATCTTTTCAATGTTTTTTAATGGAAGTGCCAACCATCGTTTTAAAAGTCTCCCTCCCATTGGGGAAATGGTCTTGTCAATGACGTCTAAAAGCGTTACCGCATTTAGATTGGTAGAGTGGTAAAGCTCTAGATTACGGATTGTGAAGCGATCCATCCAAACATATTCCTCTTCTGCAATTCTTTGGAGCTTGTTGATGTGCTGTAATCTGCTGTGCTGTGTTTCGGATAAATAGTGCAGAACAGCTCCAGAAGCAATTATTCCGTTGGATAAATGGTCAATGCCAAAACCCTGCAGGGTGTTGGTCTTAAAATGGCTGGTTAGACTTTCATTGGCATAATCTTCCTGAAAAATCCAGTCTTCCAGAAAAAAACTGTGAAAATGGGAGCCGAAAAGCTCTAAAAATGAAGCTTTGTGGTTTTTGGAAACCAAAACCTCATTAGGGCTAAAATTTTGAAGTAGCTTGTCCACCTGTTCGGCAGAACCTTCCGCGGTTAAAAATTCTCCGGTGGAAATATCCAAAAAAGAGACCCCATATTTATTTCGTCCAAAATGTACGGCACACAAAAAATTATTGCTCTTTGCGGATAATATATCGTCATTAAGGGCTACACCCGGTGTTACCAACTCGGTAACGCCTCGTTTTACAATACTTTTGGTTTGTTTAGGGTCTTCCAGTTGGTCGCATATGGCCACGCGCTGCCCTGCCTTTACCAGTTTTGGCAAATAGGTATTTAAAGAATGGTGCGGAAACCCGGCCAATTCGGTTTTGTCCCCTCCATTATTTCTGTGGGTAAGGATAATACCCAAAATCTTGGAGGCCTTTATGGCATCTTCACCAAAAGTTTCATAAAAATCCCCCACCCTGAATAACAACAATGCATCAGGATGTTTGGTCTTGATGGCATTATATTGTTGCATCAGTGGGGTAACTTTCTTTGTCTTAGTATTGGCTGCCAAAGCGATATTATTCTTTTACATTTGCCCAGAATTGGGTAGAAACGAATGTACCCATTTCTCCATGTTTCAAGAATTTTTGTTGATATTTTAGGGATTATAGTTGAAAAATAATATGCGTAAACTTGAAAACAGCGAGTTGGATAGATTGGATGTGGCTGGTTTTAAAAAGGCCGAAAAAAATCCGATCATTATAGTTTTGGACAATATTCGAAGCTTAAATAATATTGGATCTGTATTTAGAACAGCGGATGCTTTTTTGGTAAAGAAAGTATTCCTCTGCGGAATAACAGCGACCCCACCCCACAAGGACATTAGGAAAACTGCTTTGGGAGCCACAGAAAGTGTGGAGTGGGAGTACCGGCAGAATACTTTGGAACTGGTTCCAGAGCTTAAACGGCAGGGAGCACGTACAATTGCTGTGGAACAAGCTGAAAATGCAACAATGCTCAATGACTTCAACGTAGGGAATAACGAAACCGTGGCATTAATTTTTGGAAATGAGGTGAAAGGGGTTTCACAAGAAGTGGTCTCGGCTTGTGATTTAGTCCTTGAGATTCCTCAGTTTGGAACAAAACATTCATTGAATATTTCAGTAAGTGCAGGGGTAGTTGTATGGGATATATGGGCTAAACTCAGGGCCTCTAAAACAAAAAAGCCCTGAAAATTCAGGGCTAAACATATAGTTTGAGTTAGTTAGTTTCTCTTTTAGAGAGGCGCTAATAAAATAAAACCTTTTATAATTTCCAAACATTTTGCTAAAATTCTCTTAAAAAAGTAACTGCAGAATTTTTTCTTCGAGCCGTTCCAAGACGGTTTCATAATCTGCAGAATCGTTTACAAAATCTAAGTCGCTCAAATCCAAAATCATACTATTTTGGTTTGGATGCCCTTTTATAAAATCCATATATCCACGATTTATTTTTTCCAAATAAGAAGTGTCAATGTTTTGCTCGTAATCCCGACCCCGTTTTTTGATATTCGCCAATAGTCGTTCTGTATTTTGATAGAGGTACAAGTAAATTTCGGGTTTTTTCACCTCTTTGTACATGAAATTGAAGACCTTTTTATATAAATTAAATTCTTCTTCCTGTAATGTAATCTTTGCAAAGATTAGGGACTTGAAAATATCATAATCGCTGACCATAAAATTTTTAAAAAGATCAAACTGCGAAGTATCATCCGTAAATTGTTGATACCGATCAGCTAGAAAGGACATCTCCAAAGGAAAGGCATATCTGGGTTGGTCTTCATAAAATTTCGGCAAAAAAGGATTGTCTGCAAAACGCTCCAAAACCAATTTTGCATTAAAATCTTTTGCAATCATTTTGGATAGCGTTGTTTTTCCGGCTCCAATGTTTCCTTCAATAGCAAGAAACTGAAGCTGCGAAAAAAGTTCCAAACGATTCTTAAAAAGTTTGTATGATGTTTTCTTCAGTTGACTTCGGTCTTTACATTGCTGCAATAAATTGCGAATGTCTTTATTGAGAACCGGATGGTAATATTGCGGGGCAATATCAGCCAAGGGTTTTAGAACAAAATTCCTGCCTGCCATTCTTGGGTGCGGGATGGCCAATTCTTTTGAATCGATAATTTCATTTCCATAAAGAACAATATCAATATCCAAGGTTCTGGATTGATGTCCTTTTTGTTGTGATCTTTCCCGTCCAAAATCCTTCTCAATTTCCAAAAGGACCAAGAGCAATTCTGGTGGTGGTAATTTAGTATTTACAGAAATGCAGGCATTCAAAAAATCCTCTCCTTCAAAACCTACAGCTGGATTTTCATAAATTGAGGATACAGCGGTTACCTCACCAACTTTTTTTTGAATACGAAAAACAGCTTTTTGCAGTGTGGGATATCTATTGCCCAAGTTACTGCCCAATGAGAGATATGCTGTTTGTGTCTGACCCATAATCAAGAAAACAAAGTAAACAAAACAATACAACAATGGTTATATTTGACCTGAAAATAAATTTGATTGCATGAAGTTTTTGAGAAATCTATTGGCTGCCATTTTAGGATGTTTGATTGCTTTTGGAGTGTTATTTGGAATGTTTGTCATTTTTGCGGCTTTGATGGGAAATGCAGATGATGGGGTTGTAGTGAGCAAGAATTCCATATTGGAGTTGAGTTTTACAGAACCTATAAGGGATTATGTGGGTAGAGATGATTCTGACCCATTTGCGGCATTTTGGGATGACGAGGTAGGTTTGGATGATATTCTTCATGCCATTAAAGTGGCTAAAGAAGATACTAATATTGAAGGGATTAGTTTCACCACAAGTTTTTTGCAGGCAGGATTGGCTCAGGTTCAAGAGATAAGGAAAGCCTTATTGGATTTTAAATCAACAGGAAAGTTTATTTACGCCCATTCTGATTTTTACACCCAAAAAGACTACTATTTGGCAAGTGTGGCAGATGAAATGTACCTAAACCCGGTTGGTGCAATGGATTTTAAAGGATTGGCCACTGAAATATTGTTTTTTAAGGATTTGCAGGAGAAAATGGGCGTTAAAATGGAGGTGATTCGGCATGGAAAATATAAAAGCGCTGTAGAACCCTATTTGTCAAATACAATGAGTCCTGAGAATCGCATGCAGATAAAAGAACTTATCCAATCCCTTTGGGATACCATGATAGCTGATATTTCGGATTCCAGAAACATCACTGATGAGGATTTGAACATAATTGCGGATACTCTGGGTGGAAGAACACCAAAATATGCGGTAACATCCGGTCTTATTGATGGCAATCTTCATTTTGATGAATATGAAACATTGTTGATAGATAAAATGGGGCTTGAAGAAGATGCTGAGATCAGCTATGTTGAATTTAGGGACTATATTCAGGTAGCAAGAAAAAAAAGACTGCTGAGCGGAAAGGATAAAATTGCCGTGGTATATGCGCAAGGGGAAATTTATTACGGAGAAGGAGGGAAAGATTTTATTGGCCAAGGTTTGGTGGTCAGAGCCCTTCAAAAAGCGGTAGAAATTGAAAGCGTGAAAGCTATTGTTTTACGCGTAAATTCCCCAGGCGGTAGTGCCTTGGTTTCAGATATTATTTGGAGGGAAGTAGAACTTGCAAAAGAAGTAAAACCCGTTGTGGTTTCTTTTGGGAATGTTGCGGCCTCAGGCGGCTATTATATTGGAGTAGGTGGGGACAAGATTTTCGCTGAACCTACCACAATTACAGGCTCCATTGGTGTTTTTGGGACTATACCTAATGCCCATGAGCTGGCCGGAAATATTGGTATCAATGCAGAGCAAGTTGGGACGAATAAAAATTCTGTGGATTATTCGTTGTTTGAACCCTTGAGCGATTCATTCCGTGATGTGGTTCAGGAAGGGGTGGAAGATACCTACGAGGTGTTTTTGGAAAGAGTGGCTGCGGGAAGAAATATGAGCATTGCTGCTGTAGATTCCTTGGCACAAGGAAGAGTTTGGAGTGGGGTAGATGCCAAAGAAAATGGATTGATTGATGAACTGGGCAATTTGGATGATGCTATTGCCGCCGCTGCGGAAATGGCGGAATTGGATTCCTACGGAATACGCAAGTATCCAAAATACAAATCTGATTTTGAACGGCTTATGGAAGATTTAGGAGGTGCAAAAGTAAAAATAGGAGAGGCGCTTATCCAAGAAGAAATTGGAACGGAAGCGTATCAGTTTTTAAAGGAATTTAAGGAGATTACAAAGCAAAAGGGAATCCAGGCCAAAATGCCCTTTAGTTTAAACATCAAATAAGAAGATGACAATAAAGGACAAGCGTCTAGCATTTTCCATCTATCTATATTTAGGTGCATTGTTCATTACCTCATTAGTGGTTTCTAACCTTATTTTTCAAAAATTCTTTTATTGGAAACCCTTTGGCGATGTCACTATTTTAGGAGCTCCACTTTTTGAGGTTTCGGTAGGTATTTTACCGTATCCACTTACCTTTTTGATTACGGACTTGATTTCGGAAATTTTTGGAAAGAAAAAAGCAAATCAAATAGTGGTGGCCGGTATTTTTGCCTCTTTCTTTTCCTTGGCGATTGTTTACACTGCTTCTGCAGTTTCAGCTACAGATTGGTCGCCTGTATCCAATGAAATGTTCAAATCGGTTTTTGGAAATACCATAGTAGCTGTTTTTGCATCAATGATGGCCTATTTATTGGCTCAATTTGTTGATATACAGATTTATCACTTTTGGAAAAAGCTTACAAAAGGGAAATATTTGTGGCTTCGAAACAACTTTTCCACATTTTCCTCCCAGTTCATAGATACCTTTACCGTGGTGCTTTTGCTCTGTTCCTTTGGGGAAATTCCATGGAGTCTGTTTTATGGTTTGGTCATTAGTGGATTTGTCTTTAAAATTTTTATTGCTGCCTTGGACACCCCTTTGCTCTATTTGTTCGTATATCTAATGCGAAAAAGATTTAACTTAAAAATAGGGGAGGAAATACATCTAGATTAGTAGCTTCTTCTTTATTTTGTTGGAAAACACCCAAATATGAAGAAAAAAGTCCTAAAAATTACAGGAATAACCCTACTGACCATTATTGTACTTCTTGTTGCCCTTCCGCTACTTTTGAGTGGAAAGGTATCTGAAATCATAAAAAACAAGGCCAATAATAACATCAATGCTACCTTGGATTTTGATGAAGCCTATATTAATTTGCTCAAAAACTTTCCCAATGCAAATGTGGAATTAACGAATGTTTCATTGGTAAATAAGGCGCCTTTTGTTGGAGATACCCTGTTCGCCTCTGGACAGATTGAATTAAAAATGTCCATTAAGGAACTTTTTAAAACTGCGGAGGATCCTATTACCATCAAAAGTTTAAAACTGGATGCAGCAAGACTACATGTGAAGGTGGACGAAACTGAAAATGCCAATTATGACATTGCAAAAGAAAGTGAAGAGAGTGTTGAAACTTCTGCTGATGAAGCTTCTACCAATTTCACCTTGGCATTGGATGCATATGAAATTACCAACACAGAAATAATATATGATGATTTTGCCACAGGGATGCACTTGGTCATATCGGAAATGAACCATTTTGGAAATGGAGACCTTTCCCTAGAAACTTCGGAACTTAAGACCACTACAGATGCGCTGGTTTCTTTTGAAATGGATAGCACTAAATATCTAAACAAGAACAAGCTGTTTTTGGATGCAATTATTGGCATTGATTTAAAAAATAGCAAATACTCCTTTTTGGAAAATAAGGCCATGATCAATCAATTGCCATTGGTTTTTGATGGATTTGTGCAAGTAAATGAGGAAAATCAAGAAGTGGATGTCACTTTTAAGACACCTTCATCAGACTTCAAAAACTTTTTGGCGGTGATTCCGGAAGCCTACTCAAAAAACATTGAAGATGTCCAAACAACGGGTAATTTTGAAGTAAACGGTATGTTCAAGGGAATTGTGGATGATGAGCATATTCCAACCTTTAATATCAAAATAAACTCAGAAAATGCATCTTTCAAATATCCAGATTTACCCAAATCAGTTAGCAATGTTTTTATAGACACGGAAATCAACAATTCCACAGGGATAGTAGAAGATACCTATGTAGACATTAAAAAACTTTCCTTCAGTATAGATAAAGACAAGTTCAATCTAAATTCTAAGATTACGGATTTATTGGGAAATACCAAGGTAAACGCCCATATGGACGGGAGAATTAATCTTGCGAATCTCTCGCAAGCATATCCAGTACCGTCAGACTATAACCTAAAAGGTTTGCTTACGGCTGATGTGACCACGGCATTTGATATGGCCTCTCTGGAAAATGAACAATATCAAAATACCAAGACCAACGGTACAATGAAACTTTCTGGTTTTGAGTATGCATCCGAAGAACTTAAGAATCCGGTGGAAATAAGCACGGCAGCATTGACGTTTAATCCTGAAACGGTGTCTTTGAATTCGTTTGAAGGAAAAACAGGTAGTACGGATTTTAGTACTACTGGAACATTGACCAATTTATTAGGGTTTATGTTCAATGATGAGAATGTTGAAGGTGATTTTAAACTTTCCTCCAATACATTTGCTTTGAATGATTTCATGGTTGATGATGCGATTGATGAAGAAGGCACTGGGGATACCACACCATCGGAAACAGAGGAACGAATTAAGATTCCTTCATTTTTGGATTGTACTATTGATGCCTCAGCAAATACGGTTTTTTATGACAACCTAAGCTTAAAGAATGTTACAGGCACATTGATTATTAAGGATGAAGCTGCTACTTTGAAAGATTTAAAATCAGACCTTTTTGGCGGAACATTGGGTGTTGCAGGTACGGTATCTACCAAAGACGAGGTTTCTACTTTTGACATGGATTTGGGAATGAGCAATTTCAACATTAGCGAATCTTTTCAATCATTGGATTTGCTAAAAACCTTGGCGCCGTTGGCCAATGCCCTTCAAGGTAAAATAAATTCTGATATAAAAATTTCAGGAAATTTAAAAGAAGATATGACCCCTAATTTGGGAACTGTATCCGGATCTTTGCTTGCTGAATTACTTTCCACTAAGGTAGATGCCACAAATGCCCCTTTGTTATCGGCTTTGGATAGTAAACTCAGTTTTTTGAATACTGAAGATTTGGATTTGAGCGATTTAAAAACTGCTTTGAGTTTTGATAATGGTTCGGTAAACGTGAAACCCTTTACCGTAAACTATAAAGATATTGCTGTGAATATTGATGGTAGCCATACGTTTGATAAACAATTACAATATAAAGCAACCCTGGATGTGCCTGCAAAATATTTGGGCAGCGAGGTAAACAAGCTTATTGCACAGTTGGATGATTCGGATATGGAAAATTTGACGATACCTGTGACCGCCAATATTGGAGGTAATTATACAAGTCCGACCGTTAAAACAGATTTGAGTTCTGGTGTTTCCAAATTAACCACCCAATTGGTGGAAATACAAAAACAAAAGCTATTGAACCAAGGGAAAGACACTGCTAAAGATTTGATTTCGAATGTTTTTAAGAATGATGATACAGATTCTACCCAAACCAAATCATCCGGAGTTAAAGACGCTTTGGGATCCTTATTGGGCGGTTCCAAAAAAGACAGTACTTCGGCTGATTCTTCTGCGGTTAAAGAAGACCCCACTAAAAAAGCGGTAAACTCTGTTTTGGGTGGACTCTTTGGAAAAAAGAAAAAGGATACAGTAGAGTAGAAGCTTCAAAAACTTGGAAAAAGCAAAGGGCAATGCACATGCATTGCCCTTTGCTTTTAGTCGTTTGATACTATTCCTTTATTAAAATGTATTCATAGATTCCTACATCGTTTTTACTGGCGGAAAAGTGCAGTTGGTCTTCATTTAGAGAATATTCATAAGACCCATTAAGGATTAGGTTCCAATCAAAATCGGCAGTCCATATATTTTCATCAGAGAATTCAATGGTATTGTTCCCAAACTCAAACGCTCCATTTCCACCTGCAGGAAATCTGTTCAGTCCTGTAGAACTGGTATATTGTCCATTAGTAAAGGTGACCGTAACAGGATTCGATATTGTTTCTCCATTTGTGTATTCAACCGTGAAAACACCAGAAAACACCCCCTCCAGCTTAGCTGAATTTTCATTTCCACCATTGTCACTATCGCAACTTGAAAAAAATAGTAGCAATGCTAAAGAAAGTATTGTTGTTATTTTTAGATACATAGATTGAAATTTATAGCTTCAATAGCTAGACCTAAATTTGAGCGAATGGTTGCGTACTTTTTCGTTAGTGATCAGTTAAATATTACTTAACTTAGGTTGAGAGATACAAGGAATTATTCTGAAAAAACTTTGAATTTTTTATTTAAGAAATAATCGACTTCAATTATCGCTTGTGTTCTGGACTGTCAAATCCAGCTTTGCAACCTGCTTCCCATTCGTCCGGTAAGTTTCCATAGGCCGGAACACCTCCATTGTCTTTGAGCATTCTGGCCAAGTGAAGACAGTTCCACACCAAAAATGTGGTGTTTCTGTTTGTAAAATCGTTTTCTAATCCTCCAGAGCCTTCATCCATATAGGAAGGGCCAGGGCCTGCTTCTCCCATCCAACCGGCATCTGCCTGTGGGGGAACGGTATATCCAATATGTGAGAGTGAAAACAAAATATTCATAGCGCAATGTTTAACACCATCTTCGTTTCCCGTTATAAGTGTAGCACCAACTTTTCCATAATCCCTGTATTGGCCTTTATCATTAAATTGATGCGTGTACCCATACATTCTTTCCAGCGTCCTATTGCAAACAGACGATTTTTCACCTAACCAGACAGATGTGCACACAATCAAAACATCACAGGCATCGACTTCTTTTTGAATCAGTGGCCAATCATCCTTATCCCATTCTGGCGTTTTGGACATATCCAGACCCAATCCGGCAGGAATTACATAATCAACAGGTCTAATAACCTTTGTTTTGGCTCCATTGGCTTCAAAAATATTCTGTGCCACTTTTATCAATCCTTCAGTATGCGATAATACAGGGGTTCTATTTAATGTGCAGTTGAGGAACAACACTTTAATGTCATCATATTTTGCAGGAGGTGTTTCGCAATGTGATGCGGTGATTTTTTTTAATTGATCGCTCATCTTGATTGGTTTTTATGTTTGGTTCTGACAAAATTGCCATTGACCCTTTATTTCCAAAGTCTAATTAATGGTCGTCATTTTTATTCAAAACTTTCGGAGGAGGTTTGATTCGAAGAATCCTCGTTGTATATATTCAATTAATACCTATCCCCACATAATACCCCTCATTACCACGGATATTAAAAACGGTATTGTCATCAAAAATTAGGTATTGTCCTTTTAGCCCTTTTAAAACACCTGTATAGCTTGGGGTTTTGTCAAGATTTAAGCTTTTTACCTTTTCTGGGTATTCCAGTACAGGAAAGTCCAATTGTGTTTCTGTGTTTTCGCCCAAAAAGTACTCTGAAGCCTCTTCAGGAATACTGGATTGTAATTTGTTGCGCCATTCTACCAAATTCACATCTTCAACCCGGTTCGTCAACATTTTTTGCCAACTGGTCTTATCACTTACATGTTCTTTTAGGGCAACTTCAGTAATTCCTGCCAGATATCTATTGGGAGCCTCAACAATTTCAATGGCCTCATGGGCGCCTTGATCTATCCAACGAGTGGGCACTTGGGTTTTTCGGGTAACCCCAACCTTAACATTACTGGAGTTTGCCAAGTATACAATATGTGGCTGTAACTGCACTTTTTTCTCATACTCTAAATCTCGGTCTTCCTTATCCAGATGTGCAGTACTCAATTCTGGTTTCATGATCCAATCCCCGGCCAATGGTGTTTCGTAGAAACACGATTTACAAAATCCCATTCGGTAAATCGGTTTTTCTTTTCCACAGTTAAGACATTGGAACTTAATAAAATCAATTGTCAGTTCTTTGTTCAATAACTGGTTCATATTTAGAAAATCGTTTTCAAAGACCAAATAATATTGAATTGGATTTCCTATTTCAGTCTGCATTTTGCGCAGTACTCCCTCGTAAAGCATAATGGAATGGATATGTTTAAAGCTTATTTGAAAATGAACGTTAGATACCCTATTTTAGCTAATGCACCTAACTAAATTCTAGGTTAAAGATACCTAAAATGCCAATACCTTTATTTAACTCCATTGCTTCTTGGCTTTTAAAAAAGCGATACCATCAAATTGAACTTTTCTTAAAGTATCCGTTGGATGTACAGGATGAGGTACTACGGCATTTGGTCGATTTTTCTAAAGATACCATGCTGGGAAAACAGTATGGATTCAGTGATATAACTACCTATGAAGATTTTGCCAATAGGGTGCCAATTGTGAACTACGAAGCTATTGCTCCACTAATAGAAAGAGCTAGAAAAGGGGAGCAAAATTTATTCTGGCCAACTGCCATTAAATGGTTTGCCAAAAGCAGTGGTACTACAAACGCCAAAAGTAAGTTTATTCCCGTTAGCACCGAAGCCTTGGAAGATTGTCACTACAAATCGAGCAAAGACCTACTCTGCTTATATCTGAACAACAACGAGAATTCCCAGTTGTTCAATGGCAAAAGTCTTAGGCTGGGAGGCAGCAAGGAACTTTATGAGGATAATGGTACTTTCTTTGGGGACCTTTCGGCTATTTTAATTGATAATATGCCCCTTTGGGCCGAATATAGCAGTACACCAAGCAATAAAGTCTCCCTAATGAGTGAATGGGAGTCTAAATTGGAGGCAATCATCGAGGAAAGCATTCATGAGAATGTAACAAGTTTGGCTGGAGTACCTTCATGGATGTTGGTACTGCTAAATGATGTATTGGAAAAAACCGGAAAGAACCATTTATTTGAGATTTGGGAAAATTTAGAGGTTTATTTTCATGGAGGAGTAAGTTTTGCTCCCTATAAGGATCAATATAAAAAGCTGCTTCCAAGAAGAAGTTTTAATTATTATGAAACCTATAATGCTTCCGAGGGATTTTTTGCCATTCAAGATCGAAACAACTCTGAAGACTTATTGTTGATGTTGGATTATGGCATTTTTTACGAGTTTATCCCTATGGATACCTATAAAAAGGAAGAAGTTGCATTGCCACTTTGGGAGGTAAAGTTGGGTGTAAACTATGCAGTAGTTATTACTACAAATGGAGGTTTGTGGCGATACAAGATTGGAGATACGGTACGATTTACATCCATAAGTCCATATAGAATACGAATAACAGGGAGGACCAAGCACCATATCAATGCTTTTGGAGAGGAGCTAATAATAGAAAACGCTGAGGAAGCATTACGGCGCGTGTGCCAAAAGACAGATTCTAAGATTATGGACTATACGGCGGCACCGGTTTTTATGAAAGGAAGCGAAAAAGGTGCCCACGAATGGATTATTGAGTTTAGAACGCCACCAAGGGATATTGACTACTTTACCGAATTTTTGGACAATGCCCTAAAATCTTTAAACTCCGATTATGAGGCAAAACGATACAATAATACCACCTTAAGAATGCCAAAAGTACATGTGGCTCGCACCAATTTATTTCATGATTGGTTAAAATCGAAGAACAAATTAGGCGGTCAACATAAGATTCCAAGACTTTCCAATGAGCGTGCATACATTGAGGAATTATTGCTACTGAATACAGATGTCAAACAAGGTTGAAGATACCCTCTTGATTTTAAGTAATTCACGAAAACGTTTTCGTATAATCTTACCTTTTATCGAACGATTTTTTCTTTTTAACAAATAAATATGAATTTTGGGCGTTAATTACTGAAGTTTGAAACAAATATTTTAGTTCCCTTCTCTTAAAATAAACTAATCATCAAACTAAAGAATTGACTTATGGCAGAAAAATTAGTTGTCTTATCAGATATGTGGGGCGTTAAAAAAGGCCTTTGGATAACCTCTTATTTTGGATATCTTCAGCAGTACTACGATATTGCTTTTTATGATTGTCAACAGCTTGGGAACATCGATGTTCCAGTTTCTACTGAAAAAAATGTCCATAATGCATTTGTTGAAGGTGGAATTGATACTGCGGTTGCTCATTTATTAAAAAAGGAAACAGAGGCAAGTCACTATTTGGCTTTCAGTACCGGAGGAACTATTGCTTGGAAAGCGGCTTTAAAAGGATTGCCAATGAAATCCTTAACTGCAATATCGCCAACACGAATTAGATTGGATGATGCAAAGCCAAACATTCCATTGAATTTGATTTTTGGTGAACGCGACGATTTTAAACCGGGTTCTAAATGGGCTCAAAAACTTGAAGTTGACTTAAATATTATTCCAAATTTTGGTCACCAATTGTATTCTGATGAAAAGATAATTGCGGAAGTTTGTTTAGACCTTCTGGAAAAAGTAACAAAAAAAGCAGTCTAATTTAAGAGACTGCTTTTAATTTTTTAATGGTTTCGTGAGAAAGCTTTTCCTCTGCGTAAGCTTTTGTAACCTTAAACTCTTTTTCGTCACTACTCGGAAGCGAGAACATAGCATCGGTAAATACGGCTTCGCATAAAGAACGCAGTCCTCTGGCACCCAATTTATATTCCACAGCCTTTTGTACAATATAGGTGAGAGCCTGTTCGGTAATACTGAATTTTATCCCATCCATACCGAAAAGCTTTTCATATTGCTTTATGATAGCATTTTTTGGTTCCGTAAGAATGGCCCGTAATGTTTTTGTATCCAAAGGATTCATATGGGTCAGCACGGGAAGTCTACCTATTATTTCCGGAATAAGTCCAAAATCCTTTAAATCTTTTGGAATGATATATTGAAGAATATTTTCATTATCCAATCTATCTTCCGCTTTGGATGCACTATAACCAACAGCCTGCATATTCAATCGCTTGGTGATAATGCGTTCAACACCATCAAAAGCGCCACCAGCAACAAAAAGAATATTTTCAGTATTTACCTCGATGAATTTTTGGTCCGGGTGTTTACGACCTCCCTTTGGAGGAACATTTACAACGGTGCCTTCCAATAGTTTTAGAAGTCCTTGCTGCACCCCTTCACCAGAAACATCTCGGGTAATGGACGGATTATCACTTTTACGGGCTATTTTATCTATCTCATCAATAAAAACAATACCTCTTTCTGCTTTTTCCAGATTATAATCGGCAGCCTGTAACAATCTGGTCAAAATGCTTTCCACATCTTCTCCAACATATCCAGCTTCCGTAAGCACGGTGGCATCTACAATGGCCAAAGGCACATTGAGCATACGGGCTATGGTTTTGGCAATAAGGGTCTTACCTGTCCCTGTTTGCCCAACCATTACTATATTACTTTTTTGAATTTCAATATCGTCCTCTTTGCTTTTGGCTTGTAAAAGACGCTTGTAATGATTGTAAACAGCAACGGACATCACTTTCTTGGTTCGCTCTTGTCCTATGACAAATGTGTCCAAGAAATCCCTGATTTCCATTGGTTTTTTTAAAACCAATTCTGAGGAAAGGTCTTGATTTTTGGATTGTTTGGATTCTTCCGCAACAATACTATGGGCTTGTTCAATACATCTATCACAAATATGGGCATCCAGACCAGCTATTAAAAGATTGGTTTCCGGTTTTTTTCTACCACAAAATGAACACTCCAAATTTTCCTTTGCCATATACAATCAGCATATAAAGTTGAACCACTAATAACGTAAAAAAACACGATTTGGTTTACGCCAAACCACTGTTTTTAACTTATTTGTTCGGATTTAGGACTTTTCCCTTACTAAAATCTCATCAATCATCCCATATTTCTTTGCTTCCTCAGCCTTCATCCAGTAATCGCGATCACTGTCTTCATAGACTTTATCAAAGGTTTGCCCAGAGTGGTTTGATATAATTTGATATAGTTCGTCTTTTATCTTAAGAACTTCTTTCGCCGCAATTTCTATATCACTTGCTTGTCCTTGCGCCCCAGAGAGCGGTTGATGGATCATGACTCTAGAGTGGGTCAATCCACTTCTTTTGCCTTCATGACCAGCACACAGCAATACAGCGGCCATTGATGCGGCAATACCTGTACAAATGGTTGCTACGTCTGGCTTAATAAATTGCATGGTATCATAAATGCCTAAGCCAGCGTAAACACTTCCACCAGGGGAATTAATATAAATTTGAATGTCTTTGACAGCATCAGCACTTTCAAGAAAAAGTAGCTGTGCCTGAACAATATTGGCAACCTGATCATTTATACCAGTGCCTAAAAAAATGATACGGTCCATCATCAATCTTGAAAAAACATCCATTGCAATTGCATTAAGTTGTCTTTCTTCAATGATATTTGGTGTCATATTCATGGGGTACATACTACTCATTATCTGATCGTAGTACATACTGTTTATTCCATGATGTTTGGTTGCGTATTTTTTGAATTCTGTTCCGTAATCCATGGGATTTTATTCGATTTTGCTTAAAAAAAAGGTGCCGAAAATTCAACTTTCCGGCACCGTAAAGATACTTAATTTTCTTTTAGCTTGAATTTAGCTGTAGGCTTCCTTTACAAAGTCATCATAGGTAACTTCTTTTACCTTCAGATTGGCTTTTTCCTTGTAAAAATCCAATAACTTCTGACTCATTAATTGTTCCGAAAGTCTTTTTACTTCATCTTGGTTGCTCATCACTCGCATTGCGATATTTTCCAATTCTTCTTCTTGAGGATCTAAATGACCATATTGAGCCATTTGTGATTTGATGAAACCTTTGGAAAACTCCTTTAATTCATCCATTTGGACTTGAAGGTCATTCTCTTTAATGATTTTACCCTCAATCAATTGGTAACGAAGACCTTTTTCAGATTTTTCAAACTCTTCCTTGGCCTCATCATCAGAAAGTGGGTTCTCTCCACTGATTTGAATCCATTTTCTTAGAAAATCTGCTGGAAGGTCAAACTTGGTGTTATCAATCAGTTTCTCCGTAATATCGTTCAACAATTTTTGATCAGATTGCTGCTCAAATTGTTTTTCAGAGTCTTCCTTGATTTTTTCCTTTAATTCTTTTTCAGATTTCACATTGTCCTTTCCAAACAATTTGTCGAACAATTCTTGGTCAAGGGTTGCAGGTTCACGCTCATTTACTTCTTCAATGGTAAATGAAACTTCAATATTCAACTTTTCTGCCTTTTCCCTATCAATTCCAAGCGCACTGGAAAGCAAGTAATCTTCTTTGAACAAACCTTTTGTTTTCAAGGATACAGATTCTCCAACTTTTTTACTTACAAGTGCATCAACAGCCTTTTTGCTTTTAATTTTGTCAAGCTCAATGGTCGTTTTATGCTCTATTTCTTCAGCTTCATTGGTGAAAGTTCCTGTAACTTCATCCAATTTACCAACTTCAGCTTTAGAGATTAATTTACCATATTGTTTTTGAATACGCTCTACCTGCTCTTCAATCATTTTCTTGTCAGCAACAATCTTATACTGGGTAATTGCCTTTTTGGTTTTCACCTGGACATCAAAACTTGGCGCCAGACCTAACTCAAATTCAAAATCAAGATTGTCACTTTCCCAATCAAAATTCTCCTGTTGTTTTGGTAATGGATTTCCCAAAACGTCCAATTTTTCCTCTGTAAGATATTTGTTGAGGTTATCCTGTAGCAACTTGTTTACTTCGTCAACCAAAACGGCCTTCCCGTATTGTTTTTTTATCAGACCCATGGGTACTTGTCCCTTGCGAAAACCGGGTATATTGGCCTGTTTTCTATAGTCCTTAAGGATATTTTCTACTTTATCCTGATAATCTTCTTTGTTTATGGCAACTTTTACAACTGCATTAAGCTCGTCAATCTGCTCTTTTGTAATATTCATCTCCTACCTAATTTGCTATTCAAAAATGGGTGGCAAAAGTAATGCATTTTCCGTTTGAGAGCAACTTTTTAAAGTGCTGAATTCCAAACAAAATCATTTCTTTTTATCCTCTTTTAAAATAGAGTGTAAAATTGACTGTAAAAAGGAGAGGAGTAAACTAAAAAGTATGGCCCACCAAATGCTGGTAACATGAAATCCTGAAATAAAATCAGCTGCTATTAAGATGATAATAGCATTGATAATTAAAAGGAAGAGCCCAAGCGTAATTATAGTAATTGGCAGTGTTAGGATTACCAAAATAGGTTTGACGACAAAGTTTAGTATACTCAGAACTAGTGCAACAATAATTGCGGTTGTGATGGAATCTACACCAACACCTGGCAGCACATAAGATAAAATAACTACTGCCAATGCATTTAAAAGGAGTCTTAAAATTAGTTTCATTAGATTAAAATGTTAAGGGATTCATTTAAGATACTGAAATAAATTTTATGTGTTGAGAAACTCAAGTGACTTTTCAAAAAACTGTTTTGGGTTTTCGGCATGAAGCCAATGTCCGGCATTGTCAATGGTTTCTATGGTAGCTTTTGGAAAATGTTTTGTTATCTCAGGATAGTCTCGAGGCAAAATATATTCCGAGCGATCACCTCGAAGAAATAAGGTTGGCCCATCATATGAGGCTATAGAGCTTATATTCTCCCCAATTTCGTCCATTTTGTCTTTTAGCACTTCAAAATTGAATCGGAGGCCCAGCTTGCCTTGTTCCACCCAGAAGAGGTTTTTTAATAAAAATTGACGTATTCCCGTTTCCCGGATATGGTTTGAAAGTTCTTCATCTGCCTCTTTTCGGGAAGAGATTTTGCTGAAATCCAATTTGGCTAAGGCGTCGATTATAGGTTGATGATGGGGAGGGTAATATTTGGGAGAAATATCTGCAACAATCAACTTGCTTACCAACTTTTTGTTTGTTGTGGCCAATTGCATTGCCGTTTTTCCTCCCATCGAATGACCAATTAAATGTGTGTTTTCAATTTGAAAATGGTCCATGTAATTTACAATGTCCTCACTCAATATATAGTAATCAAAATCAGGTGAATGAAAACTTTTTCCATGATTGCGCTGGTCAATAAGATGCACTTGATAACCATTTTGCGCAAATTGATTCCCAAGTGTTTTCCAATTATCGGACATGCCCAAAAAGCCATGTAAAATAAATAATGGCTTTCCTTCGCCCAATATTTTTGAATGTAACAACTCCATTATTTTAAACGATGTAAGTACATATTAATCACATTTTCCAACCCAAGATATAGGGATTCACAGATTAACGCATGCCCAATTGAAACTTCAAATAAATTGGGAATATGTTCTTTGAAGAATTTGATATTGTCCAAACTAAGATCATGGCCAGCATTTATACCTAAACCTAGTTTGTTGGCCATTTTTGCGGCATCAATAAAAGGTTGAATGCTTTCAGTTTTCTTTCCTTCAGAAAATTCTTTGGCAAAACTTTCGGTATACAACTCAATTCTGTCTGTTCCAGTTTCAGCCGCCCCTTTTACCATATCAACATCTGGATCCACAAAAATTGAAGTGCGGATTCCATAGTCTTTAAAAGTTTTTATCACTTCGATTAAAAAATCTTTGTGTTTTATCGTATTCCATCCTGCATTTGATGTGATAGCGTCTTCAGCATCAGGAACCAGGGTAACCTGGGTTGGTTTTATAGTAAGGACCATATCCATAAACTTTGGTATAGGATTTCCTTCAATATTATATTCCGTAGTCACTACCCCTTTTAAGTCATGGGCATCTTGATAGCGAATATGGCGTTCATCTGGTCTAGGATGAACGGTTATGCCTTGGGCTCCAAAAGATTCAATGTCCGTAGCTGATTTCAACAAATTAGGCACATTGCCACCTCTGGAGTTTCTTAAGGTTGCCAATTTATTGATGTTGACACTTAATTTAGTCATGGAGTTGCATTTTTGATTAGCAAAAATAAGCATTAGGCACACCTTTTGCGATTTAAAATTAGTATTTTGCAACCAATAAAAAGTAATGCAAATCCAGAATCAAATAATAAGCACTGTACCTATTTTTGAGGTCTCTGAGACTTTGAAGGAAGTTATTCAATTTTTTGAGGAAACAACATTTTCACATGTTGCAATTACTGAGAATGGATTTTATATTGGGTTGTTATCTGAAAACGATTTACCCTGTTTTGAGCCCGATAAAAAGATTGAGGATTTTCGATTTGAACTGGAAACCTTTCATGTTACAAAGGAAACAGCTTGGTTAGATGTATTGGAAATGTTCTCTAGAAACGAGGCTAACATTCTCCCAGTATTGGACGAGAACAAGGTAATCGTTGGTTACTACGATTTGGAAGATGTAGTTGCTGTATTTATAGATACTCCATTTTTTAAAGAACCCGGAGGAATTCTTGTAGTGGCCACGGGAGAAAAAGATTATTCTTTCAGTGAGATTGCCCAAATAGTGGAAAGTAATAATGCGCGTTTGCTGGGGGCTTTCATTACAGATTCCCAAAATGATGTGGTGCAAATAACCCTAAAGGTTGGAACAATGAATCTCAACGAAGTGGCTCAAACTTTTAGAAGATATAACTACACCATAATCTTTGGAAATAGCGATGATCAGTTCCTGGAGGATTTAAAGCAACGATCAGATTATTTAGAGAAATACCTTAACGTTTAGCATGAAAGTCGCAATCTATGGACAGGCCTTTCAAGAGCAGGACAAGGTTTATGTTGCTGCACTTTTGGATGAATTAAAGGGAGTTCACGCCTCTGTTTTTATAGAAGAAGATTTTCTTCAAATAATAGCCAAACATATTCCGGATTGTGACTATGGAACTTTCTCCCAAACTTCAGGATTGGACAGTTCATTTGATATGTTTGTTAGCTTTGGAGGAGATGGCACCATGTTAAGAGCGGTTACTTATATTCAAGATTTAGGAATACCAATAGTTGGAGTAAATACTGGGCGACTTGGGTTTTTATCTACCTTTAAAAAGGAAGACGTTCGGAAAGTTGTGACAGAATTTACAGCCGGACATTACACTATTGAAGAACGAACTTTGGTTGAGGTGAGTTTAAATTCTGATTTAAATACATTTGGTGACCTTAACTTCGCCTTGAATGAAATTACGGTCAGTCGTAAGGATACTACTTCCATGATTGCTGTCGAAACTTATCTGAATGATGAATATTTAACATCGTATTGGTCAGATGGATTGATAGTTTCCACACCAACAGGCTCAACCGGATATTCATTGAGCTGTGGTGGTCCAGTAATTGCGCCATCTGCAAAATCCTTGGTTTTAACGCCGATTGCCCCCCATAATCTGAATGCAAGGCCTTTTGTGATTTCAGATGATACTACCATAAGGTTAAAAGTTTCAGGTAGGGAGGAAAACCATTTGGTGTCTCTGGACTCTAGAATTGCCACAATTACCAACGGGACGGAAATCAGAATAAGAAAATCGGATTTCACTATAAAAATGATAGAATATAAATCGGAAAGTTTCTTAAAAACACTTCGTAAAAAACTACTCTGGGGACAGGATAAACGCAATTGAACCTGTCAAAAACAATAAAACAGGTTAAAAACTGTTTATCAAAAGAGAACATACATAACAATATACCTTATTGACCTTCCTTTACCTCTAACATGTATAATTTTTGGATAGTATGCGAATAGTTTTGGCTATTTTTTTATGCTGTATGATTAAGGTCAATGCTCAGACCTATGAGATTGGTTTGTTTGCCGGTGGTGCGAATAATATTGGCGATGTAGGACGCACAAACTTCATTTTGCCATCAGGTCCAGCTTTTGGGGGGATTTTTAAATGGAACCAAAGCAAAAGATATGCATGGCGCGCAAGCGTAACATATGGTAGCTTTACAGCAGATGATTCAAAATCAAGCATGTCTTCTAGAAAACAGCGCGGATATGTAATGGACAATTCGGTTTTGGAAGCTTCCTTGGGTCTTGAATTTAACTTTGTTGAGTACAATTTACACAAGCTAGGACCTGCCTTTAGCCCTTATCTTTATACAGGCTTCACATATTTTAGATACGATTTTAATTATTTTGATGCCCTCCAGGTGCAGGATATTAACCAAAAAGAAGGTAGTTTTGCAATTCCAATGACGGTTGGGGCAAAGTATCGACTAAATCAATTTTTGATTCTTGGCGCTGAGATTGGAGCTCGGTATACATTTACGGACAATTTGGACGGAAGTAACCCCGAAGGTTCCAATTTTGAGCAGTTTAGGTTTGGAAATATTTTAAGCGATGACTGGTATGTCTTTTCAGGTTTTACATTAACGTATACCTTTGGACGTAAACCCTGCCAGGATTGTTTTGAATAAATGCACACATTAGAGGACGTAGACAAAAATAAACTTCCAAAGCATGTAGCTGTTATCATGGATGGTAACGGTAGATGGGCCAAACAACGCGGTAAACTCAGGGTTTTTGGTCATCAAAATGGAGTAGAGGCGGTTAGAAAGACTGTTGAGAACTGCGCAAAACTGCAAATAGGATTCTTAACGTTATACGCTTTTTCCACAGAAAACTGGAATCGCCCCAAAATAGAGGTTGAAACTTTAATGAAACTTTTGGTTGCTTCATTACGGAAAGAATTGGACACTCTCAACAAAAATAATATCCAATTAAACGCAATTGGAAATATTAATTCCTTACCACCCAAAGCCCAAAAAGAACTTGCCGAAGTTATTTCAAAAACATCCAAAAATACGGGTATGACCCTTACGTTGGCGTTAAGCTACGGATCCAGGGAAGAGATAAAAACTGCTGTTAGGGAGATTAGTCTCAAAGTTAAAAATAATATAATTTCACCTGAAAACATTGATGAAGCCGTTATAAATACTCATCTTTACACGCATTTTTTACCAGATGTGGATTTGCTTATTCGTACCAGTGGGGAACATAGGATAAGCAATTTTTTACTTTGGCAAATAGCATACGCCGAATTATATTTTATTGATGTATTTTGGCCTGATTTTAGTGAACATCATTTGGTAGAAGCAATATTGAATTACCAAAATAGAGAACGACGATTTGGAAAAACTAGCGAACAACTCAACTAAGGAAACAAAAAATTCCACCCTATTATACTTAAAATTACTCCTCTTTACCTTTCTAACTGCCGGTCAAAGTTTCGCTCAGGAGACTTCTTTTGAGAATGGAAAAACTTATATTCTAGGAGGATTAACTGTTACAGGGCTTCAAAGTTATAACGAGCAAACCGTTAAAACATATACTGGGCTTCGTGAAGGACAACCCATTAAGATACCGGGGGACGAAATAAGTTCTATCATTAAAAAATTATGGAGTCTGGAATTGTTCAGCGATGTTGAATTTTACTATACAAAAATAGAGGGCGACAAAATATTTTTGGAATTAAGTATTTTGGAACGTCCAACACTTTCAAATGTCACGGTTTATGGTGTTAAGAAACGAAAGGTGGAAGATATCCTTACAGATACCGACCTTAAAAAAGGAAAGAAAATAACTGAGAGTTTAATCGCCAACACTAAAAATTACCTTCAGAATAAATATAAAAAACAAGGGTATTTAAATGCAAATGTTAATATAGCCACGGCTGCAGATACATCTGGAACCAATACCCAGAGTATGGTTATCAATGTAAAAAAGGGCGATAAGGTAAAAGTTAAGGATATTGTTTTTACGGGTAATGATAAACTTTCGGGCAAACGACTACAAAAGGCCCTGAAGAAAACCAAAAAGAAAAAGATATACCGTTTTTGGAAAAAGTCGAAATATATTGAAGCAGATTATAAGGAAGATCTCTCGAATTTGGTGGATACGTATGCGGAGCGTGGCTATAGAGATGCGCGTGTCCTATCGGATACCTTTGTAAAGGTTGATGAAAACAACATTGAATTAAGAATTAATGTTGAAGAAGGGGACAAATATTATTTTGGAGATATAAATTTTGTTGGAAACACGGTATACACGGACCGACAGTTGGGCCAAATACTTGGTATTCGCAAGGGATCTACATATAATGGTGTACTTCTAAAAAAGAGGGTGGCAGATGATTCAAAACCTGATGGACAGGATTTGACCAATGCGTATCAAAACAATGGCTACCTGTTTTCATCCATTAATCCGGTGGAAATTTCAGCAGCAAATGACACCATCAATTTTGAGATACGTATCATAGAAGGGAAGGAAACTTTTCTAAACCATGTTACGGTAGCAGGAAACGATAAGACCAATGACCATGTAATTTTTAGGGAATTACGCACTAGACCCGGTCAAAAATATAGCAAGGACAATATTGTGCGAAGTATCAGGGAATTGGGGCAGTTAGGCTTTTTTGATGCAGAACAGATTGTGCCTGATATCCAAAACCCAGATCCAAATGCTGGTACAGTTGATATTGCATATAGCTTGGTTGAGTCTGGTTCAAGTCAAATTGAGCTACAAGGTGGCTTTGGTGGCGGTGGATTTATAGGAACTTTGGGATTATCCTTTAGTAATTTTTCTCTAAAAAATATTTTTAATGGAGAGGCATATAAACCGGTTCCAATGGGAGATGGGCAAACATTTGCACTTCGGCTACAAGCAAGTAGAACCTTTCGTGTTTACAGCTTAAATTTTTCTGAACCTTGGTTAGGTGGTAGAAAGCCGGTAAGATTTAATCTTTCACTTTCAAGAACACAACAGTTTTCTACAACATTTGGTACAGATGGAAGATTGGATGTGGATAAAGACCGTGGGTTCTCGATAACTGGGGTCTCTGCTGGTCTTGCAAAACGTGTGCAGTGGCCAGATGATTTCTTTACTATTTCTCACTCATTGAGCTACCAGTTATATGATTTTAATGATTTCAATAATGGCCTTTTCAATTTTGGTAACGGAAGTTCTAATTCGTTGAGCTATACTTTTGGAATAACAAGAAGTTCGCAGGGACCAAGTAGAATTTTCCCAATGACAGGTTCTAATTTTGAACTTACTGCAAAATTCACTCCGCCATACTCACTTTTTAGTAAAAAAGACTTCAAACAGATTAAGGAGGATATCGACACTACAACTGAAAGGCTTTTTGAGATTGGTACCAGCCCTACCAGTGTTGAGGAACAATTAGAGTTTTCTGAAAAAAGTGATGAACTTGAGAGATTGGAAGAAGAACGCTTTAAGTTGTTGGAATTTTATAAAGTAAAATTTAAGGGAGATTGGTATACAACCTTAGTGGATAAATTGGTTTTGAGAACTAATGCAGAATTCGGCTTTTTAGGAAGTTATAACAATGATATTGGAGATGTACCTTTTGAACGTTTCTTTGTAGGTGGAGATGGTTTAGGAAACTTTACTCTTGATGGAAGGGATATAGTTCAATTGCGGGGGTATGAAAACAGTTCCCTAACACCATACATAACAAATCCCATTACGGGAAGTTTGGAACAAGATGGTGGTACTATCTACAATAAATTTTCATTGGAACTGCGCTATCCACTTACGTTAAAACCATCTGCTTCTATTTATGGGCTTTCTTTTTTAGAAGCCGGTAATGCATTTAACAATTTTAATGAATATAATCCGTTTGAATTAAAAAGATCTGCCGGAGTGGGGCTACGTATATTTATGCCGGCATTTGGTCTCTTAGGTATTGATTTTGGTTACGGGTTCGATACGGACTTGGTACCTGGATCAGTTGGACCTAGCGGCTGGCAAACGCACTTCATCATCGGGCAACAGTTTTAACCAAAAGAAAATATAGCCTTTTCTCGATTTCTAAATAGCTCATTTTAAATGATTTCAGTATTTTGGCACGATATTTTCTATGTAAAAAAGCGGAGACAAAAATGAATATCAAAGTTCTTTTGTTAATAGTTGTTTTGGCGGTATCCAATTATACGTTCTCACAAAGAGGAGTACGTATAGGTTATGTGGACATGGAGTACATTCTGGAAAATGTGGAAGAATATAGGGATGCCACAGAGCAATTGAATACCAAGGCCGAAAAATGGAAAAAGGAAATTGAGCTAAAGTATAGCGCTGTTGAGCAAATGAAGAAAGATTTAATGGCGGAAAAAGTGCTATTAACTGATGAGTTGATTGCGGAACGTGAAGAAGAGATTCAGATTTTGGAAACCGAAATGATTGATTATCAACAGAGTCGTTTTGGCCCACAAGGAGATTTGGTGCTTCAAAAACAACGATTGATTCAGCCTATACAGGATCAAGTGTTCAACGAAGTCCAAAAAATAGGAGGAAATAAAAGATACGATTTTATTTTTGATAAATCAGCAGATGTTGTAATGTTGTACTCCGAAAAAAGACATGACATTAGTGACTTGGTTTTAAGAGAGATAGCTCGCACTAGAAAAGTGAGTAAATCTAACAAAAAGGAAAAACAACAAAGTCGCTTGGATAAATTTACTGAGGAAGAGTCTGAGGCCGATAAGGAGATAAGCGAAGCCCTGAAAGAGAGACAGGCAAATGCAGCGGATGCCAAAGAGGCCAAGACAAAGGAATTGGAAGATAAAAGAGCAGAGGCCTTAAGATTAAGGGAAGAAAGAAAGAAAGCGTACGAGGAGCGAAGAAAAAAATTATTGGAAGAGCGTGAAGCCAAGCGAAAGGCCAAATTGGAAGAGCGAGAAAAAACGCAGGAACAAGAGAAGGATTCAATACAACAATAATATTGAAACACTAACATTAACATTCAAAATAGTAACTTAGAATCATGAAAAATGTAAAGAAAATTGCTGTAGCATTAGTTTTATTTGTCGCTGCTACAAGTTTTGTAAATGCTCAGAGTAAAATTGCGCACATAAACGTTCAGCAATTATTGTCGGAAATGCCGGAGATGATAGCAGCTCAATCAGAATTAAAAAAATTGGAAGAAACCTATAGTGCCGATTTAAAAGGGTCAATGACCGAATTTCAAAATAAAGCAACTCAATATCAAAATGAATCTACCTCTAAATCTAGGGAAGAGAATGAAAAACGAGCTATAGAGTTGCAGGAAATCCAAAAAAATATTCAGAATGCAGAGCAGGCGGCAATGCAAGAAATGCAGAAAAAGCAACAAGCCCTGTTTGCACCAATTTCTGAAAAAGCAAAAGCTTCAATAGAAAAAGTTGCTGCTGCCCAAGGGGTTGATTATGTTATTGATGCTAGTCCAGGACTTAGTCTTATCGTGGCCAAGGGTCAGGATCTTTTGCCATTGGTAAAACAGGACCTAGGGTTCTAAAACTACATTAAAAAATATATTTTAAACCGTTTTCCAAAATTTTGGAAAACGGTTTTTTTGTTGCATTAATATTAGTGACTACTTTTGAACATGCAGCAGCCTATTGGCATTTTTGATTCAGGAGTGGGAGGAACCTCCATTTGGAAAGAAATCCAAAAAATGCTCCCCAATGAGGACGTAATTTATCTGGCAGACAGTAAAAATGCACCATATGGGACAAAACCGAAGGAAGAAATACTTCGGTTGAGTATTAAGAATACTGAACTCCTACTTGAAAAAGCCTGTAAATTGATTGTGGTAGCGTGTAATACGGCTACAACAAACGCCATTGATTATTTAAGAACCACTTATGAAGTTCCATTTGTTGGCATAGAACCAGCAATTAAACCTGCCGCCTTGAAGACAAAAACAAAGAAGGTAGGGGTTTTGGCCACCAAAGGAACATTGTCGAGCAGTCTTTTCCATAATACTTCCAAATTGCATGCATCCGGTATTGAAGTCATTGAACGGGAGGGTACAGGCTTGGTTGATTTGATTGAGAGTGGACAAGTAGATTCGACAGAAACTTACCTTTTGCTACAGAAGTATATTGCTCCAATGTTGGAGGCCGGAATTGATTGCTTGGTATTGGGCTGTACACATTATCCCTATTTAATACCCCAAATTAAAAAAATAGTCCCACCGAACTTAAATATTATAGACTCTGGAGAAGCGGTTGCTCGACAGACCAGAGCAGTGTTGGAGCAACAAAACCTAGTGGCCATATCACGAAAAAGTCCTTCAGAACATCAGTTTTACACGAACAGGGAACTCGAAATATTGGAGAGTTTTGTGAAGGGACCAAATATCAAAACGGACTTTATTGTTTTTTAGCGAACAGTTGATATTCTATCACAATACATATAAAACCGGTCACTTATTCTTTTATCCAAACCCTCCCATTAGTATTTGTACTCGTATTAAATGTAGGGAACCATACTGCCCCATTGTGAATGGCAAAATCGGTGCTAACAGCACTGGGAAAACCTTCTTGTAAAGGGACGCTATTGATTGACCAGCTAATGCCGTCTGTGGTATAATAATCTGCTTCAAATGTAAGCATCCACATACGGTCGTCGAGCACAAAAACGCTTTGATTGGAACCAAAAGAGATGCCCGGTTGTGGCTCCGATTTTGTCCAGGTATTCCCATCTTTAGTCCACCACATTTCATTAAAATTGCTTCCATTTATCCTTCCGCCAATAACCCAAAGTTTGTTATCAAAAGCCACAAGATTGTGCCAATACTCTACTTCAAAGGACATCATTGTGGTATTGGCAATACTCCAATTCACGCCATCCTCACTTACCCATACATTCGTATTAATATCAAAAACTGCCGGGTCTGTAGTATTTCCACCAATGATCCAGAGTTTATCGTCATAGGCAACCACCTCATGATTATATAGTTCAGGGAGGCCGCCATCGGTTGTTTCCTGTACCCAGTTGACACCATCAGTACTGGACCAGATATCTTTTCTAAAGATAACACCGTCTACCCATCCTCCTATAACCCAGAGCTTGTCTTTAAAAACTACCGAGGCATGCAGCAATCTGGGTGTAAAGGATGTGCTGTTGGTGACGTCGGTCCAATTCACCCCGTCAGTGCTCTGCCAAACCACTTCATTACGCGCAAGACTGTTACCTAATCCACCGCCCAAAACCAAAAAATTTCCATTAAAATACTCCGTGGTTTGATACCATACTTCACCAAAAGAAGCATTAGTTGTGAGGTTCTCCCCTGCAAGCATGTTACGGGTAGTAAAACTAAAGGTACCGCTAGATGTAGTACCGCCCTTACCGTCGTTAGCTATCACCCGCCATTGGTATTCTTTTGTAAGTTCCAGGCGCTGCTCTGGTTGATAGGAAGAGGAGGTGATATTACTTTCTACCAAAGTGGATCCATCTTCGGTATCCATATATACTTCGTATGTAATCTCATCTCCGTCGGCGTCTGTAGATGCTTGCCAAGTGAAGACAGGTAGACGATCTACCCCAGTACTGCCATTTGCCACCGACAATAAATTAAAGCCTTCCGGTGGAGTGTTTACGTCAACCTGGGTCCCATTATCGTCACTGCCACAACTGGTAATAAGCGTCAGACTAAAAAGTAGTATCGTTGATTTATGAAATAGGTTTTTCATGCGCTTGAATTTATAGGACTAAGGTATCGTGACTATAAAATGCATGCTAAAACCCTAGTGCCATTTCATAACACCATAGTTTCGAATGTCCTGTATTCCAGAAAATGATATTGGTTTTTGGAAAATAAAGAAGGGAGGTTTACTGAAGTTCTTTTAAAAGATTTGAATCACAAACGTGCCTTGATAGGGTTTTGTTTCATCAATAGTATAATCTTTTTGTATAGGTCATATAGGTAAAATCAAACGCATGCTTGTCATCTTTGGGATGGTACTCTTCCTTGACCAGATTCCAAGACGCATCAATTTCTGGAAAAAAAGTATCAGCTTCAAAGGATGAATGAACCCTAGTCAACTCAATATCCGTTGCAAATTCCATGGCTTGTTTATAAATTTCACCACCTCCAATAATAAAAGAACGTGCATCAGTAGCCGCATGTTCCAAAGCCTCGGGTAAAGAATGCACCACTATACAAGGAAATTTTGGCACATATTCCCTATCCCTTGTAATTACGATATGTTCCCTGTTGGGCAACGCCTTTGGAAAACTTTCAAGGGTTTTTCTCCCCATAATAATTTTATGTCCAGTTGTTAATGCCTTAAACCGCTTAAAATCGTCGGGTAGATGCCATGGAAGATCATTGTTAATTCCTAGTGCATTATTTTCAGCTGCCGCAGCTATAATTATCAATTGACGCACTAATCTTTTTTTTTATTGATTTTGGAAAGCGGGAAATCCGTTTCAATTTCTTTTTGAATTTCGGCAATACGCTCTTTTTGTCTAGCGACTAATATTTCGCGTTGTTTCCGCTCCCAACCTTGCCCCATAAACTTATGAGTGATGAAAACATTGAATGCATGTATAACAAACAAAAAAGCCCAAAATGTAATGCCCCAGACAAACCAATCATAACCCTCCCCATATTTTAGGATTTTGTTGATTAGAATCAAGAAAACACTTCCAATCAGAAAAATCACAAAATGGGAAAAAAGTCTTTTTTTCTGCTTAATCCGTTTTTGAGCATTCTCCAACAACTCATGTTGTTCTATATCTACCGTTTTTTTCTTCTTCTTTAAGGATAACATTGAATGGCTATCTTTAACAGCAAATATAAATGAATTAGCATCAAACTCATTTAAATGCAAAAATTGAGAAACAAATTTCCCGTCCTAAAACAATGCATTTATGCAAATACCGCAGTTACAGGATTGTTAAGCGAGGATTTGATGGAATGGAGGCAAGAACATGATTTAGATTATTTGATTGGTGGGAGCCATATGAAAGGGAAGAGTTTTGAAGAAACCCCACAGATCAATGCTACTGTTGGAAGGTTTTTTAATTGCAAGGCCGAAAATGTGGCTTTGGTACCCAATTTTACTCTGGGGTTGAATATGTTATTGGAGGGGTTGCCCAAAAACCAAACTATATTACTTCTTAAAACGGATTACCCCTCATTGAATTGGTCTTTTGAAACCAGGGGCTTCACATTGGACTATTTGGAAATCGATGCAAACCTTGAAGCTCGGATTTATGATAAAATAAAAGCGGGAAGCATTGATGTTTTGGCACTTAGTCTTGTACAATGGATCAATGGCATCAAAATAGATCTGGATTTTTTAAAACGTTTAAAAAACGAATTTGAAGATCTTATAATTATTGTCGACGGCACTCAGTTTTGTGGAACATCGCAATTCAATTTTCAGGATTCTGGAATCGATATTTTGGGTGCGAGCGCCTACAAATGGCTTTTGTCAGGTTACGGAAATGGTTTTGTTCTGGTCAAGGAAGAGGTTAAAAAGCGATTTCAACTTAAATCCATTGGGAACGGCTCGGTGAATAGGGACATTACAAAAAGGAATGCCATTCCTTTTTGTAAACATTTGGAACCGGGACATTTGGACAGTTTAAATTTTGGGAGTCTTAAGTTTTCCTTGGATTTTTTACACAATATAGGTATTGAGCATATTTCCAATCAAATACAGACACTATCGCAGAAGGCCAAAACCGGTTTTTCTGCATTGGGATTATTAGAGGACCAGGTATCAAACCGGAGCATACACAGCACTATCTTTAATATTAAGGGAGATCAACGATTGTTTGAAAAATTAAGCAATGAAAATGTGGTCTGTTCGCAACGTGGAGCTGGTATACGGTTAAGTTTCCATTTCTATAATACAGAGAGTGAGATTGATACAATTTTGAGCATACTCAAAGCTTAGATGACAAATATCATTTTTTTTGAAAAATAAGCTGCTAATTTTGCAAAGATAATCCTATTGTTAGGAGCATTTTATCAATATGATAAATCGAACGTAACTTGTTGTAAGTAAGTGGTTTTATCTATTGTTTTGTAATTAATTTCAATAAGAAAAATCAAAGTGTCATGGCAATTAAAAAACAATACCTGAAAAGTAAGCCAGTTTGCAAGGTAACCTTCTCTGTACCTGCTGACGAAGCAAAAAAAGTTGCCGTTGTTGGTGATTTCAACAACTGGAACCCTAAAGGAAGTAAATTAAAAAAGCTGAAAAATGGAACATTTAAAGGTACTTTTGAGTTTCCAAATGAAAACAGTTACGAGTTCAGATATTTAGTGGACGGTAACTACATCAACGATGCCGAAGCAGATCGTTTTCAATGGAACGATTATGCAGGTACGGAAAATGCGGTACTTGAAGTATGAAGCTTAAAGGTCATCATTGAAATTCTATTTTTCAATGGTGACCCCTTTCCAAAAAGCTATTCTTCCCTTTATATTTCTGGCTAGTTCACTTGTTTCTGGGTAATACCAAGCAGCGTCAATATTTTCCTTTCCATCTACTTCTAGGCTATAATATGAAGCAATGCCTTTCCACGGACAAGTCGTATGTGTGTCACTAGCTTTAAAATACTCTTTTTTTATGCTTTCTTCGGGAAAATAATGGTTGTTTTCAACCATAACAGTTTCATTACTTTCAGCAATGACTGTATTGTTCCATATTGCTTTCATAAATTATTTTTTAAATATATAGTTTTTGTATTGCTGCTCTTTATCTGAAAATACCTCAGTAATTGTAAGCCCTGCTTCCTTAGCCAACCACTCCACAGTATCATCATCATATTTTTGAGAGATTTCCGTGTGAATTGTTTCCCAGGCATTAAAACGTATTTCAAGTTTTAAGCTTTCAATTTGAACCATTTGTTCTTCCTTGGAAACCAAATAGCTTTTGGCAGTGCCAGTTTCTGGATCATATACCTCCCAATGCATAAATAGGTCCAAATCAAAGTTGCCGCCCATTTCTTTGTTGATACGAGTTAAAATATTCTTATTAAAAGCCTCGGTTATTCCTGTTTTGTCATTATAGGCATCCAAAATAGCTTGGGGATGTTTTTTTTGATCGAATCCCATGAAAATTAAATCCCCTGGATTAATGGAATCCCTCATGTCTCTTAAGAATTGAACAGCTTGGGCATGCTTTAGATTTCCAATATTGGAACCCAAAAAAAGAATGATTTTTTTTCTATCATTTGCATTTCCAATATCCCTTAACGTATCAACATAGGTACCCTGTATGGTATTGACTTCTACCTTTGGAATTTCCTTTCTTATTGAATTCTCCAATTGATTCAACGCGTTTTGACTAATATCTATTGGTCTGTAGTCAAAAGAAATATTGTTTTTCACAAAGTGACGAAGCAATACTTTTGTCTTTTTACCGTCTCCGGCTCCAAGTTCATATAAACTAAAAGGTTCTCCCGATTTTGAAAACAATGTAGCAATGTTCTCTTTTTCTTTATCAAGGATAGCGAATTCACAATCAGTTAGGTAATATTCGGGCATAGCCATGATGTCCTGAAAGAGTTTATCACCTATTTCATCATAAAAATATTTGGAAGATAAATGTTTCGGATATGTAGTTAATCCTTCGTAGACTTCTTGCTCAAAAACTGAGGTAAAAGTTGAGATATTGGTATTTTGCATATGGTATATGTCGCGATTATTTGGCTAACCTTAATCCGGTGAATTGCCATCTTAGTTGTGGATGGAAAAAATTTCTATAGGTATGCCGCGTATGTTTTATAGGGGTAGCTACAGAGCCTCCCCTTAGCACTTTTTGACTCACCATAAATTTACCATTGTACTCTCCCAAGGCTCCATCCACTTTTTTGTAATTAGGGTAGGGGAGATAAGCACTCTCAGTCCATTCCCATCGTTTACCCCAAGGAAAGAAAGTCTGTGCAGCTTCCCATTCAAACTCTGTTGGTAGGCGATGTCCTTTCCATTGTGCATAAGCAAAAGCTTCAAAATATGAGATATGGGTTAAAGGGGCTTCTCCCTTCACTTTTTGAAGTCCTTTAGCGGTGTAATTATGCCATTCATTATCAATTTTATGCCAATATAAAGGTGCAGAAATCTGATTTTGGTTCACCCAATCCCATCCTTCCGCGTGCCAGATATCAAAACGTTGATAACCTCCTGCTTCCATAAATTCAATGTATTCCCCATTGGTCACCAATTTGTTGGAAATTTCATAGGAATGAAGATATACTTTGTGTCTTTCCAATTCATTGTCATAACAAAAATCATTGGAATTATGTCCAATTTCATAAACACCTTCATCAATCGTAATCCAGTCTTTTTGATGGGTTTCAATAGGGTGGTCTATAAATGCTGTGGAATATGCGGGCAAAAGAGGATTGTTTCCAAGAATAAATTTGATGTCCGTCAATAACAGTTCCTGATGCTGTTTTTCGTGATGGATGCCTATTTCCAAAAGGGCATTGATTTCTTCATTTTGATTGGTTTCAAAAAGCTTTTTGATTCCCTCAGTCACATAATTTCGATACTCATATACCTTTTTTACGGATGGTCTAGATAGATTTCCCCTGTCAGAACGGACAACTCGTTTTCCAACCGTTTCATAGTAACTATTAAAAACAAAAGAGAAGTCCTCATCAAACAAAACATAATTTTCGACATGTGGTTTTAGGATAAATTCCTCAAAAAACCAGGTAGTATGTCCCAAATGCCATTTGGGAGGACTTACATCCACTACTGGCTGTACTACATAGTCCTCAATTTCTAGGGGTTGACAGATATCTTCGGAGTGTTTTCGGGTTTCCAGAAAGAAATCAACCACGGAATCGGTAAGAATCATAAACAGGTTTTACTCCTTAAAGATAGCGAAAAATGGACTAGTTCACTGCATATACAGGAAGGCTAAAACTAAATGAAGTGCCCTCATTGGGCTTGCTCAAAACTTTGATGCTACTGTCATGAATCTCCATTATTTTCTTTACAATGGCCAACCCTAATCCAGTTCCCTCTTTTTCTTGACCTGCCTTAGTTTGGCGATAGCGCTCAAAAATCAGAGCCTGATTGTCCTTTTTTATTCCAGGTCCAGAATCCTGGATTGTAACTTCAACATGATCGTTTTCAGCTTCAATTTTTACGATAACCTCACCACCTTCAGGAGTAAATTTTAGGGCATTGTCCATTAAGTTTTGAATGGCTCTTTCCACAAGGGAGATATCGGCAAAAACCAGAGGAATACTTTCGTTCATGGAAAGTTTTAGATCAATGTTCTTCTGTTCTGCCAATAACGAATAATTTCTATGGATGTCGTTTGCCAGTTCACTGATCAAAAAGGGTTCTTTTTCAGGTTGGATCTGGTTGGCCTCAAGTTTTGAATATTCAAAGAGCTGTGAAACCAGTTTGGATAGTCGTTCACTGCTTCGGGACACCGTTTTTAAATATGCTGCACGTTCCTTAGCAGAAAGCTCAGCATCTTTCATATGCAATGTTTCAATATAGCCCTGTATTATGGATAAAGGTGTTCTAAGATCATGCGAAATATTGGCAATGAGTTCCTGACGCAATAATTCAATGGATTTTATTTTTTCAATATCCGATAAGATGGTATCTGCCATACTATTATACGTACTTGCAACATTGGCCAAATCTGTTTTTTCAGCATTTTCAATTCGGTATTGGAGATCTCCCTGTTGAAAACGTTTTGCGGCATAAATGATTTTCCGAAGGCTACGGGTGAGGTACCAAATGGCTAGTACTCCCAAAAGCGTTGCAAAAATTAGCGTTAATAATGAACCTCCAAGGCCCAAACGCATAAAATAACTTTGAAATAAATCGCTCCGTGTTGCCAAAAAATCTTCACCGGCCAAAACAATATATACGTAGCCTTCATTACCATCTTGGTTAAAACGGGCTGCGGAAAAAATAGTCTGTTTTGTCAAATCCTTTGGATCGTCTCCCAAAGTATAGTTTGCTCCCTTCTCATCAATAAATTTCTTAATGGGTTGAAGGTTAATCTTTTTCTCTTTTGTTTCTGGGGCATCATGATCTAGTACCACTGAATATTGCACACTACCGGAGTTATCCAAAAGATAGACCTCTATGGCACGGTTTACGGCCATCATATCATGCATAATATCCCCAAAAAGAGGCTTGTTTACATTTCCCGTAGAATCAAAAGGATGCGTGTTCTTAAATTTTTCATCGATAAGATCCTGTGCAAGATTGGCATGTAACCGCTGTGTGGTCTCGTAAAAATACTTATTGGATAGATATATGGAGGTAATGGTATACCCTATGCCGGCAAGTAATAAAATGGCGAGGAAGGAGAGGGTAAGTTTAAGAATGAATCTGGTAGAAAGGATGTTGTTTTTCATTTGTTTGCTTTGTTCAAGTTTCCCTAAGTTCCTCATTAAATTTATAGCCCACACCCCATGTGGTCAGAATAAATTTTGGATTGCTCATATCCGGTTCAATTTTTGATCGCAAGCGATTGATATGTGAGTTCACCGTATGCTCATACCCTTGAAAATCATAGCCCCAGATCATGTTCAACAATTTGGTACGGTCATAGCTCTTACCGGGGTTGGAGGATAAAAGGACCAGAAGTTCAAATTCTTTGGGTGAAAGTTCAATTTTTTTGCCGTCCAAAAGCACTTTGCGCATATCAATATCAATGGAAAGGATATCAAACTGCATCAATTTTGGGTTCTTTTCAGAAGAAGGGGAAGCAACATCCATTTTTTGCCTTCTAAAAATCGCTTTTACCCGGGCAATAAATTCTCTAACGCTAAATGGCTTGGTCAGGTAATCATCAGCACCAACTTCCAGTCCCAATACCTTATCTATTTCTTCTGATCGCGCCGTAAGCATCATAATGGGAGACTTAATTTCTTGTGCTCGTATCTTTTGGCAGATTTCAATGCCGTCCATTTCTGGGAGCATTACATCAAGAATAATAAGATCAGGTTTTTCGCTGATGGCTTTTCTCAATCCAATATCACCCCTATTGGCCGTGATAACCAGGCAGCCCAAATCTTTCAGATGTATTTCTAAAAGTCGGATAATCTCAATATCATCCTCAACAATTAAGACTCTCTTCATATATATACAACGAATTAAAATGTAAAGTATCACGGAAAGTTCACCGTTTCCTATAAAATTTATAATGGATACTGCTTAAAAAGTCTGGTTTTTGGACAAATCTTTACAAAAAGACATCATTTTTAATTTAAATAATTGATTGTCAGTATATAAGAAATTTTGATTTTTACGTGATACTTCTGCAACAACTTCCTTCTTCTTTTGCCATGTAATATAAAAAACACGAAAATGAGTAACTTAAAATTATTCGCACTACTATTGGGCATGTTAGTAATATTGATCTCTTGTGATGATGATTCTGATGATGGCCCGGTGACCTTGGAGGCCGGAACCCTATCTGGCGGACCTTTTACATTTACTGTTGATGGAATTCCGGATATGGTCAGTGGAATTACCATTGACAATAGTAACCGGGTTGGGAGTAATTCAACCTATGTGATTACAGATGATTCAGGGAATATTTTAGGACTTCCACCCAGTTTAGACGCCGTTGAAGGTGTTGATTTTGATGAGGCTGGAGCTGGAATATGCCTTATTTGGTATCTGGTTTATGAAGACGGTCTTGCCGGTTTGGAAGTGGGTATGAACACCAGTGACTTCTCCGGGGATTATGATCTTTCCAACTCCATTACGGTTACTAGAAATGGATTGAATGCTGGAATGTTATCTGGTGGTCCTTACAACTTTACAGTGGATGGTATACCCGATATGGTGAGTAGTATTGTCTTGGATGACTCATCACTCAATGGTGATGCACAGACTTATGTGATTACAGATGACCAAAAGAATATTTTGGGTATTCCCCCAACGTTGGAAGCTGTTGAAGGTGTAGATTTTGATGGTGCAGGTGTAGGTTCCTGTTACATTTATCACCTTACATATTCAACAGGTTTGGGAGGTCTTGCAATGGGAGGAAATCTTGATGATTTAACCGGAGAGTTCGCGTTATCAAACTTTGTTGTGGTCAACAGGAATGCATTGGATGCAGGGGCAATTTCTGGTGGGCCATTCACTTTTACGGTTGATGGAACCCCAGATATGGTCAGTGGAATTACCTTGGATGACACCAATTTGACAGGTTCAAAACAAGGTTGGGTAATCACAGATGACCAGAACAATATTTTAGGCTTGCCTCCAACAATAGATGCGGTTGAGGGTGTAGATTTTGATGGAGCTGGAACAGGTGTTTGTCTAATATGGCACATAACCTACGAAGAAGGACTTACAGGATTGACGGGTGGTAACAACGTATCCGATTTGGTTGGTTTCTATGCGCTCTCTAATTCCATTACCGTTACTAGAGAAGGTCTTGATGCCGGGGCCATTGCAGGAGGACCTTTTACTTTTACCGTTGATGGAACTCCAGATATGGTCAGTGGAATTACTTTGGATGATACCAATTTAACAGGTTCAAAGCAAGGATGGGTAATCACAGATGATCAGAACAATATTTTAGGCTTGCCTCCAACAATAGATGCGGTTGAGGGTGTGGATTTTGATGGAGCTGGAACAGGTGTTTGTCTAATATGGCACATAACTTACGAAGAAGGACTTACGGGATTGACTGGGGGTAACAACGTATCTGATTTAGATGGTTTTTATGCCCTTTCCAATTCCATTACCGTAACTCGGGAAGGATTAAATGCCGGAGCACTTTCAGGAGGACCTTTTACTTTTACGGTTGATGGAACCCCAGATATGGTAAGCGGGATTACATTGGATGCTACCGGACTTACCGGCACTAACCAAACCTATGTAATTACTGATGATGCAAATAATATTTTAGGAGTACCACCAACTTTGGATGCGGTTGAGGGTGTAGATTTTGATGGAGCCGGTACCGGAGTTTGCTTGATTTGGCACCTAACCTATGAAGATGGTCTAACTGGCCTTGAAATGGGGAAAAATGTGTCTGATTTTGATGGATTCTACGGACTCTCTAATCCTATTACAGTGACAAGAAACTAGTTTGAAAAAGAAAATTTGTTTACTAGTCACGGGCACCCAAGCGAAAGCTTGGGTGTTTTTT
Organism: Flagellimonas eckloniae; assembly: GCF_001413955.1. Taxonomy (NCBI): domain Bacteria; kingdom Pseudomonadati; phylum Bacteroidota; class Flavobacteriia; order Flavobacteriales; family Flavobacteriaceae; genus Flagellimonas; species Flagellimonas eckloniae. The sequence goes on along the minus strand of NZ_LCTZ01000002.1, from coordinate 1,964,324 downwards.
TGTTCTTGAAATTATAGTTTCAATATGATGTGGAAGACAACCAAATTTATGGTAGTCATGGTTAACCGTGTTTTTTTCTAATTTCATCAATAATATTCTGCTTAAATTCCGGGTTTTCAACAAATTCCTTTTCAAATTTTTCAAATGCTTCTTCTTTTATCCCATTTTTTATTGCGGATTCTTTCCAATGCATTAATGTGAGGGTTTCACTCTTCGCAAATTCCAATAAAGATTTTAAGGTTAGATTCATTTTATTTCGGCCAAATCTATCTTCAAAACATTTAAGCATTAATGGAGCCAAGATATATCTATATTTTTCATCAATCTCATCTCTATTTTCAATTTTATTTAAAGGAATAAAACTATCATTCTCAATATTCTTTATCTGCTTAAGTAAAACTTGTTTTAGGAATTCTTTTCCGCATAAATCCTCAGCTACATTGTATGAGAGATATTCGGCAAACGATTCTAACCAAAACCAACTTAATTTACCGGACATCACATTGTTTCCAAAATAGTTATGGCCAAACTCATGTCCAAAATATCTATAGTAGTCATTTAAAAAGTTTCCGTTGTCATCTAATAGTTTATCAAAATTCAAGCCTGTAAAAGCAAAAGTAGGGTAGGTATTAAACCCCCAGCTGCTCCCTTCTCTACGTTTATTAATGGCTTTATGATTGATTAAATAAATCTTATCTGTGAATTCTAAACCTAAATTTTTGGAAAGTATAGACTTTATGTTTGCTGTATTATTAAAGACTTTTTCCGATGTTTCCTTTGATACATCTGTGTTAAGAATATAATCCCCGTTGCTTTCAATAAAACTATATGTGCCTGCAAACAATAACAAGGGGTGTGCTTTTCTTGAAACAAACCGAGAAGTTTCTCCTTTTTTTGGAGCGTTTCCATTAACAAAAATGGTATTGCCGCCCTTAATGGTAATGGTCAAATCATAAGTGTAACTATTTAAAATTCTATCATTGGCGGCATCATAAATAACGGGGTACCATTTGGTTTGCTCACTGGCCCTAAGGGTTTGATTATTAATGGCGATCATGCCTTTATAATCAAATTTGTTGAAGTCATTCGAGTAAACCGGAAAAGCGCCTCTATATGTCACATTAAATTTTGAAGGAATAGTTGATGTTGAGTCATTTTTAAAGGTATAGGCTATGGCCTCTCCCTTGATTTTACCATTATAATACCCTTCATAGTTGATTAACTCATTCTCACTGTCTTTAAAATATTTAACATTCATTCCCTTATTTAGTAAAATGGAATAATCACTTAACTTGGGGATGTTGGCCAGATTAAAATTGCAGCTAAATAAACCTGAATTCATATTGATTTCGACGTTTCCTTCAATATGAATCTGTGCAGGTACTGTATTAAAACATAGTAGAGCGCAAATAAAAGCGAATATGGCAAAGTTGTTTTTTTTCATAAATCAGTTGTGTTAATTACCTTTTTATATGAAGACAATTTTTTTTTAAAAAGGTTACAACTGGTTTTATAAAAGTGACTTAAAATTTAGACAGAAAAGACAATGGTTACACCGCTACAACCCCTTTTATGTGGGGATGCGGGTTGTAATTTACTAACTCAAAATCATCAAAAGTAAAGTCAAAAATATTCTTCACGGCGGGGTTAAGGTGCATTTTTGGCAAGGGTCGTGGATCGCGGCTGAGTTGTAGTTCAACCTGCTCCATGTGGTTATTATAGATGTGTGCATCACCAAAGGTGTGGATAAAATCCCCGGGCTGATAGCCACAAACTTGGGCCATCATCATGGTAAACAAAGCATAAGATGCAATATTAAATGGTACGCCCAAAAAGATATCAGCACTACGCTGGTACAATTGGCAGGAAAGTTTTCCGTCTGCAACGTAGAACTGAAAAAACGCATGGCAGGGTGGTAAAGCGGCCTTACCTTGGGCCACGTTTTCAGAAAAAGAAACAGAAGTATCTGGTAAAACGCTTGGGTTCCATGCAGAAACCAGCATTCTTCGACTATTGGGATTATTTTTTAAGGATTCAATGACTTCTTTGATTTGATCGATTTCCTCACTGTTCCAGTTACGCCATTGATGTCCATAAACAGGACCTAAATCTCCGTTTTCATCCGCCCATTCATTCCAGATGCGTACTCCATTTTCCTGTAGGTAGCCAATATTGGTATCCCCTTTTAAAAACCAGAGCAGTTCATGCACTATAGATTTTAAATGGAGTTTTTTTGTGGTTACCATTGGAAAGCCTTCGGAAAGGTCAAACCGCATTTGATAGCCAAAAACACTTAAAGTCCCTGTTCCAGTTCGGTCCCCTTTTTGGTTTCCGTGTTCCAATACATGTTTAAGTAAGTCGTGGTATTGTTTCATTCTTTCATCAAATTACCGCTTGTCATTTCGAACGAATATAATGAGGAGAAATCTTCAAAAAAGCATCTCGACTGCGCTCGATGTGACAGAAAAATTAAATCCATACTAAATTACTTCAAGAATAAGATTTATGGCAAGAATATGATTGGACTTATAAAGATTTTATCAACGGATAATAAAATGTAACTACCCAAGAATCATTCCTGCAATGGTAGCTGATAGAAGTGAGGCCAAAGACCCCCCCAATACGGCTTTCATTCCAAATTGGGATAAGGTTTTACGTTGACCCGGTGCTAAAGAACCTATTCCTCCAATTTGAATGCCAATAGAAGCGAAGTTTGCAAAACCACACAACATATAGGTGGCCATAATTACGGATTTATTATACGTAAAGTGAAGATTGCTGGTGACAGATTTAAGTTCTGCCAATTGAATGTACCCTATAAATTCACTTGCGGCCAATTTAATACCCAACAATTGTCCCATAAGCATTACATCTTCATTAGCAACGCCAATTAGCCACATTAAAGGTGCGAAAATGGTACCCAAAACAGCCTCCAAAGAGAAACTATCATAAGGGGAGTTGGCAGCAATCCAATTATTAAATGTAGTAAAATCGCCAACCCATCCTAAGATTCCGTTGATCATAGCAATAAATGCCACGAACACCAATAGCATGGCCCCTACATTCAAAGCCAGCTTTAAACCTTCAGTGGTGCCATTGGCTATAGCATCCAGAATGTTTGCGCCAATTTTTTCCGAGGATACCTGAACTTCGGTATTGATACTTTCGGTCTGAGGGTATAAAATTTTGGAAATAATAATTGCCCCGGGCGCCGCCATCACTGAAGCTGCCAATAAATGTTTTGCAAAAACTAAACGGAGAGCTGGGTCGTCACCACCTAAAAAACCTATATATGCGGCCAATACGGCCCCAGCAACTGTTGCCATGCCGCCTATCATGACCAAAAGGATTTCGGATTTGTTCATTTTTTCCAAATAGGCCTTAATGAGCAAAGGTGCTTCGGTTTGTCCTAAAAAGATATTTCCCGCTATCGAGAGACTTTCTGCACCCGATATCCCTAAAGATTTTGTTAGTAACCAAGCCAATGCCCTTACCACTTTTTGGATGATTCCCATATAAAATAGCACTGAAGTCAAAGCAGAAAAGAAAATAATAGTGGGTAATACTTGAAAGGCAAAGATGAATCCGAAAGTATCCATATCTACGACGAGTCCTTCAAAAAGGAATTGACTTCCTGCCCTTGTAAAATCCAATATACTAACAAAAACCTGTCCTATTTTTTCAAATATATATTGTACAAATGGTACTTTGAGCACACCAACAGCAATTAGGAGTTGAAGTGCAAGGCCAATGCCAACGGTTTTCCAATTGATGGCTTTTCGGTTGGAACTAAAAAGAAACGAAATGAAAATCAGTACAGCCATTCCCAGCACCCCTCTCCATAATGTGGTAAAAGTAAATCCTTGATTGGGTATCAGTTGTGTTGTTTCTTGTGATGGGATATCATCAATTATGGTTGTATCAACCGCAATATTCAGGGAATCTGCTGAAAGTGTGTTTTGTCCATATGAAAAGGCACAAATAAATAATAAAAGTAGTAGGAAACTTTTGGTTTTTGTACCCATGTAAAAGGCTTATTTGCGCTTGGAGATTTCGTCCCGTAGTTTGGCAGCCTTTTCATAGTCTTCATTGGCAACTGCTTTATCCAATTCTTTATAAAGTTCTTCCAGTGTAAGTTCTCTATACCCCTGTGACGAACTTCCCGATTCTATCTCAACGGTTTCCCCTTCTTGAAGAATCTCATCAACTACAATACTGTCATCATCTTCGTTCTCCTCATTTTCTTTTGATGAGAATTTTAAGAAGATACCAGCTTTATCCAAAATGGTCTTGTAGGTAAAAATGGGTGCATCAAAACGTAAAGCCAACGCAATGGCATCACTTGTGCGTGCATCAACAATCTCTTCCACTTTATCCCGCTCACAAATTACGCTGGAGTAGAACACACCATCTACAAGTTTATGGATAATAACCTGCTTGACCACAATAGCAAACCTGTCCGCAAAATTCTTGAACAAATCGTGGGTCAACGGTCTAGGTGGTTTTATTTCTTTTTCTAGGGCAATTGCAATGGATTGTGCTTCAAAAGCACCAATTACAATAGGGAGTTTTCTATCTCCATCAACTTCATTTAAAATAAGGGCATATGCGCCATTTTGCGTCTGGCTATACGATATCCCCTTGATTTTTAATCGTACTAAACTCATATTTATCTTCCTAAAACCAAAAAAGGCTGTTCAAATAGCGGCATAACCAGTTATCTGAACAGCCCCTTGTAATGGGCAAATTAACAAAAATTAAGTGTTTTGGGCTTTAAATTCCTTTAATTTTTCGATGAGTTTAGGAACAACTTCAAAGGCATCACCAACGATTCCGTAATCTGCGGCCTTAAAGAACGGAGCCTCAGGGTCGTTGTTGATTACAACTTTGGTTTTTGATGCACTCACTCCGGCTAAGTGTTGAATAGCACCAGAAATACCTACGGCAATATATAGATTACTGGCTACGGGTTTCCCGGTCTGGCCGACATGCTCTCCATGTGGACGCCATCCTAAATCAGAAACTGGCTTGGAGCAGGCCGTTGCCGCACCCAATACCTCGGCCAATTCTTCAATCATGCCCCAATTTTCAGGTCCTTTGAGGCCTCTGCCACCTGAAACCACTACATCTGCATCAGCAATAGTGGCTTTACCCACAACTTTGTCCACTTCCACGGATTTGGTAGTGAAATCTGAATCGCCAAGTGTTGGGTCAAAATTTTCAATAGTTGTGGTTGCATTGTTTTCATGAACTCCAAAAGCATTGTTTGAAACTCCAATAATCTTGATTTCTGAAGTAATTTCGGTATGTGCAAAACCTTTGTTACTAAAAGCGGTTCTTTTCACTACAAAAGGTGAAATGCTATCTGGTGCAGCAACTACATTTGGTACGTAGCCCGCGTTCAATTTGGCGGTGACAATTGGAGCCAAAAACTTGGTATCTGCACTTGAGCTAACTATAAGGACCTTGGCTCCTTCAGCTTCCGCTGCTTGGGCAAGTATATTTGCATAGGCTTTTGCATTAAAAGTGTCCAATTGGTCATTGGTGACTTTAAGCACTTTTGAAACTCCATAATTTCCAAGAGAAGCATCATCATCTGCGTTTATTGATATTGCTGTAACAGACTCTCCCAGTTCTTGCGCTACTTTATACGCATAGGATGCAGCTTCTTGTGCATTTTTTTTGAACTTTCCTTTGTCCGATTCGGTATATACTACTACTGACATATTTTTTTAGATTCTGATTCTTAGATTACTTTAGCTTCGTTGTGTAACAATTCGACAAGTTCTTCAACATTGCTTGCATCTACTAGTTTAACGGGTCCTTTTGCTGCCGGTTTTTCAAATTTTTGGTCTTGAGTGGGTTTTGGCGCATCAACGGGCTCAACAACGTTCAATGCCTTTTTGCGAGCCATCATAATTCCTCGCATGTTGGGAATTCTTAAGTCACTTTCTTCAACCAATCCTTTTTGACCGCCAATTACCAAGGGCAATGACGTGCTTATTTTTTCTTTTCCTCCATCTATCTCCCTCATCGCCGTTGCATTATTTCCATCAACCTCAAGTCCAATGCAAGTGTTTACAAAGTTCATGTCCAACAGTGTTGCCAAGATTCCGGGTACCATACCTCCATTATAATCTATGGACTCTCTACCCGCAATAACTAAATCATATCCACCATTTTTAACAACTTCGGCCAATTGCCGTGCAACAAAAGAACCATCAGTTGGTTCAGCATTGATTCGTATAGCTTCGTCAGCACCAATGGCTAGTGCTTTTCGGATTGTAGGTTCAGTTTGGGCACCGCCCACTGTCACAACATGTACTGCTGCTCCTTGTTTTTCTTTGAACCACATGGCACGGGTCAATCCAAACTCATCATTGGGATTAATTACAAATTGTACTCCGTTTGTATCAAACTTAGTATCCCCTTCAGTAAAATTAATTTTTGAAGTGGTATCCGGTACATTGCTAATGCAAACTAAAATCTTCATATACTCTTTAGGTTTAACGCTTCAAAGATAGCTATAAAAATCCTAAATTTATTATGCATGCATAATAAATTTTGTTTCTTTTTTTACTTTTTACCCCTTACTTGTTCTTATAGATTTTCCTATTTTTGCTTGCATTTTTAAGCGTATAAACTAATATTCTAGTATTACTTAATGAAAACACTACAGTTTAGAGAGGCTATCCAACAGGCGATGTCCGAGGAGATGCGAAACGATGATACCATATATTTAATGGGTGAAGAGGTTGCCGAGTATAATGGTGCCTACAAAGCCTCCAAAGGTATGCTGGACGAGTTTGGACCGGAACGTGTAATTGATACCCCTATATCTGAGTTGGGCTTTTCTGGTATTGGTGTTGGTTCTGCAATGATTGGCAATAGACCTATTATTGAGTTTATGACCTTTAACTTTGCCTTGGTTGGCATAGATCAGATTATAAACAATGCTGCCAAGATAAGACAGATGTCCGCAGGCCAGTTTCCTTGCCCTATTGTATTTAGGGGACCTACTGCTTCGGCAGGACAATTGGCCGCAACCCACTCACAGGCTTTTGAAAGTTGGTATGCCAATTGCCCAGGATTAAAGGTGGTAGTGCCATCGAATCCTGCTGATGCGAAAGGATTATTAAAATCTGCCATCCGTGACAATGACCCTGTTATTTTTATGGAGTCTGAACAGATGTATGGAGATAAGGGAGAAGTGCCTGAGGGAGAATACACAATTCCAATTGGTGTTGCTGAGATAAAAAGAGAGGGAAAGGATGTTACCATTGTTTCTTTTGGAAAAATCATCAAAGAAGCCTATAAGGCTGCCGATGAACTGGAAAAAGAAGGCGTAAGTTGTGAAATCATTGATTTGCGCACGGTTCGCCCAATGGACTATGAAGCAATATTAAGTTCAGTAAAGAAAACCAATAGATTGGTGATTTTGGAGGAAGCATGGCCTTTTGGGAATGTTTCTACAGAAATTATTTATCATGTTCAAGATAAGGCATTCGATTATTTGGATGCACCTGTGGTAAAAATAAACACCGCAGATACACCGGCACCGTATTCACCGGTATTGTTGGCAGAATGGTTGCCAAATCATACCGATGTTATCAAAGCTGTTAAGAAAGTGTTATATAAATAACTTGCTTAAGTTTGTAAGGTATATTAGCCTCGTCAACCAAAGTTGATGAGGCTTTTTTTAAGGAATAGTTTTTGATAAGAAATTACATTAAAACAAAATTGACCAGGCATATGTGAAATCCATTAGTTGGATTGTTCGGTATGCAATACTATCAAAACATGAAAAGACTCCTTGTTTTTTTACTTTTTCTTTCTTTTTATTCTGTTTTCTCCCAAACCAAGGTTGGCGGTATCATTTTAGATGAATTTGGTGACCCTATAGCTTTTGCGAACATCATTTTTGAAAATTCTTCCGAAGGAACCATTACAAATGACAATGGTCGTTTCTATTTGGAATCAGACAACACATACAAAACAATCATAGTTTCTTTTATAGGCTATGAAACCGAGGAAATACAGCTACAGCAAAAAGTAAACTACAATATGGAGATAACCTTGTCGGAATCTACCGAGCAACTGAAAGAGGTTGTGGTGTATACCGGTAAACAATCTAAAAAGGACAATCCAGCAATTGATATTCTAAAGAAAATCTGGGCCAAGAAACGTGAGAATGGCGTTCGGAAGTTCAAACAATACCAATATGATAAATACGAAAAGATAGAATTTGACCTTAATACTATTGACAGTGCCCTAATAAAAAGCAAATTATTCAAAGGATTGGAGTTTGTATTTCAGGATTTGGATACATCAAGAATAACAGGTAAAACCTATTTGCCCATTTTTTTAAACGAGAGCTTTTCAAGAATTTACGGAGATAATATCATAAATGAGGAAAAAGAGGATGTTTTAGGTAACAAAAATGCTGGTTTTAGTGGAAATCAGTCAATTACTGCCTTTGTAGAAGATTTGTACTCAGACTATAATATCTATGATAATTACTTGAAATTCTTTGACAAGAGTTTTACCAGCCCGTTGGCAAAGACCGGTGTGGACACCTATAATTATGTGCTGTCTGATAGTACTTTTATTGACAATAAATGGTGCTACAATATTATTTATTACCCCAGAAGAACCAATGAGTTGACGTTTAAGGGTGATTTTTGGGTTAGCGACACTACTTACGCCATTAAGAAAATCAATCTTCAGGTAACCAAAAGTGCAAACATCAACTGGGTAAAGGAAATTTATATAGAACAGGACTTTGATGTGGTAAACGATTCGGTCTTTTTACTTACCCGGGATTATATGCTGAGTGATTTCAGTTTTTCGAAAAAAGAAAAATCTAGAGGAGTTTATGGCAAGCGAACAACTGTCTATGATAACTATGAGTTCGATACCAATCGTCCGGAAGAATTCTATAAGGCAGAATCGGACCCCTATGACCCGAGGGTGTTCAAGAGAGATAGTACCTTTTGGAAAAATGCACGTTTGGAAAGACTCAATGAAGACGAATCCGGAATATTTAAACTATTGGACACCCTAAAAACGGTTCCAAAGTTCAGAACTTACTATGATGTTGTGAGCATTTTGGGTTCTGGCTATGTTGAGATTGATAAATGGAATATTGATATTGGAAATATTTACAGTGTATTTGGTTTTAATGATGCTGAAGGAACGCGGGTTAGATTGGGTGCCCGAACGTATTTTGGACAGAACGATACATGGCGATTGGAAGGATACATGGCCTATGGGTTTACAGATAAAAAAGCCAAACATGGTTTTTCGGCCAAATTTTTGTTGGATAGAAAGACTAGATTAATAGTGTCTGGGGGAAATCGTAGGGATGTTGAACAACTTGGCATAAGCCTCACAAGCACCAATGATGTATTGGGTAGGAGTATTGCTTCATCCTCCTTGGTTACAGTTGGTGCCAATGATCGTCTTACGAATATTAATCTTTCAACCCTTAATTTTGAGATGGAACCTGCCAAGAATTTTAGGATAAGGTTTGGAAGTTCTTTGCGCACATTAAGTTCAGCTCTACCAAATGCATTCAGTCTGGATTATATTGATGATGATTCATCCACCGGAATTTCATCCGAAGTAAAGCAATTTGATATCAATACTACATTTGTATATACTCCAGGAAAAAGAACTATAGGTTATGGTGTAGAACGTGTAGATATAAATGATGACCATAGCACGATTCTCTTTAATTATACTAAAGGAATACGTGGGTTTTTGGAAAGTGATTTTGATTATGAACGCATACAATTTTCATATAGGCAACCTTGGCAAATTGGTGGTTTTGGAAGATTGACCAGTAGTATAGAATTAGGGAAGACCTTTGGAGAAGTACCCTTGAGTCTGTTAAGCGTAGTGCCCGGAAATCAAACACTCTTTACATTATATAACACATTTCCCAATTTAGATTTTTATGAGTTTGTAACCGATACGTATGCTACAGTTCATTTAGAGCATAATTTTAATGGTCGTTTGTTTTCGAGAATTCCTTTGTTGCGGAAGATGAATCTTAGGGAAATTGTTGGCCTTAGGGGCGCATGGGGACAACTTTCAGATGAAAATATAGCCTTAAACTCACCATCAAACATTCCATTAATAGCTCCGGATAAGCAGATTTATTGGGAGTATTCCTTCGGAATAGGAAATATTTTTAAAATCTTTAGAATTGACTTCAATTTTAGAGGGAATTATCTTGATAATCCAAATGCACGTCCTTTTGGAGTCACTGGTACCTTCGGATTTAATTTTTAATTTACATAAAGAAAGCAATTTCTTTATTCTAGTACCGTTTCACTAGTTATTTTTGCAAAACAAAAACCTTATAATGTCCGAAAAAGAACAAGTAACCTTTGATGTGCTTATAGAAATCCCAAAAGGGAGTAGAAACAAATACGAATACGATTTCACTCTTCATAAAATCCGATTTGATAGAACATTGTTTTCCTCAATGATGTATCCGGGTGATTATGGTTTTGTTCCAGAGACCCTTGCATTGGATAAAGATCCATTGGATGTTTTGGTTTTGGGTACAGAGCCCACTTATCCAATGGTAGTGATGGAGGTAAAACCCATTGGCGTTTTTCATATGACCGATGAAAAGGGACCAGATGAGAAAATAATTTGCGTTCCTGTAAGTGACCCTGTTTGGAATAAGAAGGAAGATATCAGTGATATAAACCCACACCGTAAGAAAGAAATCGAACATTTTTTTAAAGTTTATAAAGATTTAGAAGAAAAGAAGGTAGATACTGGTGGTTGGGGAGATGTTAAGGAGGCTGTTGAAATCTATCACCAATGTGTTAAGCGATACGATGAAAGCGAACACAAGAAGAAGCGCACTTTTACAATTTAAACGAATTTAGCAGCGAAAAAATGCCCTTTTGACAATCAAAAGGGCATTTTTTTTATTAGTCGGTATTTTACTACTTTTGCTGCCATTCAAAAAGTATAAATAACTGAACAACTATGGAATTAATCGTAAAGTTTTTGCCCGCATTTGGTGTTTTGGCACTCTTATATGTTTTTATTAAAAGCGGATGGGTTTCCAAACAAGAAGTAGGTGATGCTAAAATGGCAAGGATTGCCAAAAACATTGCCGATGGGGCAATGTCTTTCTTAAAAGCAGAATATAAAATTTTAAGCATTTTTGTGATTGCAGTTGCGGTTTTGCTATACCTAAAAGGTAGCAACGAGGCTGGATCCAACGGAATGGTAGCAGTTTCCTTTATAGTTGGAGCTATTTGCTCAGCCTTAGCAGGTTTTATTGGTATGAAGGTCGCTACAAAAGCTAACGTAAGAACTACACAGGCAGCTAAAACATCTTTGGGAAAAGCTTTGGAAGTTGCTTTTGCTGGAGGGGCCGTAATGGGCTTGGGTGTTGTTGGTCTTGGTGTTTTGGGACTGAGCGGATTGTTTTTAATTTATCAAAGTATTTGGCCTGGGGCTGATAATCTCGGTTTAGTATTGAATGTATTATCAGGATTCTCACTAGGAGCATCGTCAATAGCACTTTTTGCCCGTGTTGGCGGTGGGATTTATACAAAAGCTGCCGATGTGGGAGCTGACCTTGTAGGTAAAGTTGAAGCAGGTATTCCTGAAGATCATCCATTAAATCCAGCTACAATTGCAGATAACGTTGGGGACAATGTTGGAGATGTTGCAGGTATGGGAGCGGATTTATTCGAATCTTATGTTGGTTCCATAATAGGGACAATGGTATTGGGAGCATTTATTATCACTCCAGATTTTGCAGGTTTAGGCGCGGTTTACCTTCCATTGGTATTAGCTGCTGTAGGTATCATAATGTCAATTATAGGTACCTTCTTTGTAAGGGTAAAGGATGGTGGTAATCCACAGACAGCTTTAAATATTGGTGAGTTTGGATCGGCAGGTTTAATGGTAGTCGCTTCTTATTTCATCATTAATGCCTTGATTCCTGAGACGGTCGATGGATTGCCTTTTGGAGCTATGGGTATTTTTTGGGCAACCTTAGCTGGCCTCATTGCTGGTTTAGGAGTTGGTAAGATTACAGAGTATTATACGGGTACAGGTACAAAACCGGTAAATTCTATTGTAAAACAATCGGAAACTGGTGCAGCTACAAATATTATTTCAGGTTTAGGTGTTGGTATGATGTCAACAATGATTCCTATTCTTTTGATCGCTGCTGCGATTTTGGTTTCACACCATTTTGCAGGTCTTTATGGTATCGCAATCGCTGCTGTTGGTATGCTGGCAAATACAGGTATCCAGTTAGCAGTTGATGCGTACGGTCCAATTTCTGATAATGCAGGTGGTATTGCTGAAATGGCAGAACTAGATCCTGAAGTTCGTGAGCGTACCGATAAATTAGATGCGGTTGGGAATACAACAGCAGCTATTGGTAAAGGATTTGCAATAGCTTCTGCTGCCTTAACAGCCTTGGCTTTATTTTCTGCCTTTATGAAAGTTGCAAATGTTACTTCTATTGATGTTTCTAAACCAACTGTAATGGCGGGACTCCTTGTAGGTGCAATGTTGCCTTTTGTATTCTCTGCACTTTCTATGAATGCAGTAGGTAGAGCTGCAATGGCGATGATTGAAGAGGTTCGTCGTCAATTTAGGGATATTCCGCAGTTGAAAGCGGCCCTAGAAGTAATGAGAGCTGTTGATTCAGATATGTCTAAAGCGACCCCTGATCAGCGTGCCACTTTTGATGCTGCCGATGGTTATGCTGAATATGATAAATGTGTTGATATTTCAACAAAAGCCTCAATAAAAGAAATGGTATTGCCGGGTCTTTTGGCGATAGCAGTTCCTGTGGCAGTAGGATTTATTGGCGGAGCGGAAATGTTAGGTGGTCTATTGGCCGGTGTTACTTCAGCTGGGGTTTTAATGGCAATTTTCCAATCCAACGCAGGTGGTGCTTGGGACAATGCTAAAAAAATGATAGAGTCTGATGGTCGAAAAGGAACAGATGCCCATAAAGCTGCTGTTGTTGGTGATACTGTTGGTGATCCATTTAAAGATACTTCTGGACCTTCATTGAACATCTTGCTGAAATTAATGTCAGTTGTTGCATTGGTTATTGCTCCAAGTATTGCAATTAGCGCAGATAAAATGATGGCATATAACGAAACCAAAATTGCTACCGAAGTTGTTGAAAGGCAAATGGAGAAGCAAATTCGTGTTGAAATGAGCAATACCGCTGATGGACTATTTAAGGCAGTGGTAACATCAACAAATGAAGTTGCCGGAGAAGTAAAAGAAGAAATAAAAGAGTTTACCGGAGCTACTAAGGAAGAAGTTAAGGCTCAGGTTGAGAAATATTCAAGCTCAATTAAAATTGAGTAGTTGATTAAACTTTAAATAAAAACAAAAAACCACGCTTTTGAGCGTGGTTTTTTTTACCGTTATTTTAGAGCAAAAGCAATTATCTGATTTCCTTTTTTGGTATTCAATTTTTCGCCACCACAGGCAATCGCTATAAACTGTTTTCCATTGAGTTTATACATGGCCGGTGTTGCAAAAGCTGCAGAAGGCAACTCATATTCCCAGAGAAGTTTCCCCGTTTTTTTATTAAAGGCCCTAAAATAGCCATCCTTTGTTGCTGCAATGAACAATAGCCCATTTTCTGTAATAATTGGACCACCATAATTTTCACATCCAGTTTGGGGAAATCCTTTTTCTTTTAATTCAGGGGTATCTCCAAGTGTAATGGACCAAATAAAGTCCCCAGTATTCAAATTAATGGCGTGCATGGTCCCCCATGGTGGGGAAATGGCAGGAAAACCTTTACTGTCCTGAAACCTTTTATACCCTTTAAACTTATAGGGAAGGGGGTAAGATGTAGAAGTAGAACTTGTGTCCACTGCTGTTTCTTGATCAAATAGGAATTGTATCAATGCTTCTTTTTCAGCTTCAGGAATTTGCGGAAAACCAGTCATCATTCCCTTACCATTAGCAATCAATTCTGAAACTTCCACTTTGGATTTGGTAGACTTTATATTCAAAAGAGAAGGATAACTACTAGCAACATTGCCTTTTCTATCCTTTTGATGGCAGACTACGCAATACTGTCCATAAACTCGTTCACCTATGGTAACATCTTCCATCACCTCTTCATTTTCCACCATTTGAATTAACCATGGCATTTCATTAGAATTCACATAAATGATACCCTCTTCAGGGTCTGCTCCAGTTCCACCCCATTCAGCGGCGCCATCAAACCCGGGAAATATCAAGTTTGGATTAAGGCTTGGTGGGTTATACTCACGTTTATCAGAATTTCTTAAAATTTGCCTCAACTCTTCCTGATTTTTAGCGTAAGGACTAATATCGTCCGCCGTCAAATCCTTGGACAATCGAGCAAAGGGTTCTGGTTTTATGGGAATAGGCTGGGTTTTCCATGCTGTCTCTCCGTTTAAGGTTGATGCTGGTACAGCTACTTCTTCAATATCAAAGAGGGGTTCTCCGGTAGCACGATTAAAGACGTAAACATATCCTTGTTTGGTCACTTGGGCAACTGCCTTAATTTTCTTACCATTTCTTTCTACGGTGATAAGATTGGGGGGTGCTGGTAAATCCCTATCCCAAATATCATGATGTACAAATTGAAAGTGCCATATCCGCTTTCCGGTTTGAGCCTCTATGGCCAAAAGGCAATTTGCGTACAAATTGGAACCTTTACGAAGGCCACCATAAAAATCAGGCGAAGCGGAACCTGTGGGAACATATAGAATTCCAGTTTCTTCATCTACAGCCATCCCTGCCCAGTTATTGGCTGCACCAATAATGTCACTTTTGTAGGCAACCTTGTTTTCCCATGTCTCATATCCTTCTTCTTCGGGATGCGGTATAGTATGAAAAACCCATTCAACATCACCTGTTATCACATTGAAGGCCATAATGTTGCCTGGCGCGGAACCCACATCTTCGCCCAAGCGAATGGGCATTACAATAAGATCTTTGTAAATGGTTCCGGGGGTATTGGATATTACAAATTTATCCCTGGCATGTTCAGGCATTCCAGAGCGTAAATCAATTTTACCATTATCACCAAAAGAGGAAATAAGCTTTCCGGTTAATGCATTAAGGGCATATAGATTAGGTCCTGCAGTGTACAAAATTCTCTTATCATCCCTTTTGGACCAATAGGAAACTCCTCTACTGGTAGAGGTTGGTAATTTTAGGGAATCCCCAAACCTCCAAAGCTCTTTTCCAGTGCCTGCATGAAGTGCTACGGCTCTCAATGCAGCAGTAACTCCATATAGCATGGAATCCACTATTATGGGATTCATTTGCATTTGACCATAATCTGGGGCAGAGTATGACCATGCAACTTTTAGATTTTTTACATTTTCTGGTGTTATTTGAGAGAGCGTGGAATAGTGGTTGCGGTCAGGTCCACCCAAGTAAGATGACCAAGTGTCATACGCTTTTTTTTCTGGCTTATCTGAAGATTCACAAGACAAAAGTATAAAGCAGAGAACGAAAAGGGATATTGGTAATGGATGCTTTTTTTTAAGTATCATCTTTGGAGAAATGGTTGATTCCTTCCGAAGCTAGGGAAAATTGACCAATTTCTTAAGCGATTTCGGAAAATCAACAGTACGTGAAAACTTTAAAAAAGGGCCCACTTTAATATGCGCCCTTTTTTATTTACTTCGTTTATAAGTTCGAGGGGAGTCGAGAACTATTTTAGATTTAGATATCCCAATCGCGCTCGATGTGACATTTTGGTTTTATTGAAGCTTAAATGTAATGGGTATAGCAAATGGAACCTTTACTGGAGTGCCGCGCTGTTTTCCAGGAGTCATTTTTGGCAGTTTAGAGATGATCCGTGCCGCTTCGGTTTCTAGAATTTTATGAGGTCCGCGCATTTTTACGTTATCAATATTTCCATCTTTTTGAATGGTGAAAACTATGTTTACCTTTCCTTGTAGATTCATTTCAACAGCATTTTCTGGATAACGGAAGTTCTTTCTGATGTGTTTTTGCATCATTTCTTGAAAACAGGCTCGTTTGTCATCTGCTCCTTCACAACCGGGAAAAATGGGGACATCTTCAATTACAATAAACGAGACTTCATCAGGAATATCATTGTCAGCAACTTCGATATCCTCCAACTTAGCAATTTCTGTATTTTGGTCCGTCTCCGTCGATTCAATGACGGTTTCAACGATTTTTTCATCATCAGGAACAATTTCAATGACCGGTGGTGCTTGAATTTTAGGTGGTGGGGGAGGAGGTAAATTGATAAGTATAGGTGGGAGTATTTCATCTATATCATCAGGTTTGTCTAAATTTTGTACAACTTCAGGAGTTTCATAAAATGTTTTCCAGTCTAAAGCAACATAAGTTAACAACATAACTGCAGCTAGTCCTATAGAAAAGTATAGGACACTGTTTTTTTTTAATTCCAATTCTTGATTTTTCTTTGGTGTCATAATTTTCAAATTTTTGCCTTTCAAAAGAAAGGTGTAGTTAATACTTAAGGGTGTTTGAACCCAATCTAAACTACCTTGAAAATTATCTGAATAAAAGGCGGAATGAGTGAACCGTCCTTTTGGTTGAGTGAAAAATCCAATTATTTAATATGAAGAGCGAATCTTATTCAAATAGGCCGTGAATCTCCGCATCAATCTTATTGATTACAGCACCTAAATCTTCAGGCTCATCAACAAAATTTATGTCGTCGACATCTATAATAAGGAGTTTGCCTTTTTCATAGGTATTTGCCCAAGCTTCATACCGTTCGTTCAATCTACTTAGGTAATCAATGGAGATGCTGTTTTCATAATCCCTACCCCTTTTATGGATTTGATTCACCAAATTGGGAATGGAACTGCGCAAGTAAATAAGCAAATCTGGTGGCTGTACCAAACTTTCCATCAGTTCAAAAAGGCTGGAATAGTTTTCAAAATCGCGATTGGTCATTAGTCCCATTGCATGCAGGTTGGGAGCAAAAATGTGGGCATCCTCATAAATGGTTCGGTCTTGAATCACTTTTTTACCACCTTCGCGAATTTTTAATATCTGTCTGTACCGGCTGTTCAAAAAATAAATCTGAAGATTAAAGCTCCAACGTTCCATTTGTGTGTAGAAATCATCTAGATATGGATTGTCCACCACATCTTCAAAATGGGCCTCCCATTTATAATGTTTTGAAAGTAAATTGGTTAAAGTTGTTTTTCCTGCTCCAATGTTTCCGGCAACGGCAATGTGCATAGTGCTAATGGTTTAGTGCGAAAGGTACTAGTTTAAATAAAAATCGGAGCATGCAATATACAAAGTATATCATCTATACCGAAAACCTTTCGTCAAGATTCTCCTTTAAATTCAAAGCAATAAAATAATTACTCTTGGATTATGGATTTTTTTTGATTTTGTATTAAACCTTCTATCAATTTTTAGGTCTAATTCAAAAATCAGAACCACAATGAGTAAACAACTGTTAATCCTCTTTTTGGGATTTTACTGTTTTAATTTAGCCAACGCCCAAGATTTTCAGGGTAAGGCCATCTACCTAAGCAAGACCACTGTTGATATTGATTTAGATAGCCGGCAAATACCGGAAGAACAAAAACAACGCATTAGGGAACGTATTAAAAATAACTCGGAGCGTAGCTATGAGCTAGTCTTTGACCGTACCGCTTCGCTATATGTTCAGGAAGAAAAGTTGGAAGTACCAACTACAAACGGAGGGAATAGAAGAGGCCCTCGTTTCTCCCTTGGCCAAGGAACCGGGAAATACTATAAAAATGTTCAAAGTCAATCCTATGTGAATGCTTCTGAAATGCTTGGGAAGCAGTTCTTGATCAAGGATAGTTTGAGGAACTGGGCATGGAAATTAGGTTCCGAAACCAAAAAAATCGGGAATTATACGTGTTATAAGGCCACGGCCACAAAAGAGGTGGATACTCTTGATTTTAGACAGTTTCGAAGATTTGGAAGAGGTGATAGACAAGGGAATACTACGGCGGAAAACGATACTATTCAAAAAGACAGCACCAAAAACAACTCACTCTTGGCTCGTATCGATACTCCAAAAAATGTTGAAATTGTAGCATGGTATTCACCAGAAATCCCGATTACTCAAGGACCAGGCCCGTATTGGGGCCTTCCAGGATTGATTCTGGAAGTGAATGATGGTAGAACGGCAATCCTATGCAACAAAATTGTTTTGAACGCCGAAGAAAAGGAAGAGATAAAAGCGCCTTCAAAGGGGAAAGCAATTACTCAGAAAGAATATGATGAGCTTTTTGCCGAAAAAATGAAAGAATTTTCAGAACGTTTCAGAAATGGTAATCGCGGCGGTGGTAATGGTAGAAGATTTGGTGGTTAATGCAAAATATTCATAAAGTATTCCTTGCAATACAGTTGCTGTTGGCAACTGTTGCATCAGCCCAAAACATTACAATTACCGGAACGGTTCGTGATTCTCTGCAAAATCCTTTGGATGTTGCTAATGTTGTAGCCGTTAATCAAGCAAATCAAGCATTGGATGCATTTGGAATTACAAACCCTCAAGGGCTTTACCGTTTAAAAGTAAAGGCCAATTCCAATTATATAATCAAAATAAGTTATCTGGGTTTTCAAACTAAAGAAATCCCGATCACAACAACTACCCAAGACCTAGCGAGGGATGTGATACTTTTTTCACAAACACAAGATTTAGATGAGGTTGAGGTGGTTTACGAAATTCCGATTACTATTAAAGGAGATACCATAGTTTACAATACAGATTCTTTTGTTTCTGGAACCGAAAAGAAATTGGCCGATGTACTTGAAAAGCTTCCTGGCATTGAAATAAATGATGATGGGGAGATAGAAGTGGAAGGTAAGACGGTCAACAAGGTAATGGTGGAAGGAGAAGACTTTTTTGATGGTGATTCTAAATTGGCGGCAAACAATATTCCTGCAAATGCACTGGATAAAATTGAAGTTTTGCGCAATTATAGCGAAGTTTCCCAATTGAGCGGTGTTACCAACAATCAAGATAATGTTGCACTCAACATTAAGTTGAAAGAAGGGAAAAAGAAATTTTGGTTTGGTGAAATTACTGGAGGTATTGGATTGGACGAGCGCTATATTGCTCACCCAAAACTATTCTATTACAGTCCAAAATATAGCATTAATATTCTAACAGATTTAAATAATATTGGAGAGTTGCCTTTTACCTCGCAGGACTTTCGTGCCTTTGTTGGCGGACTCCGTGGAGCAACGCGTTCAAACAACGGAACAATTTTTAGCACGGGATCAAATGATTTGGGACTATCAACCTTACAGAACAATCGTGCAAAAGAGATAGATTCCAGATTTGGAGCTGTTAACTTTAGTTATAAACCGTCGGAAGCTTGGCGTTTAAGCGGATTTGGCATTTATTCCTACAACAATACGCTGATGGAGACGGATGCAACCAGGACATTTATAACCACAAATCAGATTGAATCTACCGTTACAAATACCAAACAAATATCTAAATTGGGCTTGGTCAAATTTGCATCTGATTACAAACCTTCGGAAAATTTACAGTGGAATTACGATGTTATCTTGAAATTATCTGATGAAAATGAGAATGTAAATATTTTGTCCGTTTCTGATGTAACCGATGATATTGAGGAGAACAAGAAGCAAAAGCCACTTGGCATAACCCAAAATTCCAATCTGTACTATACGTTGAATGAGAAGAATATCTTTGCTTTGGAAACACAATATGTACATTCCAACGAAGATCCATTTTATAATGCCATTCGTTCGGTGCAGCCGTTCGAAGACATTGTTCCTTTTGATGAAAATCAAGGCATTTTTAATGTGAATCAAGAACAGCGGGTGCTTACCAATCGTCTTGATGCCAAGTTGGATTATTTTCTGATTACAGGACCAAAAAGCAATCTAAATTTTACACTGGGGACTACGCAAAGCAGCCAGAATTTTGATTCCAGAATTTTTCAGATTTTGGACAACGATGCTGATTTGAACTTTCAGGAAGATGAACTCAATAATAGGGTTGGATTTAATTTTTCGGATATTTTCCTAGGGTTACATTACAAATTGATTGTAGGGAAATTAACGATAAACCCTGGATTGAGTGTACATAACTATACTGCAACAAACAATCAGCTGGGAACTGAAGTGAAAGATGAACTTTTCAATGTGGTACCCAATCTCTTTATGAATTACCAATTTAAACAATCAGAAAGCCTACGGTTGAACTATAGCGTACGGCGTAGCTTTTCGGATATCAATAATTTTGCTGAGGGGTATGTATTCAATAATTATAATGCACTTTACCAAGGCAATCGGGATTTGGAAAGCGCCCTTTTTCATAATGTCTCTATGAATTTTTTTAGTTTCAACATGTTTAATCTACAGAACATTTTTGCCAATGCCAGTTACAGCAAACGTATTGATGCGTTCAAAACAAATACAGTTATAGAAGGAATCAATCAAGCAAGAACAACAATAAACTCTAATTTGGCAGATGAAACCTTGAGCGGGTCAGGTAGTTTTCAACGTACTTTTGGTAAGATAAAAGTGAGTACTAGAGCTTCTCTATCCTATTCCAATACAAATAATATTGTGAATGATGCTCCAAGAAACTCCACATCCTTAAATCAGAATTATAGGTTTTCAATAGGGAGCAGCTTTAGAAATGCTCCAAATTTGGAACTTGGTTATCGATATAATATAAACGATTATAAAGCTGATGAAACCGAATCTACTTTCTTTACCGACCAACCTTTTTTAAGATTTGATGCCTCGTTTTTGAACGGATTTGTCTTATTGGCGGATTATGACTATTATTTTTATCGAGATAAAGCGGATACGGTAGAAAACCAATATGGATTTCTGAATGCAAGCTTATCCTATCAGAAAAAAGACAGCAAATGGGAGTATAGTATTAATTCGACCAACTTGACCAATAATGAAGAGTTGAATCGTGATACCTATAATGACCTTTTCTTTAGTACGTCATCTTATATAGTACAGCCAAGATATGTCTATTTAAAGGTAAAATATGAGCTTTAGCAATACATTCATTTTATGTTTTGCGAATACTGCCATTTCTCATACTTTTACACCTCGTTTAATATAGAGGATAGATTTGACTGATTGCAACCTCGCTAAAAAATGCTAAAAAGTGGTGTAAACTTCTTTAGGCTTCCTCGTCAAATCTTATCCAACTTTAAAAAAGGATAATGGCATATTTGTTTACTTCAGAATCAGTAAGTGAAGGACACCCAGATAAAATCGCTGATCAGATCAGTGATGCACTTTTAGATCATTTTTTGGCGTTTGATCCGGAAAGTAAAGTTGCTTGTGAAACTTTGGTAACCACTGGTCAGGTAGTTTTGGCTGGTGAAGTTAAAAGTCATACTTATTTGGATGTGCAGAACATAGCACGTAGTGTAATCAATAAAATAGGTTATACCAAAGGCGAATATCAGTTTAGTGGAGATTCATGTGGTGTTATTTCCTTAATCCACGAACAGTCCCAAGACATCAATCAAGGTGTGGATAGGGGGAGCAAAGAAGAACAGGGAGCTGGGGATCAGGGAATGATGTTCGGATATGCAACCAAGGAAACCGAAAATTATATGCCATTGGCATTGGATATTTCCCATAAGATACTTCAAGTTCTGGCAGATTTGCGTAGAGAAGGGAAAGAGATAGATTACTTAAGACCGGATGCCAAGGCACAGGTGACCATTGAATATTCAGATGATAATGTGCCGCAAAGAATAGATACCATAGTAGTGTCAACCCAGCATGATGCTTTTGATGCTGATGATGAAAAAATGTTAGCCAAGATTAAATCTGATATAGTTTCCATATTAATTCCACGTGTGAAGGAGCAATTGCCATCAAAAATCCAAGAATTGTTTGATGATAAGATAACCTATCATATTAATCCAACTGGGAAGTTTGTAATTGGAGGGCCACATGGGGATACAGGACTAACAGGTCGAAAAATCATTGTGGATACTTATGGTGGAAAAGGAGCCCACGGAGGTGGCGCATTCAGTGGAAAAGACCCGAGTAAAGTAGACAGAAGTGCAGCATATGCAGCCCGTCATGTTGCAAAAAATCTGGTAGCGGCAGGAATTGCAGATGAGATTCTGGTTCAGGTAAGCTATGCTATTGGAGTTGTGGAACCAACATCGATTTTTGTTGATACATATGGCACATCCAATGTGGCCTTATCAGATGGAGAAATAGCGGAAAAAGCCTCTGAATTATTTGATATGCGTCCTTTTGCCATTGAGGAACGCTTAAAATTGAGAAACCCAATTTATCTGGAAACAGCTGCCTACGGTCATATGGGGAAACAACCCCAAACATTGACCAAGGTTTTTGAATCACCATATAACGGAAGAATAGAAAAAGAAGTGGAATTGTTTACTTGGGAAAAACTGGATAGTGTGGAAAAGGTAAAAGAAGCTTTCAATTTATAAAAATTGAAAAAAGATTAGGAAATTCAATGTTTCCGTCTGTATATTTGTACAACAAAGTTCAAACACGTATTGAATAGTTATCAAGAAAGGTGGAGGGAATAGACCCTGTGAAGCCTTAGCAACCCTTGGCGCCCAGTGCCAAGAAGGTGCTAAATTCTATCCCAATTTGGGAATAGATAACAATATCGAATTTTACTTTCGATTTTACTTTCTTATAACTTTTTGATTTATCCTATCGGTTTTAGTACTGAAAGGGTTTGGCTTTTTAAATTGAATTTTATTGATCAATATCAATAAAAGAAACTTGTGTTCCAACATATGTTGGAATCTTAAAATAGAATAGAAATTTAAAAAACTGAAAATCATGAGTGATCAAAAATTAGCAACCAACGCATTACATGCAGGGCATGACACCACACAGACAGGTGGAACAAGGGCCATACCAATCTATCAAACAACCTCGTACGTATTTAATGACACGGATCATGCAGCTAATCTGTTTTCATTGGCAGAATTAGGATTCATTTATACCCGTTTAAATAATCCAACTAATCAGATATTACAAGAAAGACTGGCTGCCATTGAGGGTGGAGTTGGAGCCGTAGTTTTTGCATCAGGTACAGCGGCTATATCTACTGGATTATTGACACTTCTAAAAGCTGGTGACCACATCGTGGCTTCAAGTAGTTTGTATGGAGGTACATTTAATTTATTGAATGTAACATTGCCACGACTGGGTATTACTACAACCTTTGTGGATGCATCGGAGCCTTCAAACTTCAAAGAAGCGGTAAAAGAAAATACTAGGGCATTCTTTGTTGAATCTTTGGGTAATCCAAAATTGGATGTATTGGATTTAAAGGCAATTTCCAAGGAGGCCAAAGCTGCCAAAGTACCATTTATTGTGGATAATACTGTAGCAACCCCTGGCTTGTTAAATCCAATTGATCATGGAGCAAATCTTGTTATCCATTCTTTGACAAAATATATTAATGGTAATGGTACCTCTTTGGGCGGTGCTATAATTGATGCCGGGACTTTTGACTGGGCCAATGGTAATTTCCCTGAATTTACAGAACCATCTGCAGGCTACCATGGTTTGGTTTATAGTGAGGCGTTAGGTGCGGCGGCCTTTACGTTTAAATTGATTTTGGAAGGCTTACGTGATTTTGGTGGAGCGTTAAGTCCATTTAATGCCTTTCAAATTATCCAAGGATTGGAAACTTTGCCAATTCGAATCAAACAGCATAGCGAAAATGCTTTAGAATTGGCAGAATGGTTACTGGGCCGGGACGAAGTGGCTTGGGTAAATTATCCAGGACTAAAAGGGAACAAATACTACGAACTTGCTCAGGAATATTTGCCCAAAGGGCAAAGTGGTTTGGTGACATTTGGTGTTAAAGGTGGTTTTGAGGCTGCGAAAAAATTGACCGATGCCACCAAGGTTTTCTCATTGTTGGCAAACATTGGTGATACTAAATCTTTGATTATTCACCCGGCAAGTACAACGCATCAACAATTGACAGAGGAACAACAGGAAAGTGCCGGAGTATCCCAAGATTTGATTAGACTGTCTGTTGGTTTAGAAGACATATCAGATTTAAAGGGTGATTTGGAACAGGCTTTTGCAGCCATAGACAAATCTGTATTGGCATAAAGAATGAAACACCCTTCCTTTTGTAAAGTGGAGGGTGTTTTTTACAACCAAGAAAGGATGTTTATTCCTTAAAAAAACACTATGCTCCATAAACTTTATATCAAGAGCTATACTGCCCTAAACGGCAAACAATTTGACCTTGAATTGTCTTATGAAATTTTTGGTCAACCTTTGCATTCCGCACCCATAGTTTTGGTGAATCATGCGCTTACAGGAAATTCCAATGTAACGGGTGAGGGAGGATGGTGGTCCGATTTGATTGGAGATGGAAAATGTATAGATACCAATGTATATACTGTTCTAGCTTTTAATATTCCTGGAAATGGATATGATGGTTTTGTGGTTGAAAATTATAAAGATTTTGTTGCTGGAGATATTGCTCAGATTTTTCTATTTGGATTAGAACAACTAAAAGTTGAAAAACTCTATGCAATTATTGGAGGCTCATTAGGCGGAGGTATTGCATGGGAGATGACGGCTATAAATCCCAAAATAACAGAACATCTTATTCCTGTAGCTTCAGATTGGAAATCCACGGACTGGTTAATTGCTAATTGTCAGATTCAAGAACAATTTTTGGTAAATTCCAAACAACCGGTTCATGACGCCCGCATGCATGCCATGCTCTGTTATCGTACTCCTGAGTCTTTTAAGGAACGTTTTAAAAGGAGTACAAATGAAGAACTTCAGGTTTTTAATGTGGAAAGTTGGCTGATGCATCATGGAGAAAAACTACAAGAACGATTTCAGTTGTCTGCTTATAAGTTGATGAACCAACTGCTCAAGACCATTGATATAACTAGAAATGGGAATGAAGCTTTTAATGCACTCCATAAAAGCAATACCAAGATTCATATTATTGGGGTAAACTCGGACCTATTTTTTACTGCAGAAGAAAATAAGGAGACTTTTAGGCATTTGGCCCAAGCTAATGCCAATGTCACCTATGGAGAGGTACAGTCACCACATGGACATGATGCATTTTTGATGGAATTTGAACAACTTGAAAAGCTTTTGGAACCAATTTTCCAGAAGAATGGAAAGACAGAACGAATCAAGATTTTAAAGTTTGGAGGAAAATCCCTTGCAAATGGAGAAGGTATTGAAAGAGTTTTAAAAATCATCTCTGAAAAGGCAAGCAATAAAGAGCATTTTGCTGTGGTACTTTCCGCTCGGGGAAAGGCGACTGATGAATTGGAGGCCATGCTGAAGAAAGCAGCAAAAGGGCATGATTTTGATAAAGACCTCAAGTTTTTTTCAGAATATCAAAAGGACAATTTTGCTGAGATCGATATTACCGAAGAGCTTCAAACCATAGAAAAAATACTTAATGGAGTTTTACTGACCGGTGATTATAGCTTGAAAACCAAGGATGAACTGTTATCCCATGGAGAACTGATTTCGGGGAAAGTAGTTACAGCTATTTTGAATTCATCAGGAACCAATGCACAATTGATTGATTCCAGAAAACTGATTAAAACGGATGATACTTTTACAGATGCAGAGGTTGATGAAGCCATTTCAAAAGAAAATGTTATTCGATGTTTTCGAAATCTAGATCCTGAAACAATCCCAATTGTAACAGGATTCATAGCTTCAAACAGTGAAGGAGTCACAACGACACTGGGAAGAAATGGAACAAATTATTCCGCAGCGCTTATTGCTAATTTTTTGGATGCCGCTGAACTTCTCAACTATACTCACGTCGATGGTATTTATACTGCAAATCCAGATTTAGTATCAGATGCCAAGCTAATAGATGCAATATCTTACGCCGAAGCCAATGAATTGGCAAATTTTGGTGCCAATATTTTGCATGCCAAGACCATAATACCTCTCATTGAAAAGAATATTCCACTTAGGATATTAAATACGTTCAATGCGGATAACCAAGGAACATTGATCGGTCCAAAAACAGAAGATGGAGGTATTAAATCTTTATCCGTAATTGAAAATGTTGCTTTAGTTAACTTGGAAGGTAGGGGGCTTTTGGGAAAAGTAGGCATAGATGCCCGAATCTTTAAAACCTTAGGACAGAACAATATCAATGTGGGAATTATTTCTCAAGGTTCATCAGAAAGAGGGATTGGTTTGGTAGTTGAGTCAAAAAAAGCACAAAAAGCAAAGAAGGTTTTGGATGCAGAGTTTGAAACTGATTATAGCTCATATGATATTAACCAAATTAAGGTTGTAGACGATGTTTCCGTTATTTCAATTGTGGGAATGGATTTGAGCGCGTTTCACAAACCTTTTAATGCCTTGGTAAAAAACCAGATTATTCCGCTTTTGTTCAACAACACCGTATCTGGAAAGAACGTTAGTTTAGTGGTTAAGAAATCAGACTTGCATAAAGCCATCAATGTTGTTCATGGACAGATTTTTGGGATTGCGAAAAAAATTAACTTGGCCATTTTTGGGCATGGAAATGTTGGAGGAACACTAATAGACCAAATTTTGGATTCTGAAAAAAACATTGTGGAGCGCAAGGGAATCGACTTGCGAATTTTTGCAGTGTCAAATTCCAGAAAATTGTTGCTTGATGCAAAGGGAATCTCAACGAATTGGCAAGATACCTTGGAAGCAAAAGGAAAAGCATATCAAATAGAAGATGTTATTTCCTTTGCCAAAGAACACCATTTAGAAAACCTGATTGCGATTGACAACACAGCAAGTGAAGCCTTTGTGTCAAACTATGAACTTTTTATAGAAAATGGTTTTGATTTGGTCTCGTCCAACAAAATAGCAAATACTTTAGGGTTTGATTATTACAAATCGATTCGTGGCCATCTTGAGAAGAATCAAAAACAATACTTATACGAAACCAATGTTGGGGCTGGTCTTCCGCTAATCGATACTATAAAGCTACTGCACTTATCAGGAGAAAATATTACCAGAATAAAGGGTGTTTTTTCAGGATCCTTAAGTTATATTTTTAACACATTTTCGGAAGAGGAAACCTCATTCTCAAGTATTGTAAAGGATGCTATGGAAAAGGGTTTTACAGAACCAGATCCACGAGAGGATTTATCAGGAAACGATGTGGGACGAAAATTGTTGATTTTGGCTCGTGAACTTGATCTTCAGAATGAGTTTTCAGATATAGAGATTGAAAATCTTATTCCCGAAACATTACAATCAATCAATTTTGATGATTTTATGAGCAAGATTGAAGCCATGAATGAAAAGTTTGAGGAAATCAAACAGAATCAGGAAAAAGGATATGTGTTAAGGTATATTGGTGATTTGCATGGTGATCTGCAGCAAGATAAGGGCATATTGGAAGCTAAATTGGTTTCGGTTCCCAAGGAAAGTCCTTTGGGACAGGTTAAGGGTTCAGATTCCATCATAGAAATTTATACAGAATCATATGGAGAAAATCCACTAGTGATTCAGGGAGCAGGAGCAGGTGCTGCGGTTACGGCCAGAGGGGTTTTTGGAGATATTTTAAGAATAGCAGAAAAAATATAATGAAGCATAAAAAGCAATTTGAAACTGAAGCAATACGTACGCAATCGGAGCGGACACAGTTTTTGGAGCATTCCACTCCAATGTATCTGACTTCCAGTTTTGTTTTTGAGGATGCCGAGGATATGAGAGCTTCTTTTGCAGAAGAAAAGGAACATAATATATATTCTAGATATTCCAACCCAAATTCTACAGAGTTTGTAGAAAAGGTTTGTAAGATGGAAGGTGCAGAAGCAGGTTTTTCGTTCGCTTCCGGAATGGCGGCTGTTTTTTCCACATTTGCAGCGCTATTGGAAAGTGGTGACCATATTGTTTCCGCCAAAAGTATTTTTGGTTCTACCCACACTTTGTTCACGCAGTTTTTTCCAAAGTGGAATATTGGTACTAGCTATTTTGATATTAATGATTTAGGTGAAATTGAAAAGCTAATTACACCGACTACAAAGATTATTTATGCAGAATCGCCAACAAACCCTGGTGTTGATGTGCTTGATTTGGAGGCTTTAGGAAATATAGCCAAAAAGCATAACCTTATTTTCATTGTTGATAACTGTTTCGCGTCTCCCTATTTACAGCAGCCCATTAAGTTTGGTGCAGATTTGGTGATTCATTCAGGAACAAAATTGATGGATGGTCAGGGAAGGGTTTTGGCTGGAGTAACGGTTGGAAACAGTTACCTTGTGGATAAAATTTATCGTTTTTCAAGAATTACAGGCCCAGCACTTTCGCCATTTAATGCCTGGGTATTGTCCAAAAGTCTGGAAACTTTGGCCCTGCGAGTAGACAAGCATTGTACCAATGCATTGCGATTGGCGGAATATTTAGAAGACCATAAAAAAATTGAATGGGTGAAATATCCTTTTTTAAAATCCCATCCAAAATATGAAATTGCCAAAAAACAGATGAAAGCAGGAGGATGCGTGGTAGCATTTGAAGTGAAAGGTGGGCTGGAAGCCGGTAGGAAATTCTTTGATGCCATTAAAATGTTATCACTTTCCGCCAATTTGGGAGATTCCAGAAGTATTGTTACGCATCCTGCTTCAACTACACATAGTAAATTGACCAAAGAAGAACGGGAATCTGTTGGAATTTCAGATGGTATGGTTCGAATTTCCGTAGGATTGGAACACATTGATGATATTATAGCAGACATAAAGCAGGCATTGGAGTAATTGTGTCTTGCCACATTATTTTGGAGATAGGAATTGTTAATTTTCCCTATATTCGTAAGATGCTCTCCAAGAAGACTAAATACGGCCTTAAAGCGCTTACTTACCTCGCTTCAGTTGATAGTAAAGAACCCATACAAATTGCGGAAATAGCCAAACACGAGAACATCTCGCAAAAGTTTTTGGAAAGCATTTTACTCTCCTTAAGACGAAATGGATTTTTGGGTTCCAAGAAAGGAAAAGGAGGGGGGTATTATCTGATTAAAGACCCCAGTGAAATTTTAATGACCACGGTCATGCGAGTCTTGGAAGGGCCAATAGCTATGGTACCTTGCGTAAGTCTCAATTTTTACGAGAAGTGTGATGACTGTCCGGATGAGCATGAATGTTCAGTACATAAACTAATGCTACAAGTACGTGATAGTGCCTTGGAAGTATATCGCAGCAACACTTTGGCAGACTTGTTAGAGTAGCTCAAGATTCTTTATTTTCTTGAAATTTATTTGATAAATTTTTAAAAAATCTAGACATATTTATTAAAATCTATAAAAACGATAGGGTAATAGTGATTTTATACCCCCTTTAACGATTCCATTGAAATAAAATAGGTATGTTTGTATTTCCTAGTAAATCGATAGGATAATAATTTGTTATGAAAATAAATCTTGATTTGGAATACTGGAACAATGTTCTTAGGGAAAAATCTCCAGGAGAAATTATTGATTGGGCTTTATTACTTTCTTCAAAAAGAATAGTCACCACAAGCTTTGGTAAATACTCAGCAGTACTTTTAAACACTTTTTTTTTAAAAAATAAAAGTATTGATGTAATATGGTGTGATACAGGTTATAATTTATCCGAAACTTATTCCCATGCTTCTTTTCTAATGGAAAAGTTTTCACTTTGTGTTCATTCCTATGTTCCAAAACAATCTAGGGCATTCACAGAGTTTAAATTGGGTATGCCTAGTGTTGATGAGCCTGGACATGAGGAATTTACTGAGATAGTAAAACTTGAGCCTTTTGCTCGTGCTTTAAGGGAACATAATCCTGATATATGGTTTACAAATATTAGGGTTAGACAAACTGAATATAGAAATTCTAAGGATATTTTGAGCTACAGTAAGGATGGTATTTTAAAAATCAGTCCTTTTTATTATTGGTCCGATGAGGATTTGGATATTTATTTGGAGAAAAATAACCTACCCAAGAACGAAAACTATTTTGACCCTATTAAAGCACTGACAAATAGGGAATGTGGAATTCATTTACAATAAAAACATGCAAAGCTTTAGAACAGAAATAGAGAATCCCGTTGTTGAAAAGGATATTTTAGAATTGGAGAAAAAAATCCTTCAATTTAAGGGAGGGAAAATTGATGAAGAAAAGTTTAGGAGTCTTCGTTTAGCGAGAGGGGTCTATGGGCAACGTCAACAAGGCGTACAGATGATCCGTATTAAATTACCGTACGGAAAAGTAACTTCTAATCAATTACTTCGTATTTGTGATGTTTCCGATGAATATTCCAGAGGAAGATTACACATTACCACCCGTCAAGATATTCAGATTCATTATGTTGATTTAGATCGTACCCCAGAATTGTGGGCGCAATTGGAAAAAGATGATGTTACCTTGCGCGAAGCCTGCGGAAATACAGTACGAAATGTTACAGCAAGTGAAACAGCCGGAATCGATGTTGATGAACCTTTTGATGTATCTCCATATGCGCATGCTGTTTTTCAGTATTTTCTACGAAACCCTATAGGGCAGGAAATGGGTAGGAAATTCAAGGTCTCGTTTTCTGCCAGTGATGCTGATACCGGACTTTCTTATATGCATGATTTAGGTTTTATCGCTAAAATTAAAAATGGAGAAAGAGGCTTTAAAGTGCTGTTGGCGGGTGGATTAGGTTCTCAACCACGTCACGCGGATGTGCTGTATGACTTTTTACCATCGGATAAAATAATTCCATTAATGGAAGGTACTATTCGCGTTTTTGATAGATATGGAGAACGCAAGAGTCGTGCAAAAGCAAGAATGAAGTTCCTATTGAAAGATATTGGCTTGGACGGATTCAAGACACTTTTGGAAGAAGAACAATTGGCAATTCCACATCAGTCTTATCCCATAGATTTTGAAAACTACCCAAAGCCAGAAATAGTAAGTGTTGATACTCCTTATGTTCAGATTCAGGATACTAAAAAATTTGAGCAGTGGAAATCGACCAATCTAATTCCTCAGAAACAAAATGGCTACGTTGCCATTGGAATAAAAGTTTTGTTGGGTGATTTTTATACGGACAAGGCCAGGGAACTGGCAAACTTGATTAAAAACTATGCAGCTGGTGAGATACGATTGTCGCTAAGACAGAACATCCTAATTCCATATGTAAAAGAGGAATTGGTTCCGTTTTTCTATTTGGAACTTCAAAAATTGGGATTTGTAGAAGCTGGCTATAACAAAGCATTGGACATTACGGCATGCCCGGGCACAGATACCTGTAATTTAGGTATTGCGAGCAGTACAGGAATTGCAGAAGAATTGGAACGTGTTATTAAGGCCGAATACCCACAGTATATCAGCAATCCAGATGTAGTTATTAAAATAAGTGGTTGCATGAATGCCTGCGGACAACACAATATGGCAAATATTGGTTTTCAGGGAATGTCCGTGCGCACAAAAGATAAATTAGTTGCTCCTGCCTTGCAAGTTTTGTTGGGTGGAGGAAATTTTGGAAATGGGAAGGGCAGATTTGCGGATAAAGTCGTTAAAATTCCAAGTAAAAGAGGTCCTCAGGCGTTGCGTCTAATTTTGGATGATTTCAATGCCAATGGAAATGGAGCCTCGTTTGCAGATTATTATTGGGATAAAGGAGAACATTATTTCTATGATTTCCTAAAACCGTTAACCGATATTGAAAACCTTACCCAAGACGATTTTATTGATTGGGGGAATGCAGAAAAATATAAGAAGGAGATTGGTATAGGAGAATGTGCTGGGGTAATTGTTGATTTGGTGGCAACTTTATTCTTGGAAAGTGAAGAAAAAATTCAAAATTCGGAAGAAGCACTTGCTCAAGAAAAATGGGCTGCAAGTATCTATTATTCGTATCAATCTATTGTGAATTCTGCCAAGGCACTATTGACATCGGAAAAAGTAAAAACAAACAATCATGCCAGTATAATTAAGGATTTTGATAGATTATATGTTGAATCTGGGAAAATAGCTTTTTCTGGGAGCTTTGAAGATATTACGCTTCAATTGAACAAAAACAAACCTACCCAAGAGTTTGCAACTAATTATTTGAAAGATGCAAAACAAGTTTTGGAACAATTGGAAGCATATAGAAAATTGGAATTGGCTCATGCATAAGGGAAGATTGACAGTAGTTGGAGCCGGTCCAGGAGATGTGGATTTAATTACCCTAAAGGGCATTAAGGCATTACAAAAAGCAGATGTTGTGTTGTATGATGCTTTGGTAGATACAAAACTATTGGATTATGCACCCGATGCCGAAAAAATCTTTGTGGGTAAACGAAAAGGATGTTATGCCTATCAACAAGAACAAATCAATGAGTTGATAATCAATCGTGCACGTTCAAATAAGCATGTAGTACGGTTAAAAGGAGGAGACCCCTTTGTTTTTGGAAGAGGAGCAGAAGAAATGGAGTTCGCTGCCAAACATGGTTTGGAAGTTAATGTTGTTCCCGGTATTTCCTCTTCAGTATCTGTGCCAGCCTCTCAAGATATACCTGTTACCAAAAGAGGAGCTTCTGAGAGCTTTTGGGTGATTACTGGAACTACAAAAGATCATAAACTATCAAAGGATGTTGCCTTGGCAGCAAAGTCAAACGCAACAGTTGTGATTTTGATGGGAATGTCAAAACTGTCTGAGATTATGCAGCTTTTTAAAAGCGAGGGAAAGTCAAATATACCCGTAGCTATTATACAAAATGGTACTACGGATAAAGAAAAAATGGGTATTGGTACTGTTGCTTCTATTGAGTACAAGGCAAGGGAGCAGCAGTTATCCAATCCCGCAATTATTGTTATAGGTGAAGTGGTAAATCATCGACAAAAAATAGTGAATATTAAAAAAGAGTACCAGCAGAAAGAGGAAGTGTTATTAGAAAAAGAGTAAGATGATTAAAACAGATATACTTATCATAGGAGCAGGTCCAACAGGACTTTTTACTGTATTTGAAGCAGGTTTGCTAAAACTGAAAACCCATTTAATAGATGCATTGCCGCAACCAGGAGGTCAATGTTCAGAAATTTATCCAAAAAAACCAATCTATGATATTCCGGCGTATCCGGAAATTTTGGCTGGTGATTTGGTGGATAAGTTGATGGAGCAAATAAAGCCATTTGAACCTGGTTTTACCTTTGGAGAACGTGCAGAAAGTTTGGAAAAACAAGAAGATGGGTCTTTTATCGTAACCACAAACAAAGGAACTCAGCATCATGCTCCAGTTGTGGTTATCGCTGGTGGTTTGGGTTCATTTGAGCCAAGAAAGCCCCTCATCCCAAATATTGCCGATTATGAAGACAAAGGTGTTTCCTATATTATAAAGGACCCTGAAATATATCGAAACAAAAAAGTGGTTATTGCAGGTGGTGGAGATTCTGCCTTGGATTGGGCCATTTACTTGGCAGATGTTGCCTCAGAAGTTTCTTTGGTTCACAGAAGAAATGAATTTAGAGGAGCATTGGATTCTGTTGAAAAAGCATCGGAGCTGGCAAAATTGGGTAAGATAAAACTCTTTACCGAAGCTCAGGTGACCGAATTACATGGTGAAAATGACCTTAGCGGCGTTGTCATTGCATATAACGACAAAGAAAAAGATAACCAGTATTTGGAAGTGGATAATTTTATTCCACTATTTGGACTTTCACCCAAACTGGGACCTATTGGAAACTGGGGTCTGGAGATTGAAAAAAATGCAATCAGAGTAAATAACGCAAAAGATTACCAAACCAATATTCCTGGGGTTTTTGCAATTGGAGATGTGAATACGTATGAAGGAAAATTGAAATTGATATTATCTGGATTCCATGAAGCGGCTGTAATGTGCCAGTATGCCTATAAAATTATCAATCCAGATAAACGATTTGTGATGAAATATACCACTGTTGGGGGAGTTGAAGGTTTTGATGGCACTAAAAAAGAAGCCAAAAAGGAAGTGGTGCAAAGCATAGTCTAAGTTTTGTTAGATTATTTTGAGTTA
Organism: Flagellimonas eckloniae; assembly: GCF_001413955.1. NCBI lineage: Bacteria > Pseudomonadati > Bacteroidota > Flavobacteriia > Flavobacteriales > Flavobacteriaceae > Flagellimonas > Flagellimonas eckloniae. The sequence continues at coordinate 1,930,322 of NZ_LCTZ01000002.1, read as the reverse complement.
GTCAGAAACCTTCCTTAGTTCCACTTTGGAAGGTTTTAACTTTACAAAAAAAGAGATTTAAGTTGTTTTTAAAGACAAAGAGTGGTTATTTTGTTATCTAGTTCATTTAAAAATTGAAATTGTTATCAAGAAAGGTGGAGGGATTAGACCCAGTGAAACCTTAGCAACCCTTTAGCCGTAAAGAAGGTGCTACATTCTACCCATTTTGGGATGGATAACGTAATAAATACGCATCTACTGTATTTCCTACACTTTTCTTGATATACCGATATGACCCTTTTAAAAGGGTAATAGTATTATGAAAAGTATTGAAGAAATTTTACAGGAACGGATTTTGGTGTTAGATGGTGCCATGGGGACCATGTTGCAACGCTATAAATTTCAGGAAAAAGATTTTAGGGGAAACCGATTTAAAGATTGGGAACACCCGCTTCAAGGAAATAATGACCTGCTCTCATTAACTCAACCTGAGGCTATAGCTGAAGTACATCGAAAATATTTTGCCGCCGGAGCGGATATTGTGGAAACCAATACCTTTTCGGGCACTACAATTGCCATGGCAGATTACCATATGGAAGAGTTGGTGTATGAACTCAATTATGAATCAGCCAAAATAGCCAAAAAGGTTGCTGATGAATTCACTGCAAAAGAACCACATAAGCCAAGATTCGTAGCTGGTAGCATTGGCCCAACAAATAAAACGGCCAGTATGTCACCAGATGTCAATGACCCAGGGTTCAGGGCTGTATCTTTTGATGAACTTAGAATAGCATACAAAGAACAGGTAGAAGCGCTATTGGATGGTGGTTCGGATATTCTTTTGGTCGAAACTATTTTCGATACATTAAATGCAAAGGCAGCACTCTTTGCCATTGAAGAGGTAAAAGAAGAACGAAATAGTACTGTTCCGGTAATGGTGAGCGGTACAATCACAGATGCATCCGGACGTACCTTATCAGGTCAAACAGCAGAAGCCTTTTTAATTTCCATTTCTCACATTTCTATTTTGACCGTTGGATTCAATTGTGCATTGGGAGCCAAACAGCTTACTCCCCATTTGGAGGTTATTTCGTCAAAAACTGGATATGGTGTTTCAGCACACCCCAATGCCGGTTTACCCAATGCGTTTGGTGAATATGATGAAACCCCGGAACAAATGGCAGACCAAATCAAGGAATATGTGGAAAAGGGCTTGATAAATATTGTTGGCGGTTGTTGCGGAACTACACCAGAGCATATTGAGGCCATTGCAGATTTGGTAAAGGAGTACAAACCAAGAAAACTCGCAATTCCAGTATAAAGAGTAATCGATTTATGACTACGAACAAGGAACAACGTTTTTTAAAACTCTCGGGGCTTGAACCCTTGGTAATTACCCCAGAGAGTAATTTCGTAAATGTCGGGGAACGTACCAATGTTGCAGGATCTAAAAAATTCCTTCGCTTAATTAAGGAAGAGAAATTTGACGAGGCATTGGATGTTGCGCGTCACCAAGTTGAAGGAGGTGCCCAAATAATAGACATCAATATGGACGATGGTCTAATTGATGGGAAAGAAGCTATGGTTAAGTTTTTAAATCTAATTGTAGCAGAACCGGACATAGCACGTGTCCCCATAATGATTGATAGCTCCAAATGGGATATTATTGAAGCAGGGCTTCAGGTGGTGCAGGGAAAATGTGTAGTAAACTCGATAAGTCTAAAGGAAGGGGAAGAACAATTCGTCCATCATGCCAAATTAATAAAGCGCTATGGAGCCGCTGTTATTGTAATGGCTTTTGATGAGGTTGGACAAGCTGATAACCTAGAAAGACGTAAGGAAATTGCAGAGCGTTCCTATCGCATTTTAGTTGATGAAGTAAATTTTGCTCCAGAAGACATCATCTTTGACCTTAATATATTTCCTGTTGCCACAGGGATGGATGAGCACAAGCTCAATGCATTGGATTTTATTCAAAGCACAAAATGGGTTCGTGAAAATTTACCGCATTGTAGTGTAAGCGGTGGAGTCAGTAATGTTTCGTTTTCTTTTAGAGGAAACAATCCCGTTAGGGAAGCCATGCACTCCGTTTTTCTATATCATGCCATTAAAGCGGGAATGAATATGGGTATTGTAAACCCGGCCTTGCTCGAAGTTTATGACGATATTCCAAAAGATTTATTGGAGCATGTAGAAGATGTTATCCTAAATAGAAGGGATGATGCCACAGAACGCCTGTTGGAATTTGCCGAAACTGTGGTTGGCAAGGTTAAAGAAAGCAAGGTCGACTTATCGTGGCGTGAAGAACCATTGCAAAACCGAATTACCCGCGCCTTGGTAAAAGGTGTAGATCAATTTATTGAGGAAGACGTTGAAGAAGCGAGAGTTTCTGTTTCCAAACCCATAGAGGTAATTGAAGGGCATTTAATGACCGGAATGAACGTGGTAGGCGATTTATTTGGAAGCGGAAAAATGTTTCTTCCGCAAGTGGTCAAGTCTGCTCGGGTAATGAAAAAAGCGGTGGCCTATTTACTGCCCTATATTGAAGAAGAGAAATTAAAAAACCCTCAAATTGAAGATGCAAAAGGTGCCGGGAAAATTTTGATGGCAACGGTAAAAGGAGACGTACACGACATTGGGAAAAACATTGTTAGCGTGGTCCTTGCCTGCAACAACTATGAAATTGTAGATATGGGGGTTATGGTACCGCCAGAAAAAATCATCAATAAAGCCAAAGAAGAACAGGTAGATATTATTGGGCTTAGTGGCTTGATCACTCCATCTTTAGATGAAATGGTTTTTTTGGCAAAAGAAATGGAGCGACAAGAATTTAAGGTTCCATTGTTAATCGGAGGGGCAACCACAAGTAAAGCACATACAGCTGTAAAGATAGACACACAATATAGTCAAGCTGTAGTGCATGTCAATGATGCTTCCAGAGCGGTTACAGTTGTTGGGGATTTATTGCAAAAGGAGACTTCGGATAACTACAAAAAATCCATCAAATTGGATTATGAAAGCTTTCGGGAAAAATTCTTAAATCGAACCAAACAGAAAGAATATCTTTCGTTGGAAGAGGCTAGAAAAAATAAACTTAAGATTGAATGGAATGCCGAAGACATCAAAAAACCAAATCAACTCGGTATTCAAGTCATTGAAGATTTTGATTTACAAAAACTGACCGGTTTTATAGATTGGACACCATTTTTCAGAAGTTGGGACTTGCATGGGAAATATCCCGCCATCCTAAAGGACGAGGTAGTGGGAGAACAGGCTTCAGAGCTTTTTCGAGATGCACAAAAACTATTGAAAAAAGTGTTTGAAGAGAAACTATTGACAGCAAAGGGTATTTTTGGGCTGTTTAAGGCGAATTCAAATGACAATGATGATATAAATCTTCTTTCCGGGGTAGATGGAAAATCAAAATTTACATTTAGAACCTTACGGCAACAACTTAAAAAAAGAGCAGGAGTTCCGAATATTGGCCTCTCTGACTTCATAGCTCCCGAAGATATGGGAATCCAGGATTATATGGGATGTTTTTGTGTTAGCACAGGATTTGGAACAAAAGAGTTGGCTACTGAATTCGAGAAAAACCTTGATGATTACAATTCCATAATGATTAAGGCCTTGGCTGATCGTTTGGCGGAAGCCTTTGCAGAATATCTTCATAAGGAAGTGCGTACCAAACATTGGGGATACGCATCAAGCGAAACCCTATCCAATGATGATTTAATTGATGAGAAGTATACTGGAATCAGACCAGCCCCAGGATATCCGGCGTGCCCTGATCATTTGGAGAAAGTGACTATTTGGGAATTACTAAATGTAGAAGAAAAAATTGGGGTGAAGTTGACAGAAAGTTTGGCCATGTGGCCAGCTGCCAGTGTTAGTGGCTACTATTTTGGGCACCCGAAGGCCAAGTATTTTGGCTTGGGTAAAATAAAACAAGATCAAGTGGCAGACTTTTCCAAAAGAAAGAATATCAAATTAGAGGAAGCAGAAAAATGGCTTGCTCCAAATATTGTTGAAGCATAAATTATGAAGGTTACCGACCATATTAAAAACGCAAAGGGGAAGACTCTTTTTAGCTTTGAAATAATCCCTCCAGTTAAAGGCAGAAATATTCAGGAACTCTACAATAATATTGACCCTTTAATGGAGTTTAACCCACCATTTATTGATGTAACAACTTCAAGGGAGGAGTATGTATACATTGACCGTGATGGATTATTAGATAAGAAATTGACCAGAATGCGTCCGGGGACCTTGGGTATTTGTGCTTCAATTACGCATAAATATAATGTGGACACGGTTCCTCATGTCCTTTGTGGTGGATTTACGCGAGAAGAGACTGAATATCTTCTGGTGGATTGTCACTATTTGGGTATTGACAATGTTATGGCATTACGAGGTGACGCCATGCGGGAAGAGAAGTATTTTGAACCTACCAACGGAGGGCACAAATTTGCTTCTGATCTAGTGCATCAAATTCAAGAAATAAACTGTGGGAATTATTTACATGATGTGATTGAAACAGATAATTGTGCCAACTTTTGTATTGGTGTTGCAGGTTATCCTGAAAAACATATGGAGGCTCCATCCTTAAAATCTGATTTGAAACGATTGAAGCAAAAAGTAGAATTGGGAGCTGATTATGTGGTTACACAAATGTTTTTTGATAACCAGAAATATTTTGAATTTGTGGAAGAAGCACGAAAAATGGGCATTGATGTTCCCATTATTCCAGGAATAAAGCCAATAGCTGTAAAACGACATTTACAATTGCTTCCACAAGTATTCCGAGTAGATATTCCTCAAGATTTGGTGGACGCTGTGGAATCCTGCAAAACTAACAAGGAAGTTCGTCAAGTAGGTGTAGAATGGTGTATTGAACAATCCAAAGAGCTAAAGGAAGCTGGAGTACCTGTATTACATTATTATTCCATGGGGAAATCAGATAATATTAAAGCTATTGCTAAGCAGGTGTTTTAATTTCCTACTTTTGCGCCTCATGAAGCGCCTACTTTATTTATGTGTCTTTTTATACGGTTGCTATGGGTTTTCCCAAGAACGGGAAGTCCCTAAAAAGTATGTCTTGGATGCAAATCAGTTTTATGGGTCAATTTTACTGCATAACCCTGCAATCTCGCATTTAATTACGGATCACCCAGGGGGATTTATTTTAGGATTGAGTAGAAAAAGGTTCGGACATGAAGAATGGGAATCTTTGTATGGATACCCAGATACCGGAATTTCCTTTGTTTATCAAAACACAAACAGTTCTATTTTGGGAGACCATTATGGATTATATGCCCATTATAATTTTTACTTTTTAAAGCGCAATCTGCAACTTCGTGTAGGTCAAGGGGTGTCCTATAATACCAATCCGTACGACAAGAATGAAAACTTTAGGAACAATGCCTATGGTACGCACATATTGAGTTCCACAATGTTGATGTTCAATTATCATAAGGAAAATCTTGTTGCAGGATTGGGCGTAAAAGCAGGAATTTCACTATTACATTATTCCAATGCCAATTTTAAGGCCCCAAATACATCAACAAATACAATGGCATTTAATATTGGGGTGACCTATGATTTAAATGCTGAAAAATCCTTTGAATTTATTCAACCTGAAACTACAGAAAAAGTTACTGAACCCATTCGGTACAATTTTGCTTTGCGAAGCGGGGCAAATGAAAGTGACATCATTAATTCTGGGCGTTATGGTTTTTTGATTTTCTCCGCTTATGCTGATAAAAGACTCGGAAGAAAAAGTGCAATACAATTTGGAACTGATGTGTTCTTTTCCAATTTTTTAAAGGAATTGATTCGCTACCAATCCATTTCATTTCCAGAGCTCAACGTGGCAGCTGATACGGATTATAAACGTGTAGGGCTTTTTGTGGGTCATGAACTTTTTGTGAACAAAATGAGTGTCATTGCGCAATTGGGCTATTATGTATACTATCCTTTTGATTTTGAAGGGCAGGTTTACAATAGAATTGGACTCAAACGCTATTTTGGGGATAAACTCTTTGGAGCTATCACACTAAAATCGCATGGAGCAAAGGCAGAAACCCTTGAATTTGGAATAGGTGTACGACTATGAAAAAAGTAATACTAACATATTGTATTTTGTTTTTGATATCCTGTAATGGTGATAACGTCCCCGATTGCTTTCAAAATGCTGGAGATTTGGTTCGAGAAACAGTAGAGTTGCCCGAATTTACCAAAATCACCGCCTTTGAAAATGTTAACGTGGTTGTGAAACAGGGACCTGACCAATTAGTGGAAATTGAAACAGGAGAATTTCTCAGGAATGAAGTGTCGGCAAAAGTAGAGGAAGGCAGGCTTATATTAAGAAATGAGAACGACTGTAATTTTGTGAGAGATTATGGGGTTACAACGATTTATGTTACCTCTCCTGAAATTACTGAAATAAGAAGTGGTACAGGATTTTCCATTTCCAGTGATGGAGTATTGAATTATCCCAACCTTACTTTGCTATCCGAAAGTTTTAGTGAACCTGAAGCGGAAACAACAGATGGTTCTTTTGATCTAAACGTTGCATCAGAGAACATTAGTATTGTTGTGAATGGGATTGCTTTTTTTCAACTTCAAGGAACAACTTCTAATTTAAGTATTTTTATTGCTGCGGGAGACCCTCGGATTGAAGCAGGAGAACTGGTTTCTCAGAATGTGAGTGTAAATCACAGAGGGTCTAATGATGTACTAGTGAATCCGCAACAAAGAATCAGTGGAGTAATTCGGGGAACTGGAGATGTTATCAGTAATAACAGACCCCCCGAAATTGAGGTGGAGGAACTTTTTAATGGCAGGTTGATTTTTATAGACTAAAGTCTCTGGATTTCTCATTACATTCGGAATGACAAATCTCTCAAATTGAATTCACTGCTATCATACCTCAAAAGTCTATTCGATACCAATCTAGTTATACCCCTTGACAATCTTCAAGGATTTAAAAAGTACGATGCACTGCTTCATAACCTAGCAGCCGAGAGCAAAGTTCCGGGAATGTCAGTGACTATTTTAAAGCAAGGACAAACTGTACTTGAAAAAGGATACGGATACGCAGACTTGGAGAGAAAAACCAGGGTAGATTCCAAAAGCACAGTATTTCGCATTGCCAGTATATCCAAATGCATTACGGGGATTGCGTTGGGAAAAATGGTTGAAGAGGAAATTGTTAATCTGGATGCTTCATTTTATGAATACGTTCCTTACTATCCAAAAAAGAAATATGACTTCACGTTACGACAATTGGCTGGTCATACAGCAGGTATTAGAGGATATCGTGGTAAGGAATATGCTTTAAATAAGCCCTATTCAATTAAAGATAGTATTGAAATTTTTAAAGATGACCCATTAGTTTTTGAACCCGGTAAAGGTTATTTATACAATAGTTTTGATTTTGTATTGCTTTCTCTAGCAATGCAAGAAGCTAGTGGAATCCCTTTTGAAAGCTATGTAAAAGAAAAAGTTTTTGACCCTTTAGAGATGTCAAATACTTTTCATTCCGGTCAGGTCGAGCGCAGTCGGAAAACAGCTGAATTTTACACAAAAGCTGCACTTGGGTTTAAAAAAGCAACCCAAGTCAATAATTTTTATAAGTTGGCAGGGGGTGGATACTTATCCACAAGTGGTGATATTGCCAAATTTGGGCAAGCAATTTTGGAACAAAAACTACTAAAATCAGATACATATAAAAGTCTTTTGACATCGCAAACTGTAAATGAAAAATCGACTTATTACGGATTGGGTTTTCAGGTCAGTACGGATAATTTTGGACGAAGTTTTGTTGGACATGTTGGAAATAGTATTGGAGCCTATTCCAATTTCTTTTTGTATCCAAATGAAAATCTAGTGGTTTCCATATTGATAAATTGTACAGACCCAAAAATTCAGAAAGACCTTGATGAATTGCCCCTTACTTTTTAATTTGCATAAGAACTAAATAATAAGGAATTTTAGAAAAACGTACCTTCTTGAAAATCATATATGCTTTTATTTTTGTAATAACGTTGGTTGGGGCATCTCCCAAGTCGGACTATTATGATGAACCAGCACAGTCAACCCATGAGCGTTTTGATGACCTGAGTTTAAAGGAATGGAAAAAATTCAAGCATTTTGAAAGTCAGTTGGAAAATTCAAATACTTCGCGGGCACAGCAGTTTAGAGAACTAAAGAGTTATACTCGCGATTCACTCCAAATATTGACCGTAAAATTGGTAGCTATAAAACTTTTGTACGAAAAAAACCTTTTGGAGCGCGATATCCAGGAAAATACAGAATACTATAAGGATTTACTGGTTGAATTAAAGGCAAGCACCATAGCACGTGCGGATTATCTTTTTTTAGAGGATAAGGTGAACGGCATAATTACAGAAAGTCTTGAGCAAAAAGTACAAGACCTTAAATGGTTCTTGTATGCAGGTGTTTTTTTAATTGTGGGTTTAAGCTTCGCCCTTTTACAATCACGAAAACCAAAAGAGCAACATTATCAAGGGTTGAGTAGACAAGAAACCACCATACGAAATCTTATACTTCAGGGAAAGAGCAATAAGGAAATTGCAAATGAGCTTTTTATTAGCCTCAGCACGGTTAAAAGCCATATTACCAATATCTACAGTAAATTAAATGTTACCAATAGGCAAGAATTGTTACAAAAGAGTACGGGTACTAGTACCTAAATCAGACCTCCAATTCTTTATATCAATACTTTTCGGACTTTATTTTGTTTCAAAATCTATGCGTTTTGAAATGTTTGTATTCTGTATTGTTTTGTTTTTTAATTTCATCGGTTTGGGGTCAAAACAACTATTCTTTATCTGGTTTCGTTGCTGATGAAAATGGTTATGCTATAGCTATAGGGGATGTTTTGTTATATGATGCCAATCAGGAGAACTTGATAAAATATACCCAATTGATTGATGGGGATTTCCATTTGGATGACCTCGAAAAAAACAATTATCATTTAAGGATTTCGGCTCTGGGGTATCAGAGTTTTGAAAAGGCAATTCCTCTTAATGAAACTGGCAAATTGAAAATCACTTTGAAGGAAAGTGTTACTAAACTTGAAGAAGTTGAAATTGTTGCAGCCAAAAACCCTATTACAAACAATAATGGGAATTTAAAAATAGATATTACGAACCCGGTGTTTTCTGCAATCCCAGACCCTTTGGATGCTTTATCCATGCTACCCAATGTCCAAATAGCTGCAAATAGAGAATCCATTTCAATCATTGGTAGGGGAAATCCCTTGATTTACTTGGGAGGTCAGCGAATCGATTTTGAGGAATTTAGGGCACTTTCTGTTGATGCAATTGATAGCATCGAATTAATTTCAAATCCATCCGCAAAATATGAAGCTGAGGGTAGAGCCGTTTTGTTGATTACAAGAAAGAAAAATGTAAAAGAAGGCATGAGAATGAGTGTTGGCGAGACAGCTTCCTTCAGACAAAATTTCAATAATTATTTGGTTTCAAATGGAAGTTACTCCAATGGAAAATGGACAGTTCAAGGAAATTTTGCTTACAATGATTTAGGACAATGGGAAAGTCATACGTTTGCATTTAGAATTCCTGAGGAAGATATTTTTTCAGATTATTTGGTATTGGTACCACATAATAAGCGTGAAGAATTAAATGGGGGACTGGGTTTGTTTTATCCTTTAAAAAATGACGATTATATTTCAATTAATTCAACCTACAAATTACAGACCAACAATGCTCCCATAGAAACGGAAACTTTTATACAAAGTGAAGGTGTGGAAGACAACGTTTTAACCGATACAGAAAATGATAATAGGAAAGAATATTTTAGTGGTAATTTTAACTATAATAAAAGTATAGCCAAGGACCTAAATCTTTTTTCGGGATTCCAATATTCTTCATTTAAACAAACTTTAGAATCAGAAATTTCAAATAATCTAAATGAGGATGGATTTGGTTTGGATGAAACCAGAGATCAATTCTATAAAATAAATTCCTTGGCATTTAGATTGGATTTGGAGTACACTATTTTGAATGATTTAAAATGGGAATTTGGTACAAATTGGAATCAGGCAAGTGCAGATGCTTTTACGGAAATACAGGAAACATTGATTCCTGAAAAAAGTATAATAGATTTTGACTACAAAGAGCGACTTTATTCAGGATATTCCACTTTTTCAGGAAATTTTAAAAAACATATAAATTATAACTTTGGGTTAAGAGTTGAGTATAACCAAGTAAAGGGAGAAGTTGAAAATGAGGCTTCCCCACTTGCTGAGCGAGAAAACACCAATTTTTTTCCTAAAGTTGGACTAAACATTGAACTTGATAGTACTAAAACACTTTCCTTGAATTATGCCAAAAGTATTTCCCGTCCAAAATTTAGCAGGACAAGCTCGGTAAGAACATTTATAAATCCTTTTTTGGAAGCTGAAAACAACGTGAATCTTTTACCAACGTTGACCAATGAACTCACGGCCAATTATCAATGGAAGAATAAATCTATCAACGCCTCTTTTTATAGAAAGACAAACCCAGTAAATTATATAATACGTTTTGATGAGGTTGCAAATAGAGCGATTTTTTCACCAGTTAATTTGGACAAAGAATCTGGTTTCAATATTGGATTGACTCTTCCATTTTCCTATAAAAAATGGACTTCAACCAATACAGTAAGTCTTAACTATAACAAAATAGAAGATGATACGGCAGATGTTGGTACTACAAACCCATATCTATACGCCTATTCAAATCAGCAGTTTAAAATTGGCAAGGACACCACAGTTGCTTTTGGAGGTTGGCTTTTAACAAGAAGACAGGAAGGTATTTTTAAACGCAACAACATGCTTGTTTTAAATGCGACTATTACAAAAACCTTGTTTGAAAAACTACAGTGTGCAATTCGATTGAATGATATTACTCAGGCAATGAATTTCGAAGAGAGCTATGCCATTAATGGGGTGGAAGCCGAAGGAGTCTATTTTGTAGATGCCCAAGAGGTTGCTTTTTCCGTGAAATATAATTTTGGGAACACCAAGAAATCCAAATTCAAAAACAAGGATGTTGATGAGAACCTGAATCGGATAAACTAGCTTGTCAACTCTGTAAACAAACTCTCAAGATTTTTATTCTTTTTACTCAATTGCAATGTTTTGAGTTGATTGTCATGTGCAAAATCAAAAACAGCAGGTCTCATATCTTTTGATGTGCTAAAGGTAATTTCATAAACAAATCCTCTCGTGTTTTTTACTTGGGATACATTAGGTAGTTTCTTCAATAACACCTCTTCAACCCTATAATCAAATTCTACTTCTATAATTTGTTGTTCAACCTCACGAAGGTCTTCCAATTTTTTGTCCGCAACCAATTCTCCTTTATTGATTATGATTACCCGATCACAGACAGCTTCAACTTCCTTCATAATGTGTGTAGAAAGTAGTATCGTCTTCTCTTTACCAATTCTCCTTATAAGTTTTCTAATCTCCACTAATTGATTTGGGTCAAGTCCCGTTGTAGGCTCATCAAGAATCAAAACCTCGGGATCATGCAACAAGGCAGCAGCCAAACCAACCCTTTGGCGGTACCCTTTGGAAAGCTGTCCAATTTTTTTGTGAGCTTCAGGTGTAAGCCCTGTTTGTTCTATTACTTCAACAATTCGTTTGTTTGAGACTTTATAAACATCTGCATTAAATGCCAAATATTCCTTTACGTACATTTCCAAGTACAGTGGATTATGTTCAGGTAAATAGCCAATACTTTGTTGAACCAGGCGTTTGGTTTTTTCCACATCAAATCCGTTTACGGTTGCATTTCCGTCATCCGCTTTGTAATATGTTGTCAAAACACGCATCATTGTAGACTTTCCTGCTCCATTTGGACCTAAAAAGCCAACAATTTCCCCTTTTTCAATAGAAAAGGAGACATTGTTCAGTGCCTTCTGGTTTCCAAAACTTTTGGTGATGTTGGTAACGGTAATGGACATATTTAAAATTTCTACCTCAAAAATACGGTTTTAGAACAATGAAAAAACCTAAAACATAGTTCCATTGGCGAAAGTCTCAATATTTTAAATCCTTAAAAAAAAGCCACTTCTTCAAAGTAATATGCAATAGATTTTAAAAATTCGCTAAAAATCAAAAAAATTCAAAGATTAGCTTTTGTTTTTCAATTGAATACCTATCTTAGCCACGATTTATAACAAAATGACAAAAACGTATTTCTGGAACGGTTTTTATTTTTACTTCTTTTTTAAGGGAGGTACGGGACTGTTCTAGGTATACATGAAGTATATAAAACAACGAAAGTCCCGATAAAAATCGGGACTTTTTTTTTGCGATGAGTTTAAAAGTAGCCATACAAGGAATTAAGGGATCTAACCATCACCAAGTAGCAAAGGATTTTTACGGTGATGATATAGACTTGCTCGAGTGCCTCTCTTTTGATGCTATCATAGATCATTTATCAAATGGTAAGGCAGATAAAGGAATCATGGCCATTGAGAATTCTATTGCAGGATCTATAATTCCCAACTACAATCTTGTATATCACAATAATATGCACATTATTGGGGAGCACTACCTTAGTATCCACCATAATTTAATGGTGTTAAAAGGAAACTCACTTGAGAATATTAAAGAGGTACACTCCCATCCCATGGCATTGTTGCAATGTAAAGAGTTCTTTAAGAAGCACCCCGGCATTAAACTGGTGGAAGATGTGGATACCGCTGAAACGGCTAAGCGTATCCAGGACAAAAAATTGCAACATATAGCTGCCATTGCACCAAAAATGGCAGCTGAATTATATGACTTAGAGATTATTGCGCCTGAAATTCAGACTATAAAGAATAATGCAACACGTTTTATTATTCTAAAAAAACAGAACAAGGTGTTGCCGGAAGAAGAAATCAATAAAGCTTCCTTGCGATTTATTACGGATCATAAACGCGGAAGTTTGGCAACAGTATTGAATGTTATGAGCGATTGTAATTTGAGTTTGACAAAGATTCAGTCACTTCCCGTAATTGAAACACCATGGAAGTATGCCTTTTTTGTGGATGTAACTTTTGATATGTATGGGCATTTTAAAAAAGCAAAGTCACTTTTGGAAATCATGGCAGAAGATTTTAGGGTTTTAGGGGAATATAAAAATGCACTTAGGTAATGATTGCTGCAGATAGATTACAGTCGGTTCAAGAATACTACTTCTCAAAAAAACTAAGGGAAGTACGTAGCCTTATGGATGAAGGTAGACCCATTATCAATATGGGCATTGGTAGTCCTGATTTGCCACCATCAAAAGAGGCAATCAGTACTTTGCAGAATGTATTGGAAGATAGTAAGGCGCACCAATACCAAAGTTATCAGGGCTTACCTGAACTTCGTAAAGCGATGGCAGATTTTTATGGATCACGTTTTAATGTGCATGTGAATCCTACCAATGAACTTCTGCCACTTATGGGTTCAAAGGAAGGCATTATGCATATAAGTTTGGCTTTTTTAAATGTTGGTGATGAGGTTTTGATACCCAATCCTGGCTATCCCACATATACCTCGGTAACAAATTTAGTAGGTGCAAAACCGGTAATGTATGATTTAACTGCAGAGAACGGTTGGCTTCCAGATATGAACGCATTGAAGCAAATGGATCTATCAAGGGTAAAACTAATGTGGATAAGTTATCCCAACATGCCTACCGGAGCCAGAATCAATGAAGCCAAAATGCAGGAGCTCATTGCATTTGCAAAAGCCAATGACGTACTGATAATCAATGATAACCCATATAGTTTTGTTTTGAACGATAATCCAACCAGTATTTTGCAAGTGGAAGGAGCAAAAGAAGTGGCATTGGAGTTGAATTCGTTGAGCAAAACCTTTAATATGGCAGGGTGGCGCGTAGGAATGGTATTGGGAAGTGCAGAGCATATTACAGCAGTTTTGAAAATAAAGAGCAATATGGATTCCGGTATGTTTTATGGAATCCAGAAAGGAGCAATAACTGCCTTACAAAGTGGTTCGGATTGGTTCAATGATTTAGATGAGGTTTATGAACGCAGGAGAGAACTTATGTTTGAACTGGTTGATAAGATTGGAGCAACTTATGATGACAATACTGCAGGTATGTTTGTTTGGGCAAAATTGCCAAAAGGGGCCAAGACCTCAGAAAAGTTTATTGACGAATTATTATACGAGAAAAACATTTTCATAGCGCCTGGAACCATTTTTGGAAGCAATGGGGAAGGTTATATTCGCTTTTCACTTTGTGTAAAAGAAGAAAAAATTAAAGAGGCCATCCAAAGATTTTAAAAGATGAAAGTAGTTGTCATTGGTATTGGGTTGATAGGAGGTTCCTTCGCAAAGGATATCAAGAAATTATATAGCGAGGCATCTATTTGGGGAATGGATAAAAATGATTCCCATCTGGATGAAGCCATAAACTTGGGCATTGTTGACCAAAAGGCGGACAATGAATCTTTGACCAATGCGGACATAGTGATCGTAAGTATTCCTGTTGATGTTTTAGTTCAAGAATTGCCCAATATTCTAGATAAAGTTGGAGATGAGACTGTGGTGATTGATGCGGGCTCTACAAAAAGACTCATTTGCCAAGCTGTTGCAAATCACCCAAAACGTAGAAACTTTTTGGCATGCCACCCAATAGCAGGAACGGAATTTTCAGGTCCTTCAGCAGCAATTAATAGATTGTATGAAGGAAAGACCAATATTATCTGCGAGGTAGAGGAAACTGCTTTTAAACTTCAAGAAAAGGCATTGGAATTATTTCAAAAAATGGGAATGCGAATCCGCTATATGAAACCGGATGCACATGATAAGCATATAGCATATGTATCCCATTTATCACATATCAGTTCATTTATGTTGGGAAAGACTGTAATTGAGAAAGAAAAAAATGAGCGTGATATTTTTGACATGGCGGGGAGTGGTTTTGAGAGTACCGTGCGGTTGGCAAAAAGCTCTCCTGATATGTGGACGCCCATTTTTGAGCAGAATAGAGAAAATGTAGTTGAAACATTACAAGAGTACATCCAAAATTTGGAGTCCTTCAAAAAAATGATAGAAGCGAATGATTTTGAAGGAATCTACAACGAAATGAATAATACCAATAAAATAAAACAAATATTAAACGGAATACCACTTACGAAAAATTAGAGCATATCTATGGAAAATTCAAAAGAAATGAGAACATGGTTAAATGATATGGCTTTGCCACATCCTTTGGTAATAGCAGGACCATGTAGTGCGGAGACAGAAGACCAAGTATTAAAAATTGCACACGAATTAAAGGATACCGATGTTAATTATTACCGTGCGGGCATATGGAAACCAAGAACCCGCCCAGGTAATTTTGAGGGAGTTGGTGCACTTGGTCTAAAATGGTTACAGCGGGTCAAAGAAGAAACGGGCTTAAAAACTGCCACAGAAGTAGCAAATAAAGCCCATGTAGATTTGGCATTGGAGCACGATATAGATTTGTTATGGATTGGGGCACGCTCCACGGTGAGTCCTTTTATAATGCAAGAATTGGCAGATGCTTTGGAAGGAACCGACAAAATAGTATTGGTAAAGAACCCTGTTAACCCAGATTTATCTTTATGGTTGGGAGGTATAGAACGATTGCATACCGCTGGAATTAAAAAATTGGGTGCCATTCACAGAGGTTTTTCTACCTATGAAAAAACCAAATACCGAAATATTCCAGAATGGCAGTTGGCTATTGAATTTCAAAACAGATTTCCAGATTTACCACTGATCAGTGACCCTTCGCATATTACCGGTAAACGCGATATGATTTTTGATGTTTCGCAAACGGCTTTAGATTTGAATTTTGATGGCCTAATGATAGAAACACATTTTGATCCTGACAATGCTTGGAGTGACGCTGCACAACAAGTAACTCCAGAAAAACTGGTTCAGATTATGAAAGATTTAAAAATTCGTAAAGAAACGGACGAAGAAGCGGAATACAATGCCAAGCTAAGTAACCTGAGGGCCCAGATTGATGTAATTGATAGTCAATTAATTGATACTTTGGGGAAGCGGATGAAAATTTCCGATGGTATTGGCGCGTTGAAAAAACAAAAAAATGTTGCGGTACTTCAATCAAACAGATGGAACCAAATATTGGGAGCTATGATTCTTGAAGGAGAGTCCAAAGGATTGAGTGAAGAATTTGTTTTGCGCATGTTCAAAGCGGTTCATCAAGAATCCATTAATCACCAAGAGAAGATTATCAACTCATAATCCGCTTCGAATAGTTAATAACAATGTCATTTTGGGCTTGGAGATAAATCTCCTTGTTTAAAATGGCATTTTTTGTTTATAAGTGTAACAATTTTATAAAAGGGCCATCTTTAAGGAGTAAAAAATACTATCATGAAAAAAATATTTACACTAGGACTTTTTTTGATTTCAACGGTTATATTTTCCCAACGCATAATTGATACTGAAGTTGGTGACTTTTATGAGATAAAAGTTTTTGATTTAATCGAAGTGAATTTAATTCAGTCAGATGAAGATAAAATTTTAATTAAGGGAAGAAACGTTGATGATATTCAATGGGCAAATAAGGATGGGGTTTTAAAATTACGTATGCAGCTGGATAAAAAATTTACAGGAGAGGATACATTTATTGAGGTGTATTATACCAATCTTGATGTCATAGATGCAAATGAAGGTGCAAGAATAACATGTAATGAAATGGTGAAAAAAAATAGGATTAAGCTTAGGGCACAAGAAGGTGCAAAAATCCATATTGGAATGGACGTTGATTTTGCCGAAATAAGAGCGGTTACGGGAGGAATTGTGGAAGCTCAGGGGTTGGCTAAAAACCAAAGCATAGTTTTGAATACGGGTGGAATTTTTGAAGGTAGGGATTTAAGAACGGCAACCACCGATGTTAAAATTTCTGCTGGTGGTGAAGCCGATGTTTTTGCATCAGAACAGGTAGATATCAATGTAAAAGCGGGAGGAGATGTCCATGTTTACGGTAAGCCCAAAAAGGTAAATAAAAACACCTTTGTAGGCGGAAGAGTATACATGGTTGATTAAACCCCAGTTTCTCAAGAAAATAAAAAGCCCTTTGATGATTCAAAGGGCTTTTGTATTAAAAAATAAGGAGTTTACTTTTTAAAGATGTATCGGGTAATAAAAATACCTTGACCATCACCTTCGCCTCCATCACTTTCAACCGCACTACTAACAAAGGCCAATTCCCAACCGTTGGTAACCATGTCGTTGATCATCGACGATAGAATGGCGTCGTTGGCTGCAATATTCTGAAAACGTATTCCACCAATGTTGAAAAAGTTCAACAGTTTGGTTTCTTCAAAATTCTTTACCCTGATTTTCCCTCTTTTCGATTTGTTCCGTGTATTGTCATCCTCTGTTTGTACACTGGTATATTCCCTGTAATCTTTATCCTCCAGAGCGTTTACAATTCTGGAACGTCCAAGACCGTTAGGTACAATGGATTCTACGCTGGTAATTACTTTATACTCTTGTGCGCTTAGACCAAAATTCATTGTCAACGCTAAACTTACAACTAATAAAAATTTCTTCATGATTATTTTTCTTTATGATATCTGAAAGACAAGTATGAAGATCAAAAGGTTGCATAAGGCATATAAAAAAAGCCCTTTGATGATTCAAAGGGCTCTTGTATTATTAAAATAAGGAGTTTACTTTTTAAAGATGTATCGAGTAATAAAGATTCCCTGACCATCGCCTTTACCGCCTTCACTTTCAACGGCGCTATTTACAAAAGCTAGTTCCCATCCATTGGCCACCATGTCATTGATCATTGAAGTGATCAAAGCATCATTGGCAGCAATGTTTTGAAAACGGATACCACCAATATTGTAAAAGTTCAATAATTTGGTTTCTTCAAAATTCTTTACACGGATTTCGCCTCTTTTAGATTTGTTCCGTGTATTGTCCTCATCGGTTTGAACACTGGTATATTCCCTGTAATCTTTATCTTCCAGAGCATTTACAATTCTGGAACGTCCAAGGCCGTTGGGCACAATGGATTCTACACTGGTAATAACCTTAAACTGTTGTGCATTCATTTCAAATGTTGCAGCTAGGGCTATTACTGCGATAAAAAAGATTTTTTTCATAATGATTGTGATTGGTTAATAATTAAACTGTTTAACAACATAATACGAATCAATTATAGGATTATTGTTTCTTTGCAGTGAAAATATTAACAAATTGTGAAAGGAACTGTTTATAAATCTACTGGAAGCTGGTATACTGTTAAGTCGGAGGAAGGTAGTTTTTATGAATGCCGTATAAAGGGAAAGTTCCGTATTAAAGGAATTAAAAGTACCAATCCGGTTTCTGTTGGAGATAAGGTGATTTTTGAACTTGAGGAGATTGGAGATGAAACAGTTGCCGTTATTTCCGGGATAGTAGAAAGAAAGAATTATATCATTCGCAAGTCGGTAAATTTATCCAAACAGACCCATATTATTGCAGCCAATTTAGATCAAGTCTTTTTATTGGTTACTTTGAACAATCCGCCAACTTTCACCAGTTTTATAGATCGTTTTTTGGTTACGGCCGAAGCCTATGAAATTCCGGTTGTGCTTCTATTCAATAAGATGGATGTCTATGATCCGGAAGAAATGGTTGAAGTAAATTACTTGGTTCAATTGTATCAAGAAATTGGATATACGTGTATTGAGATTGCTGCAAAAGAAGGGGACAACGTCCATTTAGTTAAAGAAATGATGATAGATAAGACAAGCATGTTTGCAGGGCATTCAGGTGTGGGAAAATCTACTTTGGTCAATGCCCTGGAACCAGGACTCAAATTAAAAACGGCCCAAATTTCTGATCAGCATTTACAAGGTCAGCACACAACAACTTTTGCAGAAATGTATGATTTGTCCTTTGATGCACGGATTATAGATACCCCTGGAATAAAAGGCTTTGGAATTGTAGATATGGAAAAAGAGGAAATAGGTGATTATTTCCCGGAATTCTTTCGATTAAAACCCAATTGTAAATTCAATAATTGTTTACACTTGGATGAACCCAAATGTGCCATTAAAGACGCTTTGGAAAATAATGAAATCTCATGGAGCAGATATCGCAGTTACGTGCAAATGATAACCGGGGAAGAAGAGAACTATAGGATTGATATTTATAAAGAAAGATAGTTGAGAGCTGTAATACAAAGGGTTTCTAGGGCAAGTGTAACGGTAGATCATGAAATTATTTCAAGTATAGAAAAAGGCCTGCTTGTATTTTTGGGAATTGAAGATGCCGATACCAAAGAAGATATTGAATGGTTGTCTAACAAGATAGTCAACCTTCGCATTTTTAATGACGAAGAAGGAGTTATGAATCGTTCTGTCTTGGATGTTGATGGAAATCTCATTGTGGTAAGTCAGTTTACATTGCATGCCCAGACCAAAAAGGGTAACCGACCTTCCTACATAAAAGCGGCAAAACCTGATATAGCAATCCCTTTATATGAAAAATTCGTCTTACAAATTGAAAATGATTTAGAGAAAAAAGTAGGAACAGGAATTTTTGGTGCTGATATGAAAGTTGACCTATTAAATGATGGCCCCGTGACTATATTAATGGACACCAAAAATCGAGAATAAGTTCTTTTTATCGGGTTATTTTATGTAGCTTGTAAGAAATTCTGTTGTTTTGCGTTGTGAATTTACAACCAACCCAACCAATGCGCTCACTCTTTATTTTCAGTTTCTTATTTACACTTTCAATTTCCCATGTAGAGTCTCAATATCAAGCTCTTTTAATTGATAAATCTTTAACGGATAATGCGAACGCAGTTGTTCGTTTGGATGAGATGAAAATTAATGTTTTGGCTACAGATAAAATGGTGTATACCGTTAATCAGGTTATCACTGTTTTAAACGAAAAAGGCAATAGGCATAGTTTAACAAGGGTAGGTTATGACAAGGAAAAAAAAATTAAAAGTTTAGATGTCTATGTTTATAATCAGACAGGTAAGGAAATAGAGCACATTAAAAAGAAGGATTTTCAAGATGTGAATGCTGCTGATGGTATTTCGTTATATAATGACAGTCGACTTTTATACCATGAATATACGCCTACATCGTATCCATATACTATAGCCGAATCGTATACCATTGAAACTTCAGATACTGGTTTTTTTCCACCTTGGTATTTTTTATCCAATTATATGGTAAGTGTAGAAAAAAGTTATTTTGAAGTTTTGTATGCGACACCAGAACTTAAGCCAGATGTTAAGGAGTTCAATTTGGACGGTATCTCTGTAGACAAAATAGTTGAAGAGGGAAAAATTATATACAAAGCGGAAAATATAAACGCAATCAAGTCAGAGTCTTATAGCCCTTCTTTTCGTGATATTGTACCTAGATTGTCTTTAAGAATGAAAAAGTTTAATCTCAAAGGAGAAGAAGCTAGGGTCAATAATTGGAATGAGATGGGTGTTTGGATTAACAATGCACTGCTTAAAGATAGAGCTATTTTAAGTGAGGCAACAGTTGCCAAAGCAAAGAATTTGGTCAAGGGCATTACGGATGACCTTGAAAAAGCAAGGGTTATTTATAAATATGTTCAAGACAATACAAGATATATCAGTGTCCAGGTTGGAATTGGCGGATGGGAGCCTATCAGTGCCATAGATGTAGATAACGTAAAGTATGGAGATTGCAAAGGACTTTCAAATTATATGCATGCGTTGTTGAATGCAGTGGGTGTAACATCATATTACACCGTGATACAGGCTGGAAACCAAAAGATTGATTTTGATTCTGAATTTTCGGCATTACAGGGGAATCATGCCATATTGGCGATACCCTACAATGACCAGTATTATTGGGTGGATTGTACTTCGCAAATTATTCCATTTGGCTTTGCAGGTGAGTTTACGGATGATAGGCTAGCGTTAGTCGTAAAACCAGAAGGAGGGGAGATTATCAAAACGGTATCCTATTTAAACGGACAAAACCACCAAAAAACTGTAGCAACCTATAATTTAAAGGATGATGGGAGTATTTCGGGCGAGGTTTCCATAAAAACTAAAGGAACGCAATACAACCAACATTTTCGCATAGAAGAACAATCAAAGGATGATGTGATAGAACATTATAAGGATTATTGGGATAACATAAATAATCTAAATATTGAAGAATATCAGTTTTCAAATGATAAGGACAGTATAGTTTTTACAGAAAGGATTAAAGTTTCGGCAACCAATTATACAAGCAAAACGAACAATAGAATATTATTTAAAATAAATGCTTTTAATAATAATGATTATGTTCCTAATCGTTACAGAAGCAGAAAGCAGGCTGTGGAGGTTCAAAGGGGCTTTTTAGATGAAGATGAGTTTGAGGTGCAGCTTCCAGAGGGTTATTTGGTTGAATCAATTCCTTCTCCCGTGAGTATTGAGAACGAATTTGGACACTATAAAATAACAATGGATCATGATTCTGAGAATGGGCTAATAAATTATAGAAGAAGTTGGCTTTTGAAAAGTGGACTGTATCCAAAAGAAAAATACGGAGCGTACCGAGATTTTTTCAAAAAAGTTGCAAGCGGTGACAATGCCCAAATTGTACTCCTAAAAAATAACCAATAATAAACATTCAAATGAATTTTTCACCTAAACGGGCTCTTGTTGTAGTCTTGTTTTTATGTTGCACCAACCTAACTTTTGGACAGAATTTTAAATTTGGAAAAGTTTCTTTAGAAGAGCTCAAAGAAGAAAAAAATCAGGATGATTCATCAGCGGTAGCATCTGTATTATACCGCAAGTACCATTTAAAATTTAAATATTTAGATGATATAGGTTTTGTGGTGGAAACTAGAGTACATGAAAGAGTAAAACTATATTCCAAGGATGGTTTTGATTATGCAACTGTTTCCCAAAAATTATACAATAGCGAATCCAAGCATGAATCGTTGACAGGAATTAAAGCTTTCACATATAATCTGGTAAATGGAAAAATAGAGAAACATAAGCTACAGAAATCTGGGATTTTCTCTACAGAGTTAAGTAAGTTCTATGATGAAGAAAAATTTACATTACCCAATGTAAAGGAGGGTAGCGTTATTGAATATGAATACCTTGTTCAATCACCATTCTATTATTCAATAGATGAGATTCCCCTGCAATACGATATCCCCATAAAGCATCAAGAAGTTTCCATAGAGACACCTGAGTACTTTGTGTTTAAACCATCTCAAAAAGGGTATTTAACGTTAAATCCAAGGTATGGTTCCAAACCAGGAAAAATCAGTTTTACATCTAAAACAAGATCAGACAACAATGGTGCGCTAAATACTAATTATAGTACCCAATCAATTGATTACAAAATTTCGACAACTGAATATGTAATGGAGAATGTACCAGCTCTTAGAGAGGAGCCTTATGTAAACCATATGGATAATTATAGGAGTGCAGTGAATTATGAGCTGAGCTATGTTCAATTTCCACAATCTACTCGAGAAGACTATACAACCACATGGGCAAAAGTAGTTAAAACGATTTATGAAAGTGATCGGTTTGGTAAGCAGCTAAAACGTTCCCGGTATTATCAAGATGACCTTGCAACAATTTTGGATACCCATATCACAGATATGGAAAAGATGGTTACAATATTTCAGTATGTAAAAGAACGAATGAATTGGAATGATTACTTGGGTTATTATTCTGATAAAGGTGTGGAAAAAGCCTTTAAAGAGAAATCTGGAAATATTGCGGATATTAACTTAATGCTGACTTCAATGTTGAGCCATGCTGGCTTAAAGGCAAATCCGGTTCTAGTAAGTACTAGGGACAATGGAGTTCCAATGTTTCCAACAATGGAAGGCTTTAACTATGTAATTGCGTCTGTGGAATTGGATGATACTATTATTCTTTTAGATGCAACGAACAAGTATGCTGAGCCCAACATTTTGCCATCGAGGGCTTTGAATTGGTTTGGAAAGCTTGTGAAAAAAGACCATTCCTTTACAACAGTTTCACTATCTCCCCAAAAAACTTCGGATATAGATGTGGTAATGAACATTACTTTGGATGAAAATGGAACAATTAACGGAAAGTGCAGAAACACCCATAGTAGCTATCATGCCTATTCTTTCAGAAACCATTTTGCCACTCAGGAAGAAGAGCAATATCTTGAAAACCTTGAAAATAAAAACAACGGTATGGAGATTTCTAACTATACGCTCAAAAATAAAATGGAAATGGGCAAGCCTGTTATAGAGAGTTTTGATTTCACTATGGATGGGCAAGCCGATGTTATAGGTGATAATATTTACTTCCAACCCTTATTTCATAAGGCGACTACTGAAAATCCATTCAAATTGGAAGAAAGAAATTATCCAATTGACTTTGTATATCCAATCCAAGAAAGATTCAAAATTAATATTTTAATACCAGAGGGGTATCAATTGACGTCAAAACCAAACAATACAAACCTTGTGATGGATGAAAAAATGGGCTCGTTTAGTTATGCAGTTGCAGCCAATGGTAAATATTTGCAAGTAGCAGTCAGATTTTCAATTAACCAGGCCATTATAGGAGCAGATCATTATCTACAATTGAAAGAGTTTTTTAAAATGGCAATAGAGAAACAAACAGAAAAAATAGTTTTATCAAGAATTTGAAATTGAATATTCAGAACTGATAAATTGGGTAATAGATCTAAACCTAAATAAATAATGGGTACTAAAATAAACTCACTAAAAGACAAAACGACACTAGTCAATAAAAATATGACCTTGATTAAACAGAACATTTTTATAATTCTGTCCTTTTTCTCAATTAGTTTATCAGCACAACAGGATTTTACGTTTGGCGAACTCTCAAATACCCATAAAAATTTCACCAAATACGAAAAGGACACCACTGCAGGCGCAGTATATCTCTATGAAAAAGGGAAAAACTTTTTTGAGGTGCGGAAGAATTACGTTAAGCTGATTACTCAATATCACGGCATAATCAAGATATTAAAGAAAGAAGGTTTTGACCATGCAACCATTCAAATGCCCTATTATCATACTGATAAGAGGACCGAGAAGATTGAAAAAATTAGAGCTTTTACATATAACGATGGAGTAAAGGTGGGACTGGGAAAAGAAAATGTTTTTGATGTAGATCTTTCAGACAGGTGGTCTGCCAAACGGTTCACATTTCCAAATATTAAAGTGGGATCTGTACTGGAGTATACTTATGAAATTGAATCCCCATTTTTCTTCAATCTTACAGGATGGGAGTTCCAATCGGATATTCCCAAAGTCTATTCGGAATACAATGCGGAAATCCCTGGAAATTACGTATACAACCGCTCCTTGAATGGTGAGTTTGAACTAGATGTCAATGAAGCTGACATCAAAAGAAATTGCTTTAGTATTCCGTCATCCAACAATAATGCGGATTGCGAAGTGCTTAAATATGCTATGAACGATATTCCTGCCTTCCCTGAAGATGAACAGTTTATGCTTGCCAAAGACAATTATATATCACAATTGGAATTTGAAATGTCCGAGTATAGAGGGTTCGACGGTAAAATTGATAAATACACCAAATCATGGAAGGATGTGGATAAGGAATTTAGAACCGATAAGGATATTGGGACACAGCTTCGAAAAAAGAATTTTTTTGAAAATCATGTCCCAGAAAATTTATTGACCAAAGGAGACGAAATCACCAGGGCCAAAAATATTTTCGCTTTTGTGCAAAAACATTATACGTGGAATGAGGAATATGGTTTGTGGAGAAATAATAGGGTGAAGCAGGCATTTTCGGAAAAGATTGGCAATGCAGCGGAGATTAACATTACATTGATCAATTTACTTAACGCCGCAGATATCAAGGTGGATATGATGCTACTGGCCACACGAGGATTTGGATTGCCTAAGCAACAACATCCTGTAATGAATGACTTTAATTATTTGATTGCAAAAGCAGAAATTAGAGGTAAGACCTACCTATTGGACGCCGTGGACGATGAAATTCCATTTGGAATAATCTCCTATCGTTGTCTAAATTATATTGGAAGGGTAATGGATTTCAAAAATGAAAGTTATTGGTACGAAATTAAGCCATCGCATCAAAGCAAGAGAATTGTAAGGGCCCAAATTACCTTAGATTTTGAACACCAGAAAGCCGTTGGGATTTTTGATGATATCAGTAGAGGATATGAAAGTGTTTTTCAAAAAAGGAAAATAAATTCAATGTCCGATGAGGATTTTCTGGATGAAATTGAAAACGACAACGAAGAAAATATTCGGATAATATCACATGAGATAAAGGCAGATAACCCTGAAAAGAGCTTGCTTTCGCAAAGATTTCAATTTGAAATAGAAGATTTGGAACAGTCCAAAACGATATACTTCAACCCATTTTTAATTCATTTTTTCAAGACTAACCCCTTTGTTTCCGAGGAGCGGCATTTTCCAATAGATTTTGGGTATCAAAGAAATTATGGGTATGCGGCGTCTATAAAAATTCCGGAGAATTACAAAGTGAAGGATTTGCCCGAAGCATTGAATTTGGCACTTCCCCAGGATTCTGGTCTTTTAAGGTTTAAGTGTTCAGAAAGTAATGGGGTTGTTAGTGTTTTCTTCGATTTAAAGTTAAATGCACCACAATATACCAGTGAAGCCTATACTCTTGTTAAAACGTTTTTTGCAAAAGCGGTTGATGTTCAAAAGCAAAGTTTAATCGTTTTGGAAAAAATCTAAGGTTTGGAACATTTCGTTTTTTTTTGCTAATCTTGTTGATATGAACATAGAAAACGCCCAAAAAGCTGTTGATGATTGGATTAAAAATCATGGAGTTCGCTACTTTAACGAACTTACCAATATGGCACAACTTACTGAAGAAGTGGGTGAGGTGGCCAGAATAATTGCTAGACGCTACGGAGAACAAAGCGAAAAAGAATCGGATAAAACCAAGGATTTAGGTGAAGAATTGGCAGATGTACTCTTTGTGGTACTCTGTTTGGCCAATCAGACAGGAATAGATTTACAACAAGCATTCGACAAAAAGTTAGATTTGAAAACCAAGCGGGATCATGACCGTCATCAGAACAACGAAAAGCTCAAATAAGGTTATATTTGAGCTTTTATTTTTTGTTCAAATCAACAAAAGAATCTAACATTTGAAACTACAACTTTCGTATCCGCAAAGGAAGAAAATAAACAAGGCAATACAGATTACGGGTTCTAAGAGCGAAACCAACCGTTCATTATTGCTTCAAGCGCTTTTTCCAAATATAAAAATTGAGAATCTTTCCAATTCCGATGACGGAGAGGTAATGCAAAAAGGATTGGAAAAATCGACTGGGGTTGTGGATATTCATCATGCAGGAACGGCAATGCGTTTTTTAACAGCATATTTCGCCTCCCAAGAAGAAAAAGAAGTTGTTTTAACAGGTTCTAAACGAATGAAAGAACGCCCCATTAAAGTACTTGTGGAGGCGCTCCGTGAACTAGGAGCAGAAATTAAATATGAGAATAAAGAAGGTTATCCACCAATTAAAATAACAGGGAAAAAATTAGAACAAAATAAGGTCTCGCTACCGGCCAACATAAGCAGTCAATACATTTCCGCTCTTTTGTTGATTGCCCCAAGTTTAGAAAACGGACTTGAATTGGAACTTATCGGAAAAATAACCTCGGTTCCATATATAAAAATGACCTTGGCACTGCTAAAACAAATCGGTGTGGATGCTTCTTTTAACGGGAACACGATAAATGTCAATCCAAAAAACAAGGTTGAAGACACTACCTTGATAGTGGAATCAGATTGGAGTTCAGCAAGTTATTTCTTCAGTATAGCAGCATTGTGTGAAGTAGGTACAGAGATTCAACTATCCGCTTATAAAAAGGATTCATTGCAGGGCGATAGCGTTCTGGCAGAAATCTATAAGGATTTTGGCGTGGAGACATCGTTTTCAGACAATCAAATTGTAATAGCCAAAACAGCAGAGTGCAAATTATCAACCGTAAATTATGACCTTTCCAATGCTCCGGACATTGCACAGACAATTTCAGTGACCTGCCTAGGGTTGGGCATTGGCTGTCATCTTACCGGATTGCATACACTACCTATAAAAGAGACCGATCGTTTAGCAGCCCTAAAAACAGAACTATCAAAATTGGGTGGAAAAGTTGATATTGATTCGGAAAGCTTGACTTTACTGCCTTGTGATAGAATTACTTCCAGAGTCGAAATTGATACCTACAATGATCATAGAATGGGCATGGCCTTTGGTCCTTTGGGAATCAAGACAGATGTATTCATCAATGATGCTGGGGTAGTTTCCAAATCATATCCAGATTTTTGGAAAGACCTTAGAACATTGGGTTTTTCTGCTGAGGAAGTCTAATTAACATTTAATCACCAAATTACTTGACATCCCCTATGTCAAGATTGTATATTTGCCATCTTTGAAAAAAACCTAAACAAGTCACATGAAATTATCAAACTTCAATTTTGAATTGCCCACTGAATTATTGGCAGAATATCCAGCGGAAAATCGGGATGAATCCAAACTAATGGTAATTCACAAGGATACAGGAAAAATTGAGCATAAAATGTTCAAGGACTTAATCAATTATTTTGATGAAGGAGATGTAATGGTCTTGAACAATACCAAGGTTTTTCCAGCGAGACTCTTTGGAAATAAAGAAAAGACCGGTGCTAGAATTGAAGTTTTTCTGTTGCGCGAGCTAAACCAAGAACAACGTCTTTGGGATGTATTGGTAGATCCAGCAAGAAAAATAAGGATAGGGAACAAGCTTTATTTTGGTGATGATGAGAGTGTGGTTGCTGAGGTCATAGATAATACAACTTCTAGAGGTAGAACATTACGCTTTCTATATGATGGTTCCTATATTGATTTTAGAAGAAAACTAAGAGAATTGGGCGAAACACCATTGCCAAAATATATTAAGCGAGGTGTAGAACCAGAAGATGAAGAACGGTATCAAACCATATACGCCAAGTACGAAGGCGCTGTGGCGGCTCCAACAGCTGGTTTACATTTTTCAAAACACTTGTTAAAGCGATTGGAAATAAAAGGTGTCGATTTTGCAGAGGTAACCCTACATGTTGGTTTAGGTACTTTTAACCCAGTTGAAGTTGAAGATTTGTCCAAACACAAAATGGATAGCGAAGAATTGGTGATTGATGAAAAAGCTACCGAGGTTGTAAACAATGCCCAAAAGGAAAAAAAGAAAATCTGTGCTGTAGGAACAACCGTGATGAGAGGACTTGAAAGTGCAGTTTCATCTGGACATACGTTGAATACGTTTGAAGGATGGACAAACAAATTTATTTTCCCTCCCTATGATTTTAGCATTGCCAATTGCATGATAACAAATTTTCATTTACCAAAATCTACCCTTTTGATGATGGTGTCGGCATTTATGGGGCATGATTTGATGAAAAAAGCTTATAAACAAGCTATTTTGGAGGGTTATCGTTTTTATTCCTACGGAGATGCTATGTTGATTATCTAAAACAGAAACATTTAAACAATACTAGATCCCGCTGATTAATGAATTAAATCAGCGGGATTTTTTCTTGACTATCTTTAGCTTGTGGAAATCAAAAAAAAGGACATAAGAGCACTTACCAAAGAGCAACTGCGCAATTTTTTTGTAGAGCAGAAGGATAAAGCCTTTAGAGGGAATCAGGTGTACGAATGGTTGTGGCAGAAATCCGCATATTCTTTTGATGTTATGACCAATCTTTCCAAAGAAACCCGAAACATGTTGGAGGATAACTTTGTGATTAACCACATTAAAGTGGACCAAATGCAGCGTAGTAGTGACGGTACAATTAAAAATGCCGTAAGACTTCATGATGGATTGGTAGTTGAATCTGTTTTGATTCCAACAGCATCAAGGACCACAGCCTGTGTATCTAGCCAAGTTGGTTGTAGTTTGGATTGTAAATTTTGTGCCACCTCAAGGTTAAAACGAATGCGGAATTTAAATCCGGATGAAATTTATGATCAGGTGGTCGCAATTGACAATGAAAGCCGATTGTATTTTGATAGACCTCTTAGCAATATTGTTTTTATGGGGATGGGAGAGCCTTTAATGAACTACAACAATGTGCTAAAAGCGATTGATAAGATTACGTCACCAGAAGGATTGGGGATGTCTCCCAAGAGAATTGTGGTTTCCACGTCTGGAGTCCCTAAAATGATTAAAAAGATGGCTGATGAAGAGGTGAAATTTGGGTTGGCAGTTTCACTACATTCAGCAATTGATGAGGTAAGAACATCCATAATGCCATTTAATTCAACATTTCCCTTAAAAGATTTAAGGGAGGCATTGGAATATTGGTACAGCAAGACTAAAAACAGGATTACCTATGAATATGTGGTATGGGAAGGAATAAATGACACTCGGGAAGCAGTTGATGCATTGGTCAAGTTTTGCAAGTTTGCTCCATCAAAAGTTAATATAATAGAGTATAATCCCATTGATGATGGTGAATTTCAACAGGCATCCAATACAGCAGTTGACATGTATAAAAATATCTTGGAGAAAAACGGAATAACGGTCACCGTGAGGCGTTCCAGAGGAAAAGACATAGATGCCGCATGTGGACAATTGGCGAATAAAGATGCTTAATGGATATTTTGGCATACTTAGTCGAAATCAAGAAACAAACCCCATATTTTTCCCTACTTTTAACCTTCAAAACCAAATTAAGTAAAGGCTGATTTTCATTGAAGGTAGTTTCGCAAATTAGAGAGCCCATTGAGCACGAAATGGAACTTTTTGAAGAAAAGTTCCTGACGTCCATGTCTTCCAAAGTGGCGCTTTTTAACAGAATTACATATTACATCATCAATAGAAAGGGCAAACAGATGCGCCCCATGTTCGTTTTTCTTACTGCCAAATTGATTAATGAGGGCGTTGTAAATGACAGGACATACTGTGGGGCTTCAATTATTGAGTTGATTCACACGGCCAGCTTGGTCCATGATGATGTGGTTGATGACAGTCATAAGCGTAGAGGTTTTTTCTCAATAAATGCGCTCTGGAAGAATAAAATTGCCGTTCTGGTGGGTGATTTTCTTTTTTCAAAAGGAGTTTTGGTGGCTTTGGAAAATAAAGATTACGATTTGTTACATATCATTTCCAACGCGGTACGGGACATGAGTGAAGGAGAATTGCTTCAAATTGAAAAAGCACGCCTTTTAGATATTACCGAAGATGTCTACTATGATATTATCCGACAAAAAACGGCTACTTTGATTGCAGCCTGCTGTAGTATGGGTGCTTGTTCCGTTAAACCAGATTCCGAAGATGTGGAGACTTTTAGAAAGTTTGGGGAACTTTGCGGAATGGCCTTTCAAATTAAGGATGACCTTTTTGATTATGGGTCAGAAAAAATTGGGAAACCTACGGGTATCGATATCAAAGAGCAAAAAATGACTCTTCCATTGATTTATGCTTTAAACCAGAGTGACAAGGAAAAAAAGCGCTGGTTGATCAATTCAATAAAAAATCATAATAAGGACAAAAAAAGGGTAAAGGAAGTTATTGCCTACGTTAAAGAAAAAGGTGGGCTGGAGTATGCTGTTACCAAAATGCTTTCCTTTAAGGACGAGGCTCTGGGACTTTTGGATAACTATCCGGATTCAGAGTATAAAAGTGCCCTTTCACTTATGGTCAATTACGTGGTTGACCGTAAAAAATAAAAAAATTAGACCATTCCTCCCTTATTCTAAAGTAGGTTGAAAGCTTTCGAATAAAAAAATCTTTTCAACAGACAACCTTTTTGATAATTACCGCGTCTATCTTTATAACAAGTAAACCGAGAACCACTTTTGAAGATTATCTCTTTGTATACGAATGAGAAGCTTTTAATTAAAAAAGCAATAGCTGGAGATCAGCAAGCGCAAAAATCGTTGTACGAAAAATTTGCACCCAAAATGTTAAGTGTTTGCAGGCAATATATCAAAGACCTTCAGTTTGCGGAAGATGTAATGGTAAATGGTTTTGTAAAGGTTTTTCAAAATTTAAAATCATTTCAGCATAAAGGAAGTTTTGAAGGGTGGATTAGAAAAATTATGGTGCGCGAAAGTATTTCATATCTCCGCAAAAAACAGTTTGTTGTATATGATGATGAACTGTGTGAATTGAAGGCAAAAAAAGAAGACAACAAAACCACTTTATTGGATGTGGAGTATGTACAACAATTGATAGATAAGCTTCCCGAAGGATATAAAATGGTTTTTTTACTGTATGCCATTGAAGGTTATAAGCATAATGAGATTTCCAAAATGCTCAAAATTTCAGAAGGAACCTCAAAATCACAATTGTTCAAGGCAAGAAAAATGCTCCAAGAAAATTTGACCCTGAAAGGAATGTCACCTAGAGTTAAATCTCGGGATTAAAGAAAATTGATATGGAAAAATTGGAAAAACATATTAAAGAAAGGTTGGAAGAACGTAAAATTATACCCTCTCCAAAGGCTTGGGATAAGATTGCATCACAAGTGGCGGTAGATGAAAAACCAAAACAAAAAGGGTGGTATGTTTATGCGATTGCAGCAAGTTTAATTGGTATTCTTCTGTTTTCAGCGGTGTTTTTTATGTCTGAGCAGCCTAAAACAAGTATTCAAGTCGTGGAAGAGAAAAAATCAAAAGGGATGGAAACTCAGCAGAAGATAGATGATTTTAACTCTCAAAATGTTGGGCAGGAAAAGCTGGTCAGTACCAAAACTGATGCGAAGTTGAGTATCGAAGAAAAGCCTGAAACTATAAAGTCAGATGCTTTACCTGTTCAAATTGAAGTAGTTGAGGAAACAACAAAACAGTCTTTGCAGGACGGTTTTCTTGAAGAGCCAGACAATTTAATAGCACAAAAAGTAAATGAAATTGTAACCCAAGTGGAACTTTTGGAAGCCCAAAAATCTGAGGTGACGGATATGGAAATAGATTCTCTTTTACGAGCTGCGCAAAGACAAATTCTATCCGAACAGTTATTTGCAAAAGAAGGTCCTGTGGATGCCATGGCATTGTTAACCGAGGTTGAAGATGAGTTGGAAGGCTCATTTAGAGACCAAATTTTTGATGCCCTAAAAGATGGCTACTTCGCGGTAGCCAACCGAAACAATTAAAATATTCATCAATCAAAAAAGCTTTTTAATCCCTTGTGCCTCTCAATTAGTATGAGAGGTAAGGGGTGAAAAGTGATAAAAATCAAAAATCAAAATGAGAACAATTACATTGTATTTAGCGGCATTTTTTTTATTTCTACTTTCCAATCATGTTGTTGGTCAGGAGAAATATGAGAAAAAAATAGAAGCATTAAAATATCGGAAAGAAAAAATAACAAAACAAGAAAAAGAAGCACTCAAGTTTGAAGTAGAGGAAATTAACAGGCGATATAAAGATGGTGATATTACAAGTGAGGAGGCCAAAACATTAAAAGAAGCTGCCGCAAAAAAACGGGCGTTGAACATTGAGAACCGAATTAGCATTGTGAATAACCAAATTTCACTTTTGGAACGAAATGATGGTAATACACTTGTTGAAATTGGAATGGATTCCATTTATGGAGATCGTGTAGGATTTTCAATAAACATAGACGGGGAGCCCGTATTTTTTTCTAGCTCCAAAAGATGGAAAAGAGATATTAAGTATGACAGGCGCACCTATTCAGATTTTGTTTTCGCCATTGGGCTAAATAATGCTTTAATAGAAGGACAATCTTTGGATGACTCGCCCTATAAGATTGGAGGAAGTCGATTTTTTGAAATGGGGTGGCAATGGAGAACACGGGTTTTTGAAAAATCCAATTGGATGCGGTTTCATTACGGTTTTTCATTTCAGTTTAATGGTTTAAAACCGGATGACAACCAAATTTTTGTTCAAAACGGTGATCAAACAGTTTTGGAAGAATTCGAGTTCGAGTTGGATAAATCCAAACTGCGTATGGACAACCTTGTCTTTCCTGTGCATTTGGAGTTTGGGCCCTCAAAATTTAAAGAAACAGAGAAAAGTATTCGCTACTCTATTCAAAATCAACTAAGAATTGGGATAGGTGGCTATGGTGGATTTAATTTGGGGACAAGGCAAAAACTAAAGTATACTAGGGATGGAGAAAAAGTAAAAGATAAATTTAAAAGGGATTACAATACCAGCGATTTAATTTATGGATTAAGTGCTTATGTAGGTTTTGATGGGATGCAGCTCTATGCCAAGTACGACTTAAATCCCATATTTAAAGATGCTGCCATAGAACAAAATAATATTTCCTTGGGCCTTCGGTTTGATTTATAATTGACCAAAATTTATGCTTTGTCGCATCGGGAAAAGTCTCGATGTGACAAACATTTATAATGCTCTCTCCATTTCTGGAGTAAACTCTTCCTTATAAAAACCTCGCTTGCAATGAGAGCATTCTGCAAATTGCGAAGTCTTCAATTTAAAGACAGGAATCCAAAATAAATGCACATAATTGGGTTGGGAAACCACGGTCAATGTCCCTGTTTGTGAGCAATGAGGACAAGAAACATGGTGTAATGTCCTGATTTCCTTTTTTCCAAGTCTAGTGCCGAAGAAGAGAATCATGATAAAATAAGGTTACTATTTTGTGTTTCTAAGGTACTAAATAGTATGAGTAGTTTTAGAAAACGTAGTATTGAAAGTTTGACCGTCAATCCAGTACCCTTATCCTCATTTTCGGGTTTAACGATTTGAGTCTTTTTATCTGTTCGTTTGGAATGTTAGAGCTTAATTCAATTCTCTTTAATTTTCTGCAATTGAAAAGGGGTGAGATATCTTTAATTTGTGTTTTCGATATTTTAATGGAACTGAGGTTTGAACAGTTTTTTAGAAAGGAAATATTCTTAATCCTAGTTTTTGATATATCAATATTGGTAACTGTGGTTATGCCCATTAACATATCCAGATTTTCCAACTGGGTAGATCTAAGGAATAAAATTTTCAGTTTTTTCATGTTTGTCAATGCCGAGAAATCACTTAGGCCGGTACACCAGGAAGCATGAATCTCTTCCATATTGGAGTTGTTCTCCAAAAAATCCAGAGAAGTCAAATTTGGATTATCCGACATTTTAATCTGTCTAAGATTGCTAAGGGATTTCAAAAAAACGAGTTTCTGATCAATAGCTTGCTCGTTCATGTAAATATTTAATGACTTCAATTCTTTTAAGTTTGCCACTGGTCGATAATCTTCAAACGTATGTTCAAAACCATAAAGGGAGAGTTGCCTAATTTCTGGTGTATTTTCAAGGAAGGAAATGGAATTGATTGCACTTTTATAAAAGCTTATATTTTGTAACTTATTAAGACTGCCCAATGCCTCGGTATTTGTAACATGGGTTCCATAAAAATCAAGTGTGGATAATAAAGAAAGATTCTGCAGAGGCCCGAGGTCAATGGGAGATTCTTTAGAGGCTTTGGAGGTATTGATTTTGAGTCTTTGAAGTGATTTTAAATTAGAAATTGCTGAAATGTTTTTAATCTGCTCGTTATGTCTGGCAATTTCCAATTCACTTATCCAACTTAATTTTTCACAGATTATATCAAATTCTGATTGACTGATCATTTTACCGACTACTACTTTTCTATTTTGTTTGTTCGGCATGCTGTTGATGGCCTTAATGGCATCCGGATTTATATGGTATATTATAAAAGAGTGTGAACTTATTTTAACATCAATTCCTTCTTTCTGGGCATGTATGGTAAAATGAACTAGAATAAATAGAAATCCCAAAGAAACTATTTTTTGCATTTTCTTCTTTTTGGAAAATTACCTGTAGGTCTAGTTCGTTGAAAACAGTACATTTTGTCAAATTCTTATGATGGTGCTCTTACGGGCAAAATGAACAAATGACACATAAAAAGCCTTAGAAATTGAATCCGTTGACGTTTACATGTTTACACGAATCCAAAATATGTGAATCTTTGTGGGTAGCCTTTATCCGATTGATGGATGATAGTTTTGATTTGATTAAAACGGCTTTATCAAAAAATTCATTTTTTAACTACCTTTAAAGGCTCGTTACCTTACAATATTGATTTCAAAGACCACTATAGACCAAGTATATGAAACCGCCCGTTTGGAGGAGGTTATTGGTGACTTTGTGCAACTGAAAAAGTCAGGCTCAAATTTTAAAGGCTTAAGCCCTTTTTCAGATGAGCGCACCCCAAGTTTTATGGTTTCGCCCGTAAAACAGATTTGGAAGGATTTTAGTAGTGGAAAGGGAGGGAATGTAGTTGCATTTTTGATGGAACACGAACATTTCACGTACCCTGAAGCCATTCGGTATTTGGCAAAAAAGTACAATATAGAGATTGAGGAGACGGAGCAATCCGATGAACAAAAGGAGCAGGCCAACGAAAGGGAAAGTATGTATCTCGTCTCGGAGTATGCCCGAAAATATTTTTCAGAAATTTTGTGGGAATCCGAACCTGGAAAGGCTATAGGACTAACCTACTTTAAAGAACGTGGTTTTACGGATGATACCATTAGAAAGTTTGGATTGGGATATGGTCTGGACCAATGGGATGCATTTACCCAAACGGCACTGGACAAAGGATACCAACTGGAGTTTTTGGAAAAAACAGGCTTGACAATTGTTAAGGAACAGACTACGGGTGAGCCGAGAAAGTTTGACCGATTCAAAGGAAGGGTACTGTTCCCTATCCATTCCATGAGTGGTAGGGTTCTTGGTTTTGGTGGCCGTATTTTGACCAATGACAAGAAGGCAGCCAAATATTTAAATTCGCCGGAAAGCGAAATTTATCATAAGAGTAAAGTTCTTTATGGCATTTATTTTGCAAAACAGGCCATTGCCAAAGAAGATAATTGCTACTTGGTTGAGGGCTATACAGATGTCATTCAAATGTATCAGCGAGGCGTTGAAAATGTTGTGGCATCTAGTGGAACCGCCTTGACCCCTGAACAGATTAGACTCATCAATAGGCTAACAAAAAACATTACGGTACTTTTTGATGGTGATGCAGCAGGTCTACGCGCTTCACTTCGGGGTATTGATCTTATTTTGGAACAGGGCATGAACGTAAAGGTGTGCACTTTCCCCGAAGGGGAAGACCCAGATAGTTTTTCCAAAAACAATAGCTATGAGGATTTGGTACTCTACCTGGATGAAAATGCCAAGGACTTTATTCAGTTTAAGACATCCCTATTAGCACAGGAAGCAGCCAACGACCCAATAAAAAGAGCAGATACCGTTAGGGATATTGTCAATAGTATCAGTAAGATTCCCGATCGTATTAAAAAGGAAATTTATATTCAGGAATGCGCCAAAATAATGGAGATTTCTGAAGAGGTTCTATATGATACCTTGGCTCAAATTGACAAAAAGGGCTTTGCAGAGGCGAGTAAAAAAATAAAACAAGAACAAAAGGCCTTCGAAGTTGTAAAAAATGACCAGGTTGTAGAAAAGGTTGATGTACAATACGAGCTGGAGCGAAAAATTATTGAAATGCTCCTTTTGTACGGAAATCTGAAACAGGAATTTGAAGATTTGGTGCTAAAGGAGAATGAAGAGGGGGAGTTGGTATTGGAACCTGAAAAGATTGAAGCCAAGGTCTATGAAAAAGTATATTTAGATCTTCAAGAAGATGAAATTGAACTTACCAATACCCAATTCAGGACTATTTATTATAAGCTTATTGAAGATTTAAATGAGCGGGAAGAATTTACAGTAAACACATTTATAGCAAACCTGAATCAAGAAATGGTGAGTGAGGTATCTTCCATTTTAATGGAAGAAGAACGTTATGTGTTGCATGATTGGGAAAGAAAGGAAATATATCCAAAGGAAAAGGGACAAGGTATTGCACAATTGGTGGGAGAAACCATATTGACCCTACGTTGCAATCTAATTAAAACTCGAATTCAAAAACTACAAAAGGGTACGGAAGGAAACAATGGGGATAATTCAGAAGTTTTGGAGGAAATTGTCAACTATCTGCAGTTGAATAAGTTATTGAACGCCAAATTGAACAGGGTACTTTCCTAAAACAAAAATCCCGAACCAAAGTGTCCGGGATTTTCAAAAGTTTGTAATGGTTATTTTAATATAACTCTAAAGCTTTGGCCTGTTGTAATAAATCAACCAAATTATCTACATTCAACTTTTTCATTAGTCGCGCTTTGTAGGTACTAACCGTTTTTTCATTCAAGTTTAGTCCTTCCGCAACTTCTTTGTTACGTTTTCCACTGGCAAGAAGCTTTAATACTTCCACTTCTCTAGAAGATAGTTTTCTAAAGAACCTTCTTGGTTTTTGAGTACCCTCATCAAAGGCCAGACGCTGTGCAAGTTCATTGGTTATAAACATATTGCCTTCGCTTACTTTTCTAACTGCTGAGATAATGTAGTCTAGATCCGCTGTTTTGGAAAGGTAACCAAATGCTCCAGCACGTATGGTGCTCAAGGCATATACATCTTCAGACTGTCCGCTATACATCAACGATTTAACATTAGGGAACTCTTGTTTTAGTTTTCTAAGGGCGGCAATACCATTCATTTCTGGTATATCCATTTCCAACATTACCACATCAGGAGAAATTTTTTCCAATGTTTCGAAAAGCTCCGAAGTTGTGGAAACATCGGCAATGACCTCAATATCTGAGCTAGCTTCAAGGACTTGTTTGATTCCAAGTCGGACTATTGGGTGGTTGTCAGCTATTAATACTTTTATCATTTGGTTTGAGTTTTGTTCTTAATCTTGTTTAGTACTTAATTACTTACGTTGCGTAGCAGGCAAGTTAACAAATTGAGAATGTAAAACTGTAATTTTTTTCTTAAAACCTTAGAATTTATGGGTTTTTTTTCGTCTTAGACTGGGTTTTTTGCGTTGAATGGTCATTTTAGGTGCATTGGGATTTCACAAATGGGTATAGGAATCATCTTATGCTTGTTAGAAGTATTAAACTTTTTGAAGATACCGAATACTTCTTTTTTTCTGTCAGAAAAATCATCAATTGTTTTTCCTTCATCATCCATTTTCATTGCCCATTCCAATTCGGGGTATGAGGCACCAATCTGATCTTCATCAGTTCTGCTATCGCCCCAAAGACCATCTGTGGGAGCTGCTTCCATAATATCCTGGTTAACACCCAATACCCGTCCAATCTCATATACTTCCGTCTTCAATAGGTCGGCAATTGGGCTCAAATCCACGCCACCATCTCCATATTTGGTATAAAAACCGATTCCAAAATCCTCAACTTTATTCCCAGTACCGGCAACGAGATATCCTTTTAGGGCCGCAAAATAATATAAGCTGGTCATACGGAGCCTTGCCCTTGTATTGGCAAGAGACATAAACCGATGCTCTTCATCTTCAACTTTCGGAAATGCAGCAACAAGACTGTCAAAAACGGGGGTAAGATTCACAGGTTGGCGATTTACTTTCGGAAAGTGCTCCATTAACCAATCAATATGTCTATCCGCTCGCGTAACTTGATTCTCTCCCTGATGAATGGGCATTTCAAGACACAAGAGATCAAGCCCAGTCTTTGCACACAGGGTTGAGGTAACGGCCGAGTCTATTCCGCCAGAAACACCAATTACAAATCCCTTGCAATTTGCATTCGTTGCATAATCCTTTAACCAGTCTACAATATGGTCTATCACCTTTTCAGTTTGCATGTCTTACTTTTTAGATTCAATAAATTACCTTTGTGCCCTGTAAATTTAAACGCTGGAGTGTTAAAAATGAAAAGCTTGGTGAAATACTTTGATTTATCCTTATTTGGCTATTCAATTTTGCTAACAGTATTGTTGTTGTCTGGGTGCAAAAAGAAGGATAAAACAGCGGAACAGATATCCAAAGTTCCGATAGATCTTTCCATTCACAGATTTGACAGGGAGTTCGCCTCCGCAACCCAAGAAAGCATACCAAATCTAAAATCAAAATACCCATACCTTTTTCCGGAGCAGTTTGCGGACAGTATATGGATCGCTAAATTGACGGATACCATTCAAATTGAACTATCCGAAGAGGTAGAAAAAGTATTTGGCTCTTTTGATAAACAAACTGAAGATTTAGAATCGTTGTTTCAACATGTATCCTTCTACTTCCCGGGCTTTAAAACCCCAAAAGTGGTAACCCTTACCTCAGATGTACGATATAACGACCGTGTAATTTATGCGGATACACTTTTATTGTTGGGTTTGGATAATTATTTAGGGGAAGACCACCATTTTTATAGGGATATTCAACGGTATATTGCAAAGGGGCTGGACAAACAGTTTTTAACTTCGGATGTGGCCAGTGCCGTTGCCAAAGAAGTGCTCAAATATCCAAGGGACCGTTCTTTCTTATCGCGAATGATATATTATGGTAAAGAATTGTACCTAAAAGACAAACTGCTTCCAACACTACCCGATGCGCAGAAAATAGGATATACCCCTGAAGAGATTGAATGGGCCAATGCCAACGAAGAGCAGATTTGGCGCTATTTTATTGAGCGAGAACTTTTGTACAGCTCAGAACCCAACTTGGATAGACGTTTTTTGGATCCGGCGCCCTTTTCAAAATTTCAATTGGAGTTGGACAATGAATCGCCCGGTAAGCTGGGAAGGTATGTGGGATGGCAAATAGTCCGTGCCTTTATGGATAAGAATGATATTACTTTACATCAGTTGTTGAGCTTACCTGCTGATGAAATTTTTAAGAAATCAAATTACAAACCAAAGAAATAATGGCGGTAGAGCATACTTCTGAAATAAAACTGATTGTGGGACTGGATGAAAATAGGGTTCCTGAAGAATTAAAGTGGTCAGCCCAAGATGGTGGCATAG
Source organism: Flagellimonas eckloniae (assembly GCF_001413955.1). NCBI lineage: Bacteria > Pseudomonadati > Bacteroidota > Flavobacteriia > Flavobacteriales > Flavobacteriaceae > Flagellimonas > Flagellimonas eckloniae. Next base: position 1,890,489 of record NZ_LCTZ01000002.1, on the reverse strand, counting down.
CCAATGAGGAAGCCAAGGCCATGATGCTTTCGGTTTGGGATAGCAAGAACCGGGAATCTTTAAAAATTGATCTATGGACCAAGGATATGCCCGTGGATGAGATGAAAATCTTTTTTCATCAAACACTGGTTACTATGGCAGATACTTTTATGAAGGCCACGCAAGATGAAAAGATGACCGCTACCATGAAAGATTTTTGCGATTATTTTGCGGAAAAACTCGAATTGAAAAAGTAATCCGCTACGGAATTGGTTGGTCCAAGTTGTTGAATTGGTCTCTTTCCTTACCATTAAGTTGTAATCCCCGCTCTATTTTGTCTTTTGTTGGTCGCAATATTATTAGGTAAAGAATCCCAATCCCGGAAAATAATAGAAAAATTGAGTTTTTTTTCATAAGAAATACAACAATCCCGAAATAAATAACCGCTTCCACTAAAACAAACCTTATTATCGATATAGTTTGATACTGAACTAATCTTTGTTTTAGACTATACTTTCTGGAAATATTTTTTACAATCTTGATAAAAATAATGTTCCCCAAAATAATACCAACTAATGTAAAAGTGCAGACTAAAATAAGGTATAGGTTGTCGATTTCCCGAAAATTAAAATATATGGGCTCAGTTTCACGATAGGCGGTTATTCCAAAAGAAAATGCTCCTGCGATCAAGACCAAATGTAAAGTGGATAAGTTCCTGATAAATTCACATACTATTTTTTGGTTGGAATGACTTTTCATCGAATGATTTGGTTTTTCTTAAATCTATAAAGGACATCATAAATAAGTGGTATTTCCTTATTAATTGACAATGGAATTGTTTGAAGCAAAGGATATATAGTTTGACTTGATATTTATATAATCCATAATGGAGTTGTTGGTTTCTTATTGTCAATTTTGACTATGCTTGGTGAATTAATCCATATACAAATTCAGGAAAGCAAAACACTATTGTGGATAGTATGCATAAAGTATTTGGTCGCTCAACCTACTGAAAGTAAACTTTGCAATATCACCTTTAAGGTATTGACGGAAAAACTCGAATTGAAAAAGTAATCTGCTATGGAATTGGTTGGTCCAAGTTGTTGAATTGGTCTTTTTCCTTACCTCTAAGTTCCAATCCCCGCTCTATTTTGTCCTTTGTGGGTCTAAGTAGGTATAAAAATAGGATTAAGACGCCGGCAATATATAAATAGGTCAGGTTTTCCGTAAGTTGAAATGCGACCACTCCAAGAAATGCAGGACCTTCAATAAACGCGTATCGAATTAAGGAAGCGGTTTGGAAACCAGCTAGTTTAGCTTTTAGTCCATCTGCTTTGATGGCCGATTTTAAAAGCTTGTTAAAAAGCAAATTCCCCATAAAAATTCCAGATAAGGTCACAATTGGGACTATAATAAAGAATACATCTTCCGTGTTGGAAAAATCTTGAATGGCATTTACGGATTGGGAATAGGCCACAAAACCAAATAGAACCGGACCCATCATTAACCCCAAATGGATGATGGATAAGGTTTTGATAAAGTTGTTGGGGGTTTGGGCGGTATTGTTTTTCATGGTATTTTCTGATTGCGCTGAGTGTGGTTGAAAGTTAATTGAATCTTCCTTAATTGCGGTTATACATTGCTGGCAACTGGCTTTTAATCATTTGTATAATTCGGGAGTTACAGAAATTTTCGTGACTAGCGCACCTTTTTTGTCATAATATTTATAGTCCATAATTATATTATTATCTCTGTAAAATTTTAGTTCAGGACTATTTTTTATGTTTTCAATTAAGCTCGGTTTTATGTATTTACTTACAGTGTCCAAATTCACTTCTGATTTTTCTAAGTCAAAAAGTGTATAATGATAAATGAAGTTCGTTTTTCCTTTGGTTGAAGCACTATCTAATCGAGAAAATTGGTCAACTTGTATTGGTGTTTGCTTATTTAATTCCAACGCAGCGTTTTCCAATTCAGATTCCAAGTCTTTCTTAAAAAGTTGTTGAACCCCATAGTATGATAATGCAAAAGCAATCATTCCGACAATTATTCCGATTGTTTTTCCTTTTTTTGATTTTTTATCTTTGTTCATTTTTGATTAAGTTATTTTTCAGCTTATTACACAACTTGTCTATTGCTATGTAAATAAATCATTATCCCTCCATTCTGGCAGAAAACTGATGTATTTGAATTGTATAAACTATGCTTTAATGCAGTTTAGGAGTGTTCACTTTTTTTCTTCACGCAAAATTTTCTCCATTTTACGACCTCTTGCCAATTCATCAATCAACTTTTCCATGCGTCTACATTGTTTATACAATTCAAATTCATCGGCTATTTCTTCAATTCGATAACCACAAACCACTCCTTTGATCAGGTGTGCGTTTGGATGTATTTTAGCTTTTTGAAAAAATGTTCTAAAGGTTGCTTTCTCATCAATAAGTGCTTGTAAAGCATCTTGATCAAAACCAGTGAACCATTCAATTACTTGATTGAGCTCTTCTTTTGTTCTTCCATTTTTCTCCAACCTATTCAGGTAATGTGGATAAATGGATGCAAATATCATAGTGGCAAGCTTTTCATTTTTTTCAGCTGTAACTTTCATATCGATTAATTTAATTGGTGCCTGCGGTATCGGCTATGAGTAGTTGCGTGTTATAGTGGTTAACTTAGCAAGTATAACCCAAAATGAAAAATTCGCGAGGATTTTCGTAAGTAGGCGAGAACAAGCAATTACTTATATCCATTGTTGTAAGCCGTTATTTTTTTGTCATATAATAAAATTCACGTTCTAATTCGTGCTTCATTCGTTTTGTGCTTTTCCTCATTATAAAGTAGGGGATTCCAAACATAAAAGCCGCGTGTATGAGTATAAATGGTAATGCAAATCCAGCACCATTTCCTTCAATATTATCAGTCATAAAAAATGTTCCGATAAATATGGAATAAAAAACAATTGCAAATAGATAAAAGGGAATCATCATTCCACTAAATCCGTTTATTTCAGTTTCAATTATTAGTTTTTCATTACTCTGTCTATAAGTTCCTCTTGCGACTGCTAAATTCATATTCATATCGAAAAATCTTCTCCTCCTCTTTATTTTGAATCCTTCATATCCAACTTGTCCTTTATATTCATTTTTGCTTGAAGAAAAAACATCAAAAGTGTCAGAAAACATTCCTGTACTTCCTTCATCAACGTGTTGTCTAAACTTTGCTACAAATTCAGTTTTTTGAATTTCAACATCTGTTATCAAATGCTCTATGAGTTTTATTTTTTTTAAAAATTCTTTCACGTTTGTTTTTTAATGGCTTACAACGGTTGAGCTAAAGTTTATTGTTTTGCTTTTTTTTGTTTTGTCCAAAGCTAAATCCATAAGATTTAACGACTTCATAAATATACGCAGACCTTTAGATTTAGTCCTAAAGTCCGCATTACGTTTAGGTTTTGTTAGGCAAAGTTTTTTTCAGTTCTAGATATATAGTCCCGTTGGATTTTCCACCAGAAGAGAAGTATATTTTGTCCCCAGATTCTTTAGTTATCAAAATCCAAGGTTTAGTGTTAGAATTTATAATCGCTTTTATTTTTTCTCCACCATTAGTTCTGAAATAACCTTTTTTCCGATTTCCTGTAGAGAATCCATTGATTCTTTTCCGAAAACTGGGCCTTTTATCTATCAGTTCTATTGATTTAATTTCCGATGGTGAAATTTCCTCTCCATATAATCCAGTTATTTCCAACTGTCCGTTCTTCAGTATTAAATCATTTTCGGTGTAACCTATTCCAACAGGCCCGATAGTTAATGTTAATACTCCAATAAGCGCATAGAAAATAATTTTCTTATGCTTTGTATTAAGATTCTGATAATTCTTTACTGAAGAGTTCATTTTAAATTTTGCCTAACTTATTTATATCCTTGTAAAATAAATCATTATCCTTCCATTCTGCCAGAAAACCACTGTATTTTTATAAAATGAACGAGAAAATTACCCAAAAACTTATTTTCATATACAATGCAAATTCGGGAAAGCGAAATGCCCTAATGGACAGTATGCATAAAGTATTTAATCCTTCAACATACGATTGTAAACTTTGCGATATCACCTTTGGTGTAATGACCGAAAATAAAACGTGGAAAAAATTCAGACAAGAGATCGAGCTTCAAATGGAATTTTTGCATAAGGATGAGTTTGCAAAAAAATATGCCAGTAAGTTTGGGCATAAATTCAATTTTCCCATTGTATTGATTGAAGGGGAGCAGGGTTTAGAGATATTGATATCCAAAGAAGAACTTAATCAGTTGGAAACAGCCAATGGATTGGTTGATTTGGTAAAGGAACGGGTAAAGTGAAACCCGTTTATATAGTTAAGAGGCAAAGTGCTCTTTATTTATAGCGTCAATATAACCCAACAGTTCAATACGCCCAGCACGGTTGGAAGATGATGTAATAAAATGTGGAGGAGCTTCTTCCCAAACGCCATCCAATAATTTCTGTAGATAGGTCTGTGCCTGTTTTTCAACCACTGCTGGTTTAAGCTTGTCCGCTTTGGTAAAGATTATCGCAAATGGAATGCCATTGGTTCCCAACCACTCCATAAATTCCAGATCTACCGGTTGCGGATCATGTCTAATATCAACCAAAACAAAAGCAGAAACCAGTTGTTCGCGTTTTTCAAAATACTCCGTAATGTACTTTTGAAAAACCTTTTTATCTTTTTTGGAAACCCGAGCATACCCGTAACCGGGCAAATCTACCAAGAACCAATTTTCATTAACCTTAAAATGGTTAATAAGCTGGGTCTTTCCAGGTCTACCAGAGGTTTTGGCCAAACTTTTGCGCTCCATGAGCATATTGATCAAAGAAGATTTCCCAACATTGGACCGTCCAATAAAGGCGTATTCCGGTAAGGGTTCATTGGGGCATTTGGCCACATTGGAATTGCTCATTACAAATTCGGCCGAAGTAATTTTCATAGCTTTAGAAATTTCGCTTGTTAAGCCAAGCTTCCAGAATTTTATTAAAATCCTCGGGATGCTCCATCATGGGTGCGTGACCACATTTTTCAATCCAGAACAAATCTGAATCTGGGAGCAGTTCATGAAACTCTTTGGCAACCTCAGGAGGGGTTACCGTATCATTTTCGCCCCAGATAATGCAAGTTGGGGTATTCATATGGGGGAGGTCTTTAGACATATTGTGCCGAATCGCACTTTTTGCAATAGATAAGGTCTTCACCAATTTCATACGGTCGTTGATGGTGGCAAATACCTCGTCCACAATTTCTTTTGTGGCAACTTTTGGATCGTAAAAAACGTCTTCGGCCTTCTTTTTTATAAACTCATAATCGCCACGTCGGGGATAACCATCGCCCATTGCTTTTTCATATAGACCGGAGCTTCCAGTAATGACCAAGGCCTTTACCATTTTGGGAAACATCTTGGTATGTAAAAGACCAATGTGTCCACCAAGAGAATTGCCCAAAAGGATTACATCTTTTAAGCCCTTGAACTCTATGAAATCTTCCAAAAACTTTGCAAAATTCTTAACGGTGGTCTTAAGCATTGGCATATCATAGATTGGGAGTTCTGGTATTAAGATCTGATATCCCTTTGAGGGGAAATATTCAGATACCCCTTGGAAGTTGCTCAATCCACCCATGAGTCCATGCAGTATAATCATAGGAGTACCTTCTCCTATTTCAATATATCTGTATTTACCTTCCTCGATAATTTGCTCTTCCATCTAAGATTAGTTGGTCCTAAGTGGGCAAATATAGGCAATTCAACTCACACATATTCTAGGTTTTCAATCCCCTAAAATATCACTTATACTATCCGTGATAAAATTTTCAAAAATCCCAATTGCGGACAGAACAATCAATTTTTAAGTGGAAACAGCACTTTTTGTATGAAAAGTGGAATATTTATTAACAAATGTGTCTTTATGTGGAGAAATGTGGAAATAAAATCTATATATTTGAGTTATAGTTACTAACCAATTGATTTCTAGTGACCCATATCATAGGACAACATGACTGTAAAGCTGATACCAAAGGAAGGGTAATATTGCCTATTTCCTTAAAGAATCAGTTGCTGCCCGTTTTGAACGATGGCTTTATAATAAAGCGGTCCGTTTTTCAGCAGTGTCTTGAGTTGTATCCTAAGACTGAATTTGATGAGTTGATGCAGAAGGTACTGAAGAAAAGCAAGATCAATAGAAAGTATGATGCCTTTGTGAGAAACTTTGTGGCGGGAATGAAAGAGGTCTCGATTGATGGGGATACCGGAAGGTTGCAGATACCAAAAAATTTGGTTGCCTATGCCGAAATTGGAAAGGAAGTGGTGCTAAATGCTGTTTTTGATAAGATAGAGATTTGGAACAAGGACAAGTATGAGGAGATTTTGGCTGAGAGTGAAAAAGACTACGCGGACTTAGCGGAGGAGATTTTTGCTGACGATGATTAGTCCATACCATAATCCAGTGCTACTGAAAGAATCAGTGGACGGATTGGATATAAAAGAAAATGGAGTTTATGTAGATGTCACTTTTGGTGGCGGAGGGCACTCCAAGGAGATATTGAAAAGATTGGGTGGTGAAGGAAGGTTGTTTGCATTTGACCAAGATGAGGATGCCTTGGCAAATACTATAGATGATGACCGATTTCAACTGATCAATCAGAATTTTCAATTTCTAAAACAGTTTTTAAAGTTCTATGGCATTCGGAAAGTTGATGGAATCTTAGGAGATTTTGGAGTTTCTTCCCACCAGTTTGATGAAGCGGAACGTGGTTTTTCAATTCGTTTTGACGCTGATTTAGATATGCGGATGAACAGAAACAATGAATTATCGGCACATCAAGTGGTCAATTCATATTCCCAGGAAAGTTTAGCATCGGTTTTATTTCAATATGGTGAATTGCGCAATGCAAATGCCATTGCAAAAACCATTGTTGAATCAAGATTGGAAACTCCTATTAAAACAACAGAGCAGTTGAAATTGGTTTTGAAGCGATTTCTGCCCAAAATGAAAGAGAACAAGATTTTGGCCCAGATTTATCAGGCAATACGGATTGAAGTGAACCAAGAGATAGCCGTGCTCAAGGAGTTTTTGCAACAAACTCCAGAGGTTTTAAAAGAAGGTGGGCGATTAAGTTTGATCAGTTACCATTCCCTGGAAGATAGATTGGTGAAACGATTTATCAGGGATGGGAAATTTGAAGGAGAAGCAGAAAAGGATTTCTATGGAAATATAAATGTTCCACTAAAAAAAGTAGGAGGATTGATTACGCCATCAGCCAATGAAATAACATTGAATAACCGAGCACGAAGTGCAAAACTTCGCATAGCGGAACGGATTTAGAATATAGAGAACAAAATGAAAAAAGGACTACTGGACATATTAAAGGGAAAATTCTTGGTAAGTGGAGATGCGCCAAAAAATTGGATGTTCCTGTTTTTTGCTTCCTTTTTGGCTGCTATGATGATTTCCAGTAGCCACAAAGCGGATAAAAAAGTCCATGAAATTGCCGCCTTAAGTGAAGAGGTCCGAAAACTTAAAAGTGAGTTTTTTGAACATAGATCTACTGTCCAACAATTAAAATTGGAATCAACATTACGGGAATCAGTAGTGGCTGAAGGGTTGATTCCATCAGTGAATCCTCCGCAGAAAATAAAAGTTAAATCAGATAAGTAGTGGCAATAACAGAAAAAAATATCATGAATAGGCTGTACCTGGTTGCAGGCTGTCTTGTTGTTTTTTCCATTTGCGTGGTGGTGAAGTTGGTAGATATCCAAATGATCAAGGGTGAGGATTATAAAGAGCTTGCCCTGAACAATACGGAGAAGATGTTCACTATTGAACCCAATAGAGGCAACCTGTATTCTGATGATGGTAGCCTATTGGCGGCTTCTGTACCAAAATATGAAATCCGTTTTGATGCCAAAACCGTTTCCAAAGAGAACTTCCAGGATAATGTAGCTGCGCTTTCAGATTCCTTGGGAAATCTTTTCGATAAACCTTCATCCTATTACAGACAACTTTTCAGAAAGGCTAGGGCAAATGGCAACCGGTACAAATTGGTAGCCAGAAATGTGGACTATCTGGATTATGTGCGCATAAAACAGTTTCCGTTGTTTGAGTTGGGTCCCTACAAAGGTGGTTTTATTGAAAAACATCGGGTTGTGCGCGAATACCCTTTAGGTAAAATGGCAGCTAGAAGTATCGGTTATGAAAAAGTTGATGAGAACGGCTATTATACCAGAGTTGGTTTAGATGGAGCTTTTGGGGAACAGTACTTAAGAGGGAAAGAAGGAAAACGATTAAAGCAAAAGATAGCCAAGGGGCAATGGAAGCCTGTGGGGCTGGACAATATTGTAGAGCCCCAAGATGGGCTGGATGTAGTTTCAACTATCGATATTAATATTCAAGACATTGCTCATCATGAACTTTTGGGCCAATTGGAAAAATATCAAGCGGACCATGGCTGTGTTGTAGTTATGGAGACCGCTACGGGGGAGATAAAGGCAATCTCAAACTTGGGAAGAACCTCCGAAGGAAAGTATTATGAAAAATTGAACTACGCGGTAGGAGAATCCCACGAACCTGGATCTACTTTTAAGTTGATGTCGATGATTGCGGCATTGGAGGATAAGGTAATTGACACAAGTACCGTCATTGATACCGAAAAAGGAAGATATCGAATCTATGACAGAGTGGTAAAAGATTCAAAATGGGGTGGTTATGGAAAGATTTCTGCAGCAAAGGCCTTTGCTGTTTCGTCCAATACGGCTTTTGCTAAAATCATTCATGAAAACTATAAGGAAAAACCTGGGAAGTTTGTGAATCGTCTAATGAACATGGGTCTTCACAAGAAACTGAATTTGCCTATAATAGGAGAAGGCAAACCGGTTATACGGTATCCTGGCGATAAGGGATGGTCAGGAATTTCTTTGGGGTGGATGTCACACGGCTATGAAGTGTCCATGACCCCAATACAAACTCTGGCATTTTATAATGCCATTGCAAACGATGGTGAATTTGTAAAACCTAGATTAATAAAAGCTGTAAGAGAGGGTAGTAAGGTGATTGAAAAATTTGACAAAGAAGTGACCAACCAATCAATTTGTTCCAAAGAAACGGTATTAAAAGCTCAGCAGTTGTTGAAGGATGTAGTAGAAAAAGAGTATGGAACCGGGCATGGACTTTATTCCAAAAACTTTTCAATGGCTGGAAAAACGGGAACCTGTCAAAAGAACTATGTGGCCAAAGACCCGGATAAACTTGCGTACATCTCATCTTTTGCGGGTTACTTTCCTGCGGATAATCCAAAATATTCCTGTATCGTGATAATACACGAACCAGATAAAAGTGTGGGGTATTATGGAGCGGATGTATCAGGACCCGTGTTTAAATCCATGGCGCAAAAAATTTATGCAACATCGCCTATAGTTGATGAAGTAATGGGGAAAGCTGCCAACGAAGAAATATTGGAGAACGATTATGAAAAGTACTATGCCCAAGCCCAAAAAAAGTACACCAAAGTGCCGAATGTTAAGGGGATGAGCGGCATGGATGCAGTTTCTCTTCTAGAAAACTTGGGATTACAGGTTGAAGTGCGAGGAAATGGAAAAGTGAAAAAACAATCTATTGAGCAAGGGGCGGATATTAATAAAGTTGGAAAAATAGTACTGGAACTTTCATGAAATTGTTGAAAGACATATTATATGGGGTTAGCCTTTCCGCTGTTAGTGGAAATACCAATGTAATGGTAAACCACCTTCATTTCGATTCACGAAAGGTTGAAATGGATGATGTTTTTGTGGCTATCCGTGGTTTGATCACAGATGGTCATGACTACATTCAGAAAGCAGTGGAATTGGGTGCCAAAGCCATCATTTGTGAGGAGTTGCCGGAATTGCTGGTTAATGGCGTTACCTATTTAAAAGTTGAGGATTGCAATAGCGCTCTTGCTGTTATGGCAGCCAATTATTTTGATAATCCTTCCAAAAATTTAAAACTGGTGGGAATTACCGGAACCAATGGTAAGACCACGGTAAGTACTTTGCTTTACAATCTATTTAAAAAAGCAGGTTTTAAAGTAGGGTTGATTTCTACCATCAAGGTTTTGGTGGATAACAAAGAATACCCAACTAGCCATACTACGCCAGATGTGTTGACCATAAATGGACATCTGAACCGAATGAATGAAGAAGGGGTAGAATATTGTTTTATGGAGGTGAGTTCGCATGGAATCCATCAAAAAAGAACAGAAGGATTGTATTTTGAAGGCGCGATTTTCACCAATCTTTCCCATGATCATCTGGATTATCACAAAACTTTTGCGGAGTATAGGGATACCAAGAAAAAACTGTTTGACAATTTGCCAAAAAATGCCTTTGCATTAAGCAATATTGATGATAAAAATGGTTTGGTGATGCTACAGAACACCAAGGCCAAAAAATATACCTATGCGCTTAAGTCTTATGCGGACTATCGGGCGCAAATATTGGAAAAACAATTCAACGGCCAATTATTGAAGATTGATGACAATGAATTGTGGTCCAAATTAATAGGAGATTTTAATGCCTACAATCTACTGGCCATATATGCCACTGCAGATATTTTAGGCCTTGAAAAATTAGAAACCTTGAAGCTTATCAGCGAACTGGAAAATGTGGATGGTAGGTTTCAATATTTTATATCAAAAGAAAAGATAACAGCAATAGTTGATTATGCCCATACGCCGGATGCGCTAAAAAATGTGTTGATTACAATCAATGCATTGAGGACTGGAAATGAAAACGTCATCACCGTAGTGGGGTGTGGTGGTGACCGTGATAAGTCTAAGCGTCCGGTTATGGGTCATATCGCTTCAGAAATGAGCAATCAGGCAATTTTCACATCAGATAATCCGAGAACTGAATCCCCTACTGAGATTATTGAGGAAATGGAAAAAGGCGTAGAGCCCCAAAATACCAGAAAAGTATTATCCATAGAAAATAGAAAGCAAGCAATAAAAGCGGCCTGTAAATTGGCTTTGTCCAATGATATCATTTTAGTGGCGGGAAAAGGACACGAAACCTATCAGGAAACGAATGGTAAGCGCGTGGATTTTGATGATTTTAAAGAAGTGAAAGCGGCTTTGGCCAGTTTAAATAAATAATGTAGTCCATGTTATACTACTTGTTCGAGTATTTAGAGAATCAGTACCAGTTGCCCGGAGCATCCCTATTCCAGTTTCAGACGTTTAGGGCGGCAATGGCGGTATTGCTTTCACTGTTGATTGCCATGGTCTACGGAAAGCGTATTATCCTGTTTTTGCAGAAAAAGCAAATAGGGGAAAGTATTCGTGATTTAGGGTTGGAAGGTCAAAAACAAAAGGCAGGAACACCAACTATGGGTGGGTTGATTATCATCATATCGACCTTATTGCCTGTAGTGTTGTTTGCCGATATCAACAATATTTATATCATCTTATTGATTATCACAACAATATGGATGGGAGTTATTGGATTTATAGATGACTACATTAAAATCTTCAGAAAAAATAAAAAGGGTCTAAAAGGAAGGTTCAAAATTTTAGGCCAAGTTGGTTTGGGGCTTATTGTTGGTTCGGTACTTTATTTTCATCCAGAAGTCACGATTAAAGAAAAAGATAGCACAAGAATTACTGAAAACTTTAAGGTTGAAAAAGTTTTTGGACAAGACACAAAAGGAGTACGGACCAATGTTCCCTTTTTTAAGGACAATGAGTTGGATTATGCTGATTTCATTACATGGGCTGGGGATGGTTTGGAAGATTATGCGTGGTTGATTTTTATCCCTGTGGTCATATTGATTGTAACTGCGGTTTCAAACGGAGCAAACCTCACGGATGGAATTGATGGTCTAGCGGCAGGTTCCTCTGCCATAATCGTATTGACTTTGGGCATTTTTGCCTTGGTGTCCGGTAATATAGAGTTCTCTGATTACCTCGATATTTTTTATATCCCAAGAGTTGGTGAATTGTTGGTTTTTATAGCGGCATTTGTTGGTGCTCTGGTTGGGTTTTTATGGTACAATGCATATCCTGCCCAAGTTTTCATGGGAGATACTGGTAGTTTGACTATTGGTGGAGTAATTGCGGTGATAGCCATCATTGTAAGAAAGGAATTGTTGATTCCATTATTATGCGGAATTTTCTTTGCGGAAACAGTTTCTGTGATGCTTCAAGTAAGCTACTTTAAACGGACTAAAAAGAAGTATGGTGAAGGGAAGCGGTTGTTTTTAATGGCACCATTACACCATCATTATCAAAAGAAATTATACCACGAGAGTAAAATAGTCACCCGATTTTGGATTATTGGAATTTTATTGGCAATTGTCAGTATTGTGACATTGAAAATTAGGTAGATGGCTCGTTTGGTAATTCTTGGAGGTGGAGAAAGTGGTGTTGGAACGGCAATACTAGGAAAGAAAAAAGGATTTGATGTCTTTGTATCCGATAAAGGAGAAATAAAAAAGGAGTACAAAAAAGTTCTTGAACATTTTGAGATTGAATTGGAATCAGGATTTCATACAGAGTCCAAGATTCTTAATGCCGATGTGGTTATGAAAAGTCCGGGTATTCCGGACAACGTCCCTTTGGTGAAAAAGTTGGTTGAGAATGGTGTTTCTGTTGTTTCAGAAATTGAATTTGCATCAAAATATACCAGTGCAACCCTGATCGGCATTACAGGAAGCAATGGTAAGACCACTACAACCATGTTGGCGCATCACATGCTAAAAACCGATGGACTGGATGTGGGTATGGCAGGGAATATTGGTGATAGCTATGCTAAAATGGTTGCAGAGCAAGATTTTGGGCATTATGTATTGGAAATAAGCAGTTTTCAATTGGATGGAATCATAGATTTTAAACCCTATGTGGCCATCCTTACCAATATTACCCCAGATCATTTAGATCGTTATGAGTATAAGTTTGAGAACTACATCGCTTCAAAGTTTCGAATTGCGATGAATCAAGATGAAAACGATTACCTGATTTACGATGCGGATGATGAAGTGATTAAGGATTGGTTAAAAAAACATCCGGTTCAATCCAAATTAGTTCCCTTTTCATTAAGGGAGAAACCAAAAGAAGGAGCTTGGCTCGAAAATGAAACTATTAAAATGAATATTGAACATAAAACCTTGGAAATGAGTACAGATATTTTAGCTCTAGATGGTCAGCATAATGTAAAGAATACTATGGCCGCGGGACTTGCTGCCTTATTGGTAAATGTTAGAAAGGAAACTATCCGGCAGAGTATCCAAACTTTTCAAGGAGTTCCTCATCGGTTGGAGAAAGTTTTAAAAATCAACCATGTGGAATACATAAATGACTCCAAGGCAACAAATGTTAATGCAACCTATTACGCTCTGGATGGAATTAAAAAACCGATAGTCTGGATAGTTGGTGGTGTGGACAAGGGCAATGATTATAGAGAGTTGATGCCAATGGTGCGAGAAAAAGTAAAAGCTATAATCTGCTTGGGAATGGATAATTCCAAGTTAAAAGATGTTTTTGGAAATGTTATCGATTTAATGGTAGAAACCTACTCAATGGAAGAGGCGGTAAAAGTGGCCTACAAAATTTCGGAGCGTGGAGATTCAGTTTTATTATCTCCGGCATGTGCAAGTTTTGACCTTTTTGAAAACTATGAGGATAGGGGAAATCAATTTAAATCAGCAATAAAAAATTTATAACCAAATGTTAGCGGTGTTTAAAAATTTGAAAGGTGATAAAGCTATTTGGGGCGTGGTGGCCCTATTGGCACTTTTCTCATTTTTACCTGTGTATAGCGCAAGTACCAATCTGGTCTACGTAAATGATGATGGTACAACTATTGGGCATTTGGTAAAGCATGCAGTGCTATTGTTTTTGGGATTTGGAATCATCTATGCCATTCATCGTATACCCACACATTATTTTAAGGGGCTTTCCATTATAGCATTGCCCATTGTTTTAATTCTGTTGGCGTACACCCTTACCGTGGAGACCAAAATTGGAGGGGTAACGGCAAACAGATGGATCAAGTTACCATTCGTAGGTGTGAATTTTCAAACATCGACCTTGGCATCAGTTGTTTTAATGATATGGATTGCAAGGTATTTGACCAAGATAAAGGATGTGGCAATTACATTTAAAGAAAGCATCTTGCCACTTTGGTTGCCAACCGTTTTGGTTGTACTGTTGATTTTACCAGAGAATTTTTCAACTGCTGCCATTATTTGTTTTTTGGTCTTGGTTCTCTGTTTTTTGGGAGGATACCCATTAAAGTATTTGTTTGCAATTGTTGGGACAGGGATTGTGCTGTCCGGAATGTTTTTGTTTGTGCTGTTCAAAACCCCGGAGGTATTACCACAACGGGCAGGAACATGGAAATCTAGAATAGAAACGTTTTGGAGTCCGGAAAAAGCTGGAAAGGATGATTTGCATCAACTTACACTTGCAAAAATAGCAATTGCTGAAGGTGGGGTAGTTGGCAAAGGAGCCGGAAAAAGTGTAATGAAGAATATGCTTTCGCAAAGTACTTCAGATTTCATTTTTGCGATAATCATTGAAGAATATGGACTGTTGGGAGGAGGAGCCTTGCTGTTTTTCTATTTGTTGTTGTTGTTTCGGATAGTGGTGGTCGCAAACTCGGCCAAAACCATTTTTTCAAAGTTATTGGTGATTGGGGTTGGTTTGCCCATCGTTTTTCAAGCATTTATAAATATGGCCGTAGTGGTTCAATTATTTCCCGTAACAGGTCAACCGTTGCCATTGATTAGCATGGGAGGCACATCTATTTGGATGACCTGTATGGCCATTGGAATAATATTGAGCGCAAGCAACAAAAAAGAAAATTTAGAGGAGGAATCCTATGATATAAATGAAAGCAATCCTTTAGAAGTATTAAGTGGGCAACTATAGGTTTATACTTTCTGGAGGAGGCACGGGAGGACATATTTATCCGGCAATAGCCATAGCCAATGAATTAAAAAGGAGGCATCCCAAAGCCGAGTTTTTGTTTGTTGGGGCCAAGGATAAAATGGAAATGGAAAAAGTACCGCAAGCAGGATACAGGATAGAAGGTTTGTGGATAAGTGGATTACAACGGAAACTGACACTTAAAAATTTAATGTTTCCATTAAAACTAGTGAGTAGTTTGTTTAGAGCACGCAAAATAGTCAAACAGTTTAAACCCAACGTCGCTATAGGTACGGGTGGATTTGCTAGTGGACCATTGCTTAAAATGGCTGCCAGTTCTAAAATTCCTTGTGTGCTTCAGGAACAAAATTCCTATGCGGGAATCACGAACAAATTATTGGCAAATAAAGCGAAACGTATTTGTGTTGCCTATGATGGAATGGAGCAATTCTTTCCAAAGGAAAAAATCATCAAGACGGGAAACCCTGTCCGTTCTGATTTAGTGGATTTGAAGGTTGATAAAAGAGAAGCAACCGACTTTTTTGGATTGGATGCAGATAAGAAAACAATATTGATTATTGGCGGTAGTTTGGGTGCAAGAAGAGTGAATCAGTTAATTGAGAAGGAGCTTAATTTTTTCAAAGACCTGAAGGTGCAATTGATATGGCAATGTGGTAAACTCTACTATGAAGACTATAAGCAATACGATTCCAGTTCGGTAAAGGTTTTAGCTTTTTTAAATAGAATGGATTATGCATATGCTGCTGCAGATGTTATTATTTCTAGAGCAGGAGCAGGGTCGGTATCGGAATTATGTTTGGTAGGAAAACCGGTTCTTTTTATTCCATCGCCCAATGTTGCAGAAGACCATCAAACTAAAAACGCAAAAGCGCTGGTATCAAAAGATGCTGCATTAATGCTAAAGGAAAGTGAATTGGATACAGAATTCGAAAACAAGTTTACCAATCTCATGAATTCTGTTGATATCCAAAACAAGTTGAGTATGAACATCAAGGAATTGGCCATGCCTCAGGCTACGGATCACATCGTTGATGAAATTGAAAAATTATTAAAATGAATGTAAAGGACATCCATAATGTTTTCTTTATCGGTATCGGAGGTATTGGCATGTCCGCTTTGGCTCGCTATTTCAAGTATATAAACAAGAATGTTGTGGGTTATGACAAGACCAGGACCTCAATAACCGATGAATTGGTAAATCATGGAATTGCAGTTCATTTTGAAGATGAGATAAGTCAAATCCCAGAGGCATTCAAACAGAAAGACAATACATTAGTAGTGTATACGCCAGCTGTACCTTCCTCACATTCACAACTACAATTTTTCAATGATGCTGGTTTTGAAATAAAAAAACGATCAGAAGTACTTGGTATTATAACGCGAGACACCTTCTGCTTTGCGGTGGCTGGTACTCATGGAAAAACCACTACCTCTTGTATTCTTGCCCATTTGTTAAAAGAAGTCAATACGCCGTTCACAGCTTTTTTAGGCGGAATTTCAGAAGATTTCAATAGCAATTTTGTGTTGGAGGGAACCGAATACTCTGTTGTTGAAGCTGATGAATTTGATTGGTCCTTTTTACAGCTTTCTCCCAATATTGCTTGTATTACTTCTATGGATGCAGATCATTTAGATATTTATGGAACCAGTGAAGAATTGCAACAATCATTTTATGATTTTACACAAAAAATAAAACCTAGCGGAATGCTTTTCATTAGAAATGGACTTCCATTAAAAGGCATTACCTACGGTATTGAGGATGAGTCAGATTACTGCATTGAAAATATTTTAATTGAACATGGTACCTACATATTTGATTTAAAAACGCCAACCGAGATATTGAAGCAAGTTCGTTTCAATAAACCTGGTAGGCACAATTTACTCAATGGATTAGCTGCTTTTGCGATGGCGGTACAAGCCGGTTCCCCGCCGTACCGCCTTGCCAAGGCATTAGGAACTTTTAAGGGGGTTCAAAGAAGATTTTCCTATCAAATTAAGGACTCTGATTTTGTTTTCATTGATGATTACGCACATCATCCCACAGAGATTTCTGCTGTTTATAACGCAATAAAGGAAATGCACCCTAATGAGGAAATAACAGCTGTTTTTCAACCCCATTTGTTTTCGAGAACAAAGGATTTTGCAGACGATTTTGCAAATAACCTTTCAAAATTTGATATGATCTTGTTATTGGAAATCTATCCAGCCAGAGAAGAGCCCATTGAAGGAATTACTTCTGCTTGGCTATTGAACAAGATAGACAACCCAAGGAAAAAGTTGGTTTCTAAGTCAAACCTTATAAACGAAGTAAGGGATTGTAAATCAGGAGTTTTAGTGACAATGGGTGCTGGAGATATTGGATTGGAAGTACCAAAGATAAAAAGAGAATTAGCATATGCGAGTTAATTGGAATTACATAAAATTGACGTTTCTGTCCATTACAATAATTGGACTTTACGGCTTTGCGGAACACCGTAGCAAGAAAAAAAGAGTGAGTGATATCTCTATTAATTTTTTGGGAGACAGTGACTTATATCTTACTGAGGCCTCAGTTAATAAATTGTTAATACAAAATTATGGCGTGGTAAAAAATAGGGCTAAAGAAGAATTAGTTTTGAATACCATAGAGGATGTTATTAGGTCCAATGAAATGGTGAAAAACGCCCAAGTCTATCTTACTGTAAATGGAGAACTTATATCTAAGATTGTTCAGCGTAAGCCAGTTGGAAGAGTTGAGGGAGTCTCTAAATTTTATTTGGATGATTTGGGAGAGCGTATGCCCTTGTCCAGTCATCATTCGGCTAGAGTGCCAATAATTACGGGCAAAATCACGGGAAATAGCCTTGAGGATGCCTACACGATTTTAAATTATATAAACGAGGATGATTTTCTTAGGAAGAATGTTATCGGGATACATATTGAGGAAGAAGGTAAGTATCAATTGAAGTTTCGTTTGGAAAACTTTGTTGTGAATTTGGGAGGAGTTGAAAACCTTAACGAGAAGTTCAAAAATTTTATGGCATTTTATGCAAAAGCTGCTAAAGACAATTCTTTGGAAAAATATGCAACAGTAAGTCTAGAATTCAATAATCAAGTGGTTTGCACCAAAATATAAAGTATGGAACAGGGTAATTATTCAGTTGGTTTGGATATTGGAACTACCAAAATCGTAGCGATTATTGGTAGGGAAAATGAGTACGGTAAAATTGAGATTTTAGGTACAGGTAAGTCAAAAAGCTTAGGTGTGCATAGAGGTGTGGTCAATAATATTACACAGACCATTTCATCTATTCAACAAGCAGTGGAACAAGCAGAAGTGAATTCTGGGCTGAAAATTGGTTCCGTAGTTGTTGGTATTGCAGGGCAACACATTAGAAGTCTTCAGCATAGTGATTACATAACAAGGCCAAATTCTGAAGAAGTCATTGATGATGATGATTTGGAGAAACTTTGTAATCAGGTATATAAATTGGTTATGCTTCCGGGTGAAGAGATTATCCATGTTTTGCCACAAGAGTATAGAGTAGATGGCCAACCGGAAATAAAAGAACCCAAAGGAATGTACGGAGGGCGCTTAGAGGCTAATTTCCATGTTGTGGTTGGACAGGTTTCATCCATCAAAAATATTGGTAGATGCATTAAGAGCGCGGGTCTGGACTTGGCAAATATCACCTTGGAACCATTGGCATCAGCAGAAGCTGTGCTAAGTCAAGAAGAAAAAGAAGCTGGTGTAGCACTGATTGATATAGGTGGTGGTACCACGGATCTTGCAATTTTTAAAGATGGAATTATTCGTCATACCTCAGTAATCCCGTTTGGGGGGAACGTAATAACCGAAGATATAAAGGAAGGTTGCTCAATTATTGAGAAACAAGCCGAATTATTGAAGATAAAATTTGGTTCTGCCTGGCCAGGTGAAAACAAGGATAACGAGATTGTATCCATTCCCGGATTAAGAGGGCGTGAACCAAAAGAAATTACCCTTAAAAACCTCTCTAAGATTATACATGCTAGAGTTGTGGAGATCATAGAGCAAGTGTATGTGGAAATTAAGAACTACGGACATGAGGATCAGAAGAAAAAGTTGATTGCGGGAATTGTCCTTACAGGAGGAGGAAGTCAACTAAAGCATTTAAAACAATTGGTTGAATATATCACTGGCATGGATACACGTATTGGATATCCCAATGAGCACTTGGCTGGAGATTCAGATGAAGAGATTGCAAGTCCGTTATATGCAACCGCGGTTGGTCTTTTAATGAATGCCTTGGAAACAAAATCAATGGAGGCTGTTTTAGAAGAAGAGATTCAAAATGAAGAGCAGGTTTTGGTTGGGCAAGAACATGCGGCTTCGCAACCCAAAAACATATCGACCAGAGAAAGAAAATCCATTTTTGACAAATGGTCCGAGAAGTTGAAAGACTTTTTGGACAACGCAGAATAATAACCCTATAAAGCATACCCTAATAAGTAACAAAAAGCATCATGAGTAAGAACACTGAATTTGATAACATCGCTTTTGATCTTCCAAAGAACAAGAGCAACGTAATAAAAGTAATTGGCGTTGGTGGAGGTGGTGGTAATGCCATCAACCACATGTTCCAGGCCGGAATCAATGGAGTGGATTTTGTAATCTGTAACACTGATGCACAGGCATTGCAGAATAGCCCGGTTCCCAACAAAATTCAGTTGGGTGTGTCATTAACAGAAGGATTGGGTGCAGGTGCCAATCCAGAAGTGGGAGAGCAGGCCGCTTTGGAGAGTATGGAAGATGTAAAAACTATGCTGGAGCATACCACAAAAATGGTTTTTATCACTGCCGGTATGGGTGGTGGAACGGGAACTGGTGCAGCTCCAATTATTGCTAAAGCAGCTAGAGAGTTGGATGTTCTAACTGTAGGTATTGTTACTATACCCTTTCAGTTTGAAGGCGCCATGCGTAACAAACAAGCACAAGCTGGTATTGAAAAATTACGGGCAAACGTAGACTCTTTAATAGTAATCAATAACAATAAGCTACGTGAGGTTTATGGAAATTTGGGTTTCAAAGCCGGTTTTTCAAAGGCAGATGAAGTGTTGGCAACTGCAGCTAAGGGTATTGCAGAAGTAATTACACATCACTACACTCAAAATATTGACCTTAGAGATGCTAAAACGGTTCTTTCCAATAGCGGAACGGCAATAATGGGTTCATCTACGGCCTCAGGGTCGGCTAGAGCTGGTGAGGCTATCATGAAAGCGTTGGATTCCCCATTATTGAATGATAATAAAATTAGTGGGGCCAAGAACGTATTGTTACTTATCGTTTCCGGTTCACAAGAAATTACCATTGATGAGATAGGGGAAATCAATGATCATATCCAAGTTGAAGCGGGACATGGAGCAAACATCATTATGGGTGTTGGTGAAGATGAGAATTTGGGAGATGCCATTGCTGTAACGGTTATTGCTACGGGGTTTAATGTAGACCAACAAGATGATATTGTAAACACGGAAACAAAGAAGGTTTTTTACACCTTGGAAGATGAGCAAATTGCAGAACAGGAACTAACGCCTGATACAACATCCGTCCAAGAAGTGAAAATTGAAGCGCCAGTTGAATTGGAGCCTGTGATTGTCAAGCATACCTTGGAAATGGAAGATGAGGAAGTTGAAGAAGTAAAATCACCGCAAGAGACAGCGCCTGAGGTTGAACTTATTCCAACAACCAATTATATCAGAAATTTTAATGTTTTTTACGAAGAAGTTGTTCCTGAAGGCATTGAAGAAGATTTTGTGATCATTGAAGCCAAGAGCATATTGGAAGACATTGAGGTTGTAGATCCAGAAGTTGTTTCCGCAAAAGAAGAGGAAGACCAGTTTGCGTTGACTTTTGATATGCCCTTGAGTGCGGTAAAAGAGGAGGAGGAAGAAAAAGAACATACAATTACCTTTGATTTGGACGAGAACGTTCGTGATATAAATGTTAATGAATATGTTGAGGTAGACCCGGTTTTGGAATACAATAAAGAAGGGGAAACACGCTACAACTTGGAAGAATACATGGAGTTGGAAACCAAACTTACGGGAGCTAAGTCCGTAGCGGAAACCCATGAACCTAAATTGGTGGAAGATGAGTTGGTATTTGAGAAGAAAACAATTAATACCGAAGCTTCGACAGGAGGGGAACATAATCAAAATGTGGACCCTTTCAACAGTTCTATAAATGATTTATTGAAAGATCGCGCGGACGAGCGAAGAAAAAAACTTAAAAACTTCAATTATAAGTTCCAGAACAATAGGAACAGTATAGATGAAATTGAAAAGCAACCTGCATACAAAAGACAAGGTGTTGATTTAAATGACGTTCCACAGGAACAGAAAGTTTCAAGAACAACACTAAGCGAGGATAGTAATGATGAGATACAATTACGTTCAAATAATTCCTTCTTGCACGATAATGTTGATTAGTAGTGTTTAAATTGACTCCATTTTTTGATGGAAAGCTTAAACCCGTAAGTTAAGAGACTTTCGGGTTTATTTTTTATCTTCGCAGCCCAAAATAAGTATAAGATGAGTTTGCAGGATCAGGTAATGTCAGAGATGAAAACGGCAATGAAAGCTAAGGATACAGTTGCACTGGAATCATTGCGAGCAATTAAGTCTGCAATTCTTTTGGCAAAAACGGATAAAGGTGGTGGAGGAGAACTTTCTGAAGAAGATGAGGTAAAACTAGTTCAAAAGTTGGTGAAGCAACGCAAGGATAGTGCAGCAATTTTCACTGAACAAGGAAGGGATGACTTGGCTGCACCTGAGTTGGCACAGGTAGCTATAATTGAAAAGTTTTTACCTGAACAACTTACCGAAGAAGAAATAGAAAAAGTAGTTGTAATGACCATTGATTCAATTGGTGCATCGGGTATGAAGGATATGGGAAAGGTAATGGGGATGGTTTCCAAGGAATTGGCAGGACAAGCTGATGGAAAAACAATTTCTACAATAGTAAAAGCCAAATTAAGCTCATAAAATAATGGCCACGTAGCTCAGCTGAATAGAGCACTGGATTTCGGCTCCAGCGGTCGTAGGTTTGAATCCTACCGTGGTCACAAAATATTTCAGATTAATTAAAACTCCCCAGATCATTGATTTTGGGGAGTTCTTTTTTGTTATATATTGATTTAATTCCAGAGAAGCCTAATATACAGATTCATTGACCCAGAATTTTTTTTTGATTAGAGGGTAAGCCCATACTTTGCAAAGCATTAACAAGGAAAAATAAAATCGTTGGCTCATCGTTGTTAAACATTTCCCTGATTTTTTTATAAGCAACATGAATTTGCGCCTGTACCGTTCGTGGCGATATGGACAAATAATCTGCAGTTTCTTGTTGGCTCAACCCCTCTAATTTGGTCATTCGTAAGATTTGCTGACACCGTTCAGGCAGGGTTTCAATAATTTTCCTAAGCTTAATGATTTGTTGCTGCTGGTATTCTTCATCTTCAGGCTCTTCCTTCAGGGCATCATATGTCAGTTCGGCATATAGGTTGGCACGTGATATGGAACTTCTATATTGGTCAATATAAAGATTTTTGGAGGTGTGGTACAATAATTTTCTAAATCCAGAAGGATGTAAGGTTTTTCTCTTTTTCCAAAGGGTTACAAAAGCGGTTTGGACGATATCTTCCGCTTGCTGCCGATCTTGTGTTAAGGACAGGGCGTACCCTAAAAGTGAACCGTGATATTTTTCAAAGAACACTTTAAATGCCTGACTATCACCATTAATGATTTGTTGTTCCAGCATTTCATTGGTTTTAAAATTTGCCATACTTGGGACCGAGATTGAAGTCATTAACGAATGAACTCTACATAAATGTAGAAAAAAAGTTAAGAAATGGTTAGGTATCTTTTGTTTGGTATCCGTTATCTAATAAAAGAATACAACAGTGATGACCGAAAACGAAGAAAAACTGATTCACAAATTCATCAATAAAACCTTGACCGAAAGTGAATGGAAAAGTTTTTTAAAGTGGTTGGAGAAACCGGAAAATAAGAAACAGTTCAACACCTATGTTCGGGCTGATTATTATGTTCATTTATCAAATCAAGATAACGATAAGGATTCCAAGTATCTGAAAATTGCCGAAGCGCTAAAAACTCCAGAGGCAAAAGTTAGAAAACTTTGGGACAATCCAATTAGAGTTGCAGCTGCGTCAGTCATTCTTTTAGTGGGATTCACTTTTTTAGGGTACTATTTGAATAAAGATTCAGTTTCATCAATTAAAGTTGTAAAAACTACCATTGAGCAAGGTACGGATGGAGCTACGTTAACCTTGGATGATGGAACCGAGGTAAATTTAAAGAAAGGTAGTTCCTATAAAAATCAATATCTGAAGAGTAATGGCGAAGAATTGGTCTATGTGGCCAAGGAGGACCACGAAGAAATAGATTACAATTACATAACTGTCAAACGCGGAAAACAATTTACCATAGCACTCTCTGATGGAACAAAAATATGGTTGAATTCAGATTCAAAGATCAAGTACACTACGAGTTTTGTTTCTGGGCAACAAAGGCTTGTTGAACTAATTTATGGCGAGGCTTATTTTGATGTAAGTCCAGCTAAAGAATTAAACGGTGATGATGGTTTTACGGTAATTCACAAACATCAAAGTGTTTCAGTACTGGGTACAGAATTCAATATCAAGGCATATTCTGATGAACAAAAGGTATTTACCACCTTGGTTGAAGGTTCGGTTGAAGTGATGACCGGAAATATGCAATCTATTCTTGTGCCCAATCATCAATCGGTGGTCGATACGAAAAATGATGGAATTGATATAAGAAGGGCAGATGTGCTAAGTGAAACGGCATGGAAGAAGGGGCTCTTTATGTTTAAGAACAAGGACCTATCAAATATCGTGGTAACATTATCAAGATGGTATGATGTGGATATTGAAATTGAAAATAAATCATTAAAAGAAATAGAGTTTAAAGGTACTTTGAGTAAAAACCAACCTTTGGAAGAAATATTGAACTTGATTAAGAACACTAAATACATCAACAGTTATGAAATAAAAGAAAATAAAGTGGTGATCCGATAAGATAAATTGCCCACTATGGGATATAGATCACTTAAATAGAAAAAGAGGGATAGAATTACCAACATCTCACCGACGATAATCCTTCCCTCCGGGCAAATAACTAATTACTCATTAACTAAATGCAACCAAATTTATGAAAAACCAAATAAAGAGGGCTTTACGAATCCTTTATGGGAGACAGCTCTTACTTTTAATTATGAGAGGTTATCTTTTACTTTTTTGTACTCTTATAATGGGAATGAACACTAATGAAGTGTTGTCGCAGAAAACTGTAATCATTGAAAGGGATCAAGAATTAACGGTGGATGAAGTGTTTGATCTTATTATGGAGCAGACGGATTATCACTTTATCTACCAAGTAGATTTGTTTAAAGATAGGCCTAAAATAAGGGTAAAGAAAGGTAAGGTTAGGGTAGATAAATTATTGCAAAAGAGTCTTTCAAGTTCTTCAGTAACCCTAAATGTTACCGATTCCAATACCATCATTATTCAACCTAAAGGGCTACCTGAAAAAAAACGACAACAGAATATATTGGTCACAGGTTCAATTACAGACGAGCAGGGGCTTCCTTTGCCAGGGGTTACCGTACGGATAAAGGATACTAATACAGGAGTTGCAGCTGATTTTGATGGTAACTATCAAATAACAGTACCCGATGAGGCTGCCATCCTTGTTTTTACCAGTGTGGGCTACAATAGCAAGGAAGTAGTAGTAGGAACTCAGCGTACCATTAATGTTCAATTAGAAGTAGCTGTGACAAGTTTGGAGGAGACAATACTTGTTGGATATGGAAAAGTAAAAAAAGAAGCATATACGGGTTCGGTCGGTGTTGTAGATGTAGAAAACATTGCAAATCAAGGTAACATATTAAATATTGATCAGGCATTGCAAGGACAGGTAGCCGGCGTTCAGGTAAGTAACCCAAGTGGAAAGCCCGGAGCTGCAGCTAGAGTACGTATTAGGGGGAGTTCTTCTATTTTGGGAACCAACCAACCATTGTATGTGATAGATGGTGTTCCTATATCTCCTTCTACTGAAATACCTGGGTATACGAGTCTTATTAATGATATTAACAATAACGAAGCTGTTACTCTTGAGAGTGAGGGTTTTAATAATGATTTAGGTTTTATAGATTTTAACAATGTAGAAAGTATTTCAATTCTTAAAGATGCTACTGCAACAGCCATTTATGGTTCTAGAGCAGCTGCAGGTGTGGTTGTTATTACTACAAAAGATGGCGGGAAGTCAAAAAAACCACAGTTTGAATTTTCAATAACTCAAAGATCTAATTTTATTGAAAAAATAGATGTTCTAAATGCAAGCCAATATGAGGAAATATATACAGAAGCTATAGAAAATTATGTGAATTCTGGTGGTGCTATCCCAGCAACGGACTCATTTGCTTTAGGAGTTTTGGATGGTACAGAAATAGATACGTCTGTTGATACAGATTGGCTAGATTTAATTGGGAATTCAAATACAAGCACTACTAATTATGCGTTCAATGTGAGAGGTGCTGGCGAAAGGGGGTCTTATTATTCAGCTTTGAGTCTGCAAAATGATAATGGTGCCATTGAAGGAGATAAATTGACCAGATATGCTTTTGCCCTCAATTTAAGACAAAACCTAAAAGACAATTTATCCTTTTTTAGCAATATAAGTTTGGGAAGGATAGAAAGTGATTATGCATTGTCCAGCCTTTATAGTGTTTTGAATGCTGCTTCCTCCATTAGGCCAGATGAAACACCTTATGATGAGGATGGTAATTTAGTGGCCCGTTTTGGAGATATATACAACCCACTTTCTTCAAAAGAAAGAAGGATTACGTCAACAAATTTTTCCATGTTGACAAGTATGGGGTTAGAATACGAACCCATACAAAATTTGTATATAAAAACAACGGGAATACTGCAATATATAGATAATGAAAGCTATGCATTTTATCCAAGTTATACCCAAAGTGGTTTGGCAACAAATGGTAAGGGTAATCTTATTGATAGAAAAACATTTAATCCAACCATCGAAACCACTGTGGCCTATGATATGGTATTAGGTCGAAGCAATCTCAATATATTAGTTGGAAATACATTTCTAAGCGAACGCAGTGAAACCAATAGTTACTACGGGGAAAATTTTCCTAATGATGACACGCTTATTGGTTTAAGTTATGCAGGTGAAGATCTTTCTATTCAACAGGCTATAACAGAAAGTACCCTTCTATCTTTTTTCTCTAGAGTTTTGTATGATTATGATAATAGGTACTTAATCAGTTTTGCGGGTAGAATTGATGGATCTTCTAAGTTTGGAGCCAACAACCGATGGGCATCGTTTCCTTCTGTGGGAATAGGTTGGAATATACATAGAGAAAAATTAGCGGAAAACTGGTCCGGACTAAATTTTTTAAAACTTAGGGCCAGTATTGGCCAATCAGGAAATGTAACGTTTAATCCCAACCAATCCTTTAGCCTATTTGGTGCGCAAAATGGTGTGTTGGGAGTCTATAACGGGGA
Source organism: Flagellimonas eckloniae (assembly GCF_001413955.1). Classification (NCBI taxonomy): domain Bacteria; kingdom Pseudomonadati; phylum Bacteroidota; class Flavobacteriia; order Flavobacteriales; family Flavobacteriaceae; genus Flagellimonas; species Flagellimonas eckloniae. Next base: position 1,863,963 of record NZ_LCTZ01000002.1, on the reverse strand, counting down.
TACTGGTGTGGTTCCCTTGGTAATAGGTAACCCAGACCTAAAATGGGAAATAACCACGCAAAAGGATTTTGGGCTGGAATTTGCGGTTCTCAATAATAAAATAAGAGGTGAAATTGGGTATTATCAAAAAGACACCAAAGATGTTCTATATCAAACAGAACTGCCCTCCTCTAGCGGATTGACTAGCGTTATCACCAATTTAGGGGATACTCAAAATAAAGGCTATGAACTGTCACTTAACTTTGATATTGTAAACACAAAGTATTTGAGGTGGAATCTCAATTTTAATGCAGCAACAGCCAAGAGTAAATTAATACGTTTAAACACTACCTACCAAGATGAATTTGGAGGAGGGGTTACATTGGGCGGATTATATTTTAAAGAAGGTGAACCGTTGGGTTTAATAAAAGGTTATGTAGCCAACGGACTATTTGAAAGCCAAGAACAAATAGATGTATTAAACGAAAATGCTCCAGATGGTGTTTACCAAGGAACCTTGACCAGCCCGGGGGATATTTATTATGCTGATTTAGATGGGGACGGAGAAGTTACCTATTCCTCTTTTAACAGTGATTTACCGGATTTACAAACTATTGGTAGTATCGAGCCTGATTTTTTTGGAGGTATTAATTCCACCTTAAATTATAAAGGAATGTCTTTAAATGTATTTGCCAATTATAGTGTTGGTAATGATATTTACTGGGCAGCTGGATCAAATAGTTATAGTTATACAAGTGGAAATGAACAAGGCAATAAGCAAACATATGCTTTGAATCGCTGGACTCAAGAGAATCCCAATGCAAAATATCCCAGAGCTGTTTATAGAACAAGCTACACTGGTGGAAACTATAACAATAGGCTTTCAAGTCTTTATGTATTTTCTGGGGATTATCTAAGGATTAAAACTATCACCTTGGGCTACAATCTACCAAAAGAGGTATTGAAGAATATAAATTTTCAAAATTTGTATTTGTATATAACAGGGACCAATTTATTTACATTTACCAAATACCCTGGAGCAGATCCGGAGGTTTCAAATACTTCCAGTTTTAGAATACCTAGTGATAATAACAACTATCCTGTATCCAAGCAGCTTATCGCTGGTATTAGGCTTACATTTTAAATTAATATCATGAAAAATATAACTATTTTATTGAGCGTTTTTGCTGGTATCTTATTGAGCTCTTGTGATGATGTGCTCGATGTGAAACCAGAAAATTATCTATTTGAGGAACAACTGGTAACGGATGATAAAAGTGCGCAAACCTCACTGGTTGGGGTATATACGCAATTAAATGGAACATATATACATCAGTTTGCTGAAATTACGACACCTCTTATGGATGGTTCGGTGATACCTGGTAGCACTGCAGCTTATTACAATGAGGCGGCAAGTAATGGCTTTGAGCCTTCTTCTGGAATTATAAATAACATTTATGAGAATATTTATGCCGTTGCAAACTCTGCAAATGCAACAATAAAAAACGTATCTGGTAATACTTTGGTCTCAGAAGCAGAATCTAAAAGAATTTTAGGAGAGGCTTACTTTATGAGAGCCTTTGGTCATTTTGAAGTTTTACGTCTCTTTGGACAATTTTACGATGTTTCAAGTGCTTATGGGATTGTTCTAAAAAAAGAGCTTTCTACAGTTGCAAATAGTCAGATTGCAAGGTCATCGGTACAAGAAAGTTATGATTTTATTGTAAGTGATCTGGATGAAAGTATAGCCCGTAATGTAATTTTTTCACAAAATTATTACGCATCTTCCACAACAGCTAAGGCTTATAAGGCAAATGTATTGCTATACATGGGAGGAGAGGCTAATTATACGGAAGCAATTGGTTTGGTAGATGAGGTAATAGCTTCGGGGGAAGTTACATTGGAACCCAATTTTGAAGATATTTTTAGCAATGGTGAAGCGAATAGCGAAGTCATTTTTACAAGAGTGGCTGCAGAAGGGCAATCAAGTAAATTTTCCTTTTACTATCAAACCGCTATAAAGGCATCAGATTGGATAAAGGATTATTTACTTGATGACCCAAGAGCACCATACTCATATGATGACAGTAATAACAGAGTTAAAAAAATATATACTTCGGAAATTGGTGGTGGCCCAAGAAATTTTATGCGTTTGGCAGAAGTCTATTTAATAAAAGCAGAGTGTCAGGCAAGATTAAATCAATTAACAGAAGCAGAAGCAACACTGAATATAATTCGAAACAGAGCTTACAGTGGTGCCGCTCCAGCATTGATTTATACAACACAACAAGAACTATTGGATTTAGTTTTTGATGAGTATGTAAAAGAGCTATGTTTTGAAACAGGTACGGTGTTATCAGCAGCTATTCGTTTTGGAAAACTGGAAGAGATAAAGGTTGATGTAACAAGTCCAGATCAATATATACTTCCCATACCAGTTTCTGAGTTAGAAGCAAATTTGGTATTTGGAGCGCAAAACCCTGGGTACGAGTAACTACAAGTATTATTTGATTTGAGTTAGTTTTTTGAAAATAGGGCTTTGGACTTCCCCAAAGGTTTAGAGCTCTATTCTACTAAGATTTAATATGATTTTTTGAGTAGTTGAACTTAGCCTTAATAATTATGGTATTGCGCAAATATATTAATAGGATAGAGCAATTAGACCAGCTTATCAGGCTAGAGTCTACTGGAAATCCGGAAGAATGTGCAAAAAAGCTAAACATTTCCAAAAGGAGTTTATATAGTTTGATTGATGAACTCAAAAAGGACTTTAAATGTCCTATTATATACAGCAGACATAAACGAAGTTATATATATACAAAAGAAGGAACGATTTCGGGCTTTCATTTTAAATCAAAGTATAAAATAAAAAGTAAGTAAAATACTACAATTTAACATATGATGCTATATTTCTGCACCAATGCTTTTTAGTTTTAAGGAAAATAAACCTCTGATTAAGGGCTAATAGATATAAACAGTTCTTCATGTTTAACCTTAAAACGTATTTGCCAATGAGACAAAGTATCTAACTAATAACTAGAGGGATATATTGGAAGACCAATAAACCTCGCAGACTTTACAATAAAATATTTTAATAATTAAAATTTTAATATCATGAAAAAAATAATAGTTATACTGAGCCTAGTTTTTGTTTTTTCCTGTAATAGTGAGAACGATGAAACACAAAGTTTAATAAGTAGTGATATCGAGTCTGAATTTCAACAAGTTCTACCTGACAATGTAGAAGGCATTCATGAAATTGACTCTAATAATGAAAGTTTAAATGCTTTTCTCTCAAGTACAAATGTCAATGGTCTCGATTTAAATTTAGATGAGGTCAGTATGATTAAATTTAAAGGTGGTGAAGGTAAATATGCTATATCTATTCCGTTTAAAAGTTCTGATAGGCACATGTCAGAAAATTTGTTTGTCTATTTTCTAGATTCAGATTTAACAAAATTTAAATCAGTAATTCATTCTGTTGAAACTTATTATAATGATGATAATATAGAAAAGATAATAGTGGGGGCTTCTCCATTTGACAGAAATTTATTCTTTAAAAGGGAATATAAAAATGATTCCTTATCCAGCAAAACGTCAAATGCCTTGAGTTGTCAATGTTATTTTCCATTGTTTTCTATCGTAGATATTAACGGGAATGGGCAAATTAGTATCGAGGAATTTCAGATTGTAGATGATGGACCAATTAGCCCATTCTCATGCAATGGATTTAATTTCAATGCTTTGGATCAAGACGGAGATGCACAAATAAACCAAAATGAATACCCAGATTGTTTTTCTGAGTGCGTGAATTGTGTTTTGAATAGTTTGAATTGTAGCCCTTCGGATACTCTTTGTGTGTTAGCTGCTTATGCAGATTGTGGTTTTAATAGTTGTTTGTAGTTAATGTTTTTTATAAATTTTGTTAAAACTGGTTTTAAGCTGAGTGCTAAACATACAGAGAATCAAATCAATATAATACTAGTTTTCAAATATGTCTTTTGGACTAGTTGAATGTATGACCTGAATATGGAAAGCCTTCTATTTTCGAAACAATTGTGCAATAATTGCCAAAGCAAAATAAAAAGATATTTGCTTTGGCAATTTTTTTAAAATTTAATGTAATCTTTTGATTTAAAGAAGCATGTGATGTATCTATACTAGCTAAAAATGCGAATAGGATAATCTGTGTTTTTAGTAACAATTAATTATATAATTAATCAATCATGAAACAAATAACAGCACTACTAACATCAATTTTATACGTATTCAGTTTTAGTCTGCTAGGGCAAGTTGAAGACTTAAACACCAATATTCCCATGGATCCATCAGTAAAAATGGGCAAATTAAAAAATGGCTTAACCTATTATATAAGACACAATGCAAAACCAAAGAATAAAGCGGAATTACGACTCGTAGTAAAAGCGGGGTCTGTTTTAGAAGACGAAGATCAACAAGGATTAGCACATTTTTTGGAACATATGGCTTTTAACGGGACTAAGAACTTCCCCAAAAATGAACTTATAGATTACCTCCAGAGCTTAGGAATTGAGTTTGGAGCCGATTTAAATGCCCATACAGGTTTTGATGAAACCGTATATAAATTGTCTGTACCAACAGACACAGAAACTTTTGACACAAGTTTACAGGTATTACGTGATTGGGCAGACGGGATTACATTTGATGATGAAGAGATAGATAACGAAAGAGGTGTTGTTGCAGAAGAGTTAAGAGCCAGGAGCGGTGCAGGCATGCGTATGTATTATCAATCTATTCCCGTAATTACAAATAATTCCAGATACGCTTCAAGATCGCCAATTGGGACTTTGGATGTTATTATGAATTCTAAGTACGAAGCCATGAAACGCTTTTATAGAGACTGGTACCGTCCAGATTTAATGGCTTTGGTATTGGTCGGGGATTTTGATGTTGCTGAAGTTGAAAGCAAAATAAAAAAGTTATTTGAAAGCATTAAACCGGTAATTAACCCAAAAGAAAGGATCTATTATGAGATTCCCGAAAATCAAGAACCCACAGTCACTGTAATTTCTGATAAAGAAGCCAGAGGAGTAAGTATATCGATATATATTAAAAAGGAAGAAAAGGATGTAACAACTTTAGGCGATTACAGGCAGGTATTATTACAAAAAATATATACGGGTATGTTACGTCAAAGACTCTCCGAAGTAGCATTGATACCAAATGCACCATTTTTATCGGCAAGTGCTGTAATTGGTAACTTTCTAGGAAATATGGATTGTTATTACCTAAGAGCCAGTCTCAAGGAAAATAACATTAACAATGGTATAGATGCTTTGCTCACGGAAAGTGAACGTGCAAGGCAATACGGTTTTACGCCCCCGGAGTTTGAACGTTATAAGGCACTATTGTTAAATAATGCCGATATACGTAGAAAAGAAACAGGAAAGCTATCCTCAAAACAGTATTACATAGAAAAGTATATCGATAATTTCACAGATAATGAACCCATTCCAAGTGATGAATTCATATATGAATTTTATAAGGATATTTTACCAACAATTCAAGTTGGGGAAGTAAATAAAATTGCCAAAGAATGGGTTAGGAAAGATAATATAGCTGTGGTTGTAAACGCTATCGAAAAATCAGACTTAGTATTGCCTTCAGAAAATGAAGTTCTTCAAATACTTAATGATGTAGCATCAAAAGATATTAAGCCTTACAAAGATAATCTTGGTGATGCTAAATTGATGGATGTTAGACCTAAACCTGGCAAAATTAAAAGTTCTGAATATAATGAAAAGATAGATGTTACAACCTGGAAACTGGCCAATGGTGTTACGGTTATTGCAAAACCAACACAGTTTCAAAATGACTTAATTTCCATGAGCGGTTTCAGGCCCGGAGGGAGTTCGGTTGCCCCGGATTCTTTATATGTTTCTGCAAGATATGCAGGAATTATAGTAGGGAGTAGTGGTATTAATGACATATCAAAAACAGATTTAAAAAAAATAAATATGGGTAAAACTGTAAAAGTTTCACCACGTATAAATTATTTTGATGATTTGTTTTCTGGCAGTAGTTCATCGGCAGATCTTGAACGAATGCTCCAAATGGTAAATTTATATTTTACCAAGCCTAATAAAGATGCTGCTGTTTTTGAGGCCAATAAGGAAAACTTAAAGTCTGTATATAAAGATCAGGACAGTAGTCCGGGAACTTTGTTCGAAAAAAGAATAAGTGAGGTCATGACAGGAAATCACCTTAGGGCAATTCCTTTAACTGAACAGCAAATTGAAAATGAACTGGATTTGGATGAGGTATATGATTTTTACAAAGACCGTTTTTCGTCTGCAAATGGCTTCACTTTTGTTTTTGTAGGCAGTTTTGATATCGATATTCTTAAAGAATTTGTGAAGCTGTATCTAGGAAGTCTTCCATCAAATTTAAACGAGAAAAGTATGTGGAAAGATACTGGGTTAAGATATGCAGAGGGTGGTGCTATCAAAGAAACTATTGTAAAAGGGATAGATGACAAAAGCAAAGTTGATATGCGTTTTACTTCTGCATTTGATTTTTCACTTGAAGAGAAGGACAAATTAAGTTTACTCGGTAAATTGTTAAAGATAAAATTAACAGAGGAAATGCGCGAAAAAATGTCTGGTGTATATGGTGTTCAAGTTTCAGGCTTTGCTTCGGATAAACCTTATGATTGGCATAGAATGAATATTCGATTTACCTGCGACCCTGAAAATGTTGATAAATTAAAAGAAAAAGTTTTTGAAGAAATAGAAAAACTAAAGAAAAATGGGGCATCTAAAGAAGATGTAAATAAAATTAAAGAAGCAGAATTAGCTAATGCTAAAGAATATTTGGAATACAATAGTTATTGGGCTGGTAAATTAAAAAACGCTTATGAGTACAAATTAAATCCTGAGTCGATTTTAGATTATGAGACTAAGATTAATAAAATAGATTCTAAAATGTTTAAAGATGCTGCAAACACCTATTTTGATATAAAAAATTATGCAGAATTTATTTTAATACCGGAAAAAGTGCGATAGAATTCTTTACCAGAATGAAACATCCCTAAAATTTATAGTTTTAGGGATGTTTTGTTTAAACTTTTGCGGAACTTGAAATGATATGGTGGTTTGATTTAATAAAAATTGATTGTAAAAGAGAGTAATAAAACAAAAAAAATATGCTCTTGATATTAAAAATATGGGTTAAAAATAATTTTATACACTTAAAAGAATAAAACTCGGGGTTTAGTAAATGTGAATTTCAAAATGTGAATTTTTAGAATAACATTTAAATGATGGGACCAATTTTAGGAATGTCATAAGAACTTGAATAAGTAGAGGTTAATTATTATCGGGGTTTACTTTTTAGAATATAGACTATTTAATTGGTATGCTTTTAAAGCATGAATTGGTATGTATCATTTATGTTAAATTAACCTTAATTTAGGAATGAATAGCTAATTCAAAACCTCAAAATCATGCTGAACCCCGCAAGATTTTTATCTCCTAAACTCGCAATATTTCTTGCTGTTTTGTGTTCTTCATGTTCGGGTCTCCGAACCGTTAAGTTTCCAAAAAAGATTGATACCCAAGATAAGCCAATAACCCTACAGGATAGGCAAACTAAGTTTATACCTGACATGGGAGTTTATGTAAGTAATGATTTTCCAAGTGCTAGATTAAATGATATAAGCGTCAAGAATGATAGCACTATAATTGTACAAGTTCAGCCAGAAAATCAGCCCATAAATAATAGTGCATATTTTGCATTTAAAGCTTGGGGTGCTAAGAAAAAACAAATTAATTTCCAATTTGAGTATCCAAACGGTTACCAGCATAGATACATTCCAAAATACAAGGTTGCCAATGGATCATGGCAGCAGGCCGACTCTACCATGTTCTCACACATGGATAGTGTAGCCATCCTTAAGATTAAAATATCTCCAGATACTGTACTTATAGCTGCACAGGAACTTCAAACAATACAAAATGTCAAGAGTTGGTATACTGAACTTCAAACCAAAACTTCTTCTAGAACACGGGTTAATATAATAGGGAAAAGCCATCTGGGGAATGATATCCCCATGCTTGATATTTATGATGGTTCTTCCGAGGGTAAAGATATTATTGTACTGTTAACGAGACAGCATCCACCAGAGGTTACAGGTTATTTGGCATTTCAAAGTTTTTTGGAGACTGTGGTAAAGCCTACGGATCTTAACACTGCTTTTTTTAAAAAGTATCGTGTTTTAGCGTTTCCACTAATGAATCCAGATGGTGTGGATTTAGGGCATTGGAGGCATAATGCAGGAGGTGTTGACCTTAATAGGGATTGGAGCAAGTACAGGCAACCAGAAATAGCTGCGGTAGTTAGCAGGATAGAACAGCTTGTAAAAGAGTACAAGGTGAAAGTACTATTGGGATTGGATTTTCACTCTACATGGCACGATGTTTTTTACACCAATGTTCAGCGGGAAAACACCAATCTTCCCAGTTTTGTTTCGGACTGGTTTGCTAGCCTGGAAGCCAACATTCCAAATTATAAGGTAAATGAAAAAAGTGCCACTAGCACAAGACCCGTATCTAAAGGCTGGTTCTTAAAACGCTTCAATGCAGTTGGGATAACGTATGAAATAGGGGATGAGACCCCAAGGGATTTTATAACATTAAAAGGAAAAATATCAGCTAATGAAATGATGAAATTATTAACAACTAACTAAAAATTAACACTCAAAAACAATTTACTTTATGAGAAAATCAACCTTAACACTCTTGCTATTTTTTCTAGTGGCAGGAATTGGGTATTCCCAAATTTCGATTTCTGGAACGGTCTCCGATGAGACAGGTCCCTTGCCAGGGGCTTCAGTTTTTGTAAAAGGGACTACCAATGGAACTACGACCGATTTTGATGGAAATTATACCATTGAAGCAAACTCAGGAGAAACACTTGTGGTATCTTTTATTGGATACAAAACTGAAGAACGGACTATTGGTTCGGAAACTACAATGAATTTTGCACTGGAATCGGATGCAGAAAGTTTATCTGAAGTTGTAGTAACCGCACTTGGTTTTGTAGAACAACGAGATAAAATGGCATCTACCTATTCAAAGATTGATGCGGACAAACTTGTTCAGCCGGTGGAAAACAAGATTATTGATGGAATGGCTGGTAAAGCAGCCGGTGTAAGTATTAATGCAACTTCTGGTGACCCGGGAGCAGGTTCCAATATTCAGATTAGGGGAACAAGTTCACTAAGCGGTTCAAGCCAACCTTTGATTGTTGTGGATGGTATTCCACTAAACAATGACAATATTTCAGGGTCTGGAGATAGTGATGAATCCGCTGGTGTATCTCAACAATCACGTTTAAATGATATCAATCCAGACGACATTGAATCATTTCAGGTTTTTAAAGGAGCTTCGGCAGGTGCATTATATGGTTCAAGAGCCTTGAATGGTGTAATTGTAATTACCACAAAGAAGGGTAAAGCTGGAAAATTTGATGTTTCATTTTCTTCAGGTATTGCAATAGACAAAATTTCATACAAACATCCATTGCAGACTACCTTTGGACAAGGTAATGGCGGAAGTTTTAGTCCTACCGCGCAACGATCTTGGGGTGATATTATAGCGGATCGATCCGGTGGAGCAGATGATGTGGATACTTCAGGTGAGTTTTTCGAATCCTTGGTTTCCGATAATATTATATACCCAATAACGCAAAAGAATTCAAGAGAAGTTTTCACCGACAGAAACTTTGATCAGGTTTTTGGAACGGGTATTACCTATGATAATCGAGTTTCTGTAAGTAGCGGTACTGACAAAGGAACATACTTTATAAGCGCTGGTAACGTAAATCAAGAAGGGATCGTTAATAGTAGTACTTATAAGAAAACTAATTTTTCAATTAACATGACCCAAAACTTGACGGACAAGTTAAGAACCAATTTTAAGGCCAATTATGTGCATACAGGGTCAAATAGAACGCAGCAAGGTTCAAATACCGCAGGTTTATATTTAGGGCTGTTACGTACACCTGCAGATTTTGATCAATCTGATTATATTGGTAATTATCACAGTGATACAGGATCTATTACACCAAATAGGCACCGTGCTTACCGAAGGTATTTGGCTAACACTGATAATGCAATCTATAACAATCCATTGTGGACCATTAACGAGCAGCAAAGTACGGCCAAAGTAAATAGGTTAATTGGTACTGGAGAAGTTACGTATCAATGGAATGACAACATAAGTACTATTGTAAGAGGTGGTGTGGATTTCTATGTTGATACAAGAGTTTATTTTTTCCCATATTATACGGCAGGTGCCGCTAGACGATATGGTCTGTTAAATGATGAAACCATTAATAATGAGGAATATAACGGGGATTTATTGACAAATTTTAATTACGAGTTGACCGAAAAATTAAACACAAACATAATAGTTGGGTTTGGTATTAATGATAGAAGGCGTAAACGAATTTTTACCGCTGCGGACAATTTCATTGCTAATTTTAGAAGCCCATTGGATGCCGCAGAACTCTCAGCAATTGAAAACATAACCTCTGAAACTACCAGAACTTCTAGAAAAAACATCCGTTTTTATGGTACTGCGAATTTTGATTATGCAGATCAGTTGGTTTTACAACTGGGTGGTGCTTATGAAAAGCATTCTGTATTGCCAAAATCCAATAATGGTTTCTTTTATCCCAGTGCCGAATTGGGTTGGACGTTTACAAAGGCATTAAAAGATACCGGACCCTTGTCTTTTGGTAAAATACGGTTGGCTTATGGTCAGGTAGCAAACGTTCCTATTGCACACAGGGAACAGACAGTGTTTGAAGTTGGAACATTTTCATCATTTTCTGATGAAATTACCCTGGAAAATTTTGGAGGAGGTTTCCAATTGGATGAGCGTTTAGGAAATGCGGAGCTAAAACCTGAAATCAAAACAGAATATGAAGTAGGTCTAGATCTTCGATTCCTAAGAAACAGGTTAGCATTGTCCACGACATATTATACCAATACCACGGAAGACGTTTTATTGGACCTTGCTTTGGTTCCATCACTTGGTTTTGATGAAATATATGCCAATGGAGCTTCGATAGAAAATGATGGTATTGAGATTGAATTCCGGTATGATTTTCTCAGAAATCAAGATTGGAGAGGTTCCATTGCATTAAACTATAGCAAAAACGAAAATATAGTACGTGGAGTACAAGGTAATGGAGAATTTATCCAAGAGTTTTCAGAAGGGACCTCAATTCAGTCCGTTGCTATAGATGGCCAACCTTTAGGTGTTCTATATACGCAAGGAGCTTTGAGAAATGATGATGGAAGTTTTGTTTTAGACGCCAATGGTTTTCCACAGATAGATACAGGAGGAAATCTTATTGTTGGAGACCCAAACCCAGATTGGAGAGGTGGTTTTCAATTTGATTTGTCTTACAAGAATTTGTCATTGGCCGCATCGTTCGATACTAGTCAAGGAAATGATTTGGCACAGCGAACCCGGTTTATTTTATCTTTCTTTGGTACACATGCAGATGTAGGCAATACAATCACGCTTAGTGAAGACCTTGTGAACTATGATGGCGATGTGATTCCTGCTGGTTCAGTAGTTAGGGGAAACATAGGAAATTTTGGTGGTGGAAATGTGCTATTGGATGAAGATTATTATACCTCCCTATACGGTTTTGGAGATGGAGTACTAAATGAGTTCGCAGTTGAAGATGGCAGCTGGACCCGACTTAGGGAGTTATCACTTTCCTACACAATCAATTCAGATAATTTTAGAAAAGCTACAGGCTTGGATTCAGTAGAGTTTACAGCTTCAGGTCGTAATTTGATTATCTGGACAGATGTTGTAGGTATTGATCCCGATATCAATCAATTTGGTGTTGGTAGGGCTCGCGGTTTGGATTATTTCTCTAATCCTGGGGCAAGGACTTATGCTTTTGGAATCAATTTTAATTTTTAATCAGTAGGAAGTTATGAAATCTAGATACAAAATAATTTTATCGTTGATTTTTCTGACATCTGCATCCGGTTGTGATGATTATTTAGATGTAAATGAAAATCCAAATCAGTTAGTAGAGGTTCCTTCCGGAGATTTACTGCTTAGAGGAACCTTATTGGCAAATGCCCAAGTACAGCAAGGACAGCTAGCAAGAACAAGCATGTATTATACAGGAGGGTTGATTGGATTGCAATTGGTGCAACAAACACTGTATAATTATGATTACACCCCTGGGGATTCCGATGCTGTCTGGGGGCATCTATACAATGGTATTTTGGTTCAGAATAAGGAAATACGAAGACTTTCTCCCGATGTTGGTTTGCTACAAGGTATTGTTGATGTAAATGAGGCATTGGCGGTAGGTACCGCAGCATCTCTTTTTGGAGATATACCTTACTCCACAGCTGTACCAGATAATCCAGGAATAGCTTCAGAAGACCCAACTTTAGATGGGCAGGCTGATGTGTATGCCGCATTACAAACCTTATTGGACAATGCGATTCCTAAATTGCAAAATGGTTCAACCACAAGCAATACGGATGATCAGGATAACTATTTCGGAGGAGATGGAGATAGTTGGGTTGCAGCTGCATATACATTAAAAGCTCGATACTATTTACAAACAAAACAGTATGCCCAAGCATTGGCAAATGTTGTTAATGGCATCAGTAGTAGCGCGGGCACTATGTCTTATAATCCTATTGGAGACGTTAATGGGAATAGTAACCTTTTATTCAATTTCGTTAATAGCTCAAGAGCTGGAGATATGACAGGTGACGGTACATTTTATAGAGATTTGGTAGACCCAGCTGGCGCAAGTAGCAGAAGTAATGCTAAAACAGACGAAACAGCTAGAGCAAGCTATTCCTATATCAGTGGAGATGGAGAGCAAACAGGGGGTATTGATGACGCTACTACGCCAATGAAGTTGGTTAGTTACGAGGAGAATCTACTTATTTGGGCAGAATGCTTGATAAGGGCCAATGATGATGTACAAGGTGCCATTGATAAGTTGAATGAACTTAGGGCTTATTTGGACACAGGCGCTGCGTTTAATCTTATAGCCGGCGATGAGACCTTTAACTACGATTCCTATGTGCTTGCTGACTTTGAAGCTGGTGGTATGGAAAATGCGGATAACATTGCTACGGATAGAGCGGTACTTCGAGAAATCATCGAAGAGCGATATGTCACTGGTTTCAGTACATATATGCCTTTTAATGATGTTAGAAGATTACGTGCGGAAACGGATATTTTAGTACCATTTCCTTTGAACAGTACCACAGTAACCGTAAACCCGCAGCGCTTTTTATATGCTCAGGAAGAAATTAATAATAATAGCAACATTCCTAACCCAATACCGGATTTGTTTACGCCAACACCTGTTAATCAATAAAATGGTTAGCAGTTAATTTGAGTTAGCTTAGTTTCTCACTTTAAAAAGGGATGCAATTTGCATCCCTTTTTTATTGGTTGACAAGAAAATCTGTTTTATGCTATTTTGAAGCATTTTTTCGCAATACCCTCCCCGCTTTCAAGCTCTTGAATTTTGATTCATCAATGGAAATTTGACCATTAATCAAGACATAATGAATTCCTTCTGAATACTGATGGGGCTCCTCAAATGTTGATTTATCAATAATAGTATTGGAATCAAAAATGACAATATCCGCCATCATATCTTTTTTAATCGCCCCTCTATTTGCTAGTCCAAGTGAGGTGGCTGGTAGCGAGGTCATTTTATAGATTGCTTCAGGAAGGGTAATAGTTGATTTTTCCCTAACATAATGCCCCAGTACCCTTGGGAATGTACCGTACCATCTAGGATGGGGATGTCCTTGTCCTGGTTTCACGAGCCGGCCATCAGATGCAATCATGGTTTGGGGATGTTTCATGATACGTTCTACATCCTCTTCATGCATAGCATGATAGATACAAGAGGCACCTCCATTGACTTGAGCTTCTATAACTAAATCGGCACCATTCTCTAGAGTGGGTTCCAGTTCTCTTAATTCGCACCAGTATTTTAGTGTTTTACCTTCCAACTCCTTCATCCATTTTACTTTGGCAAATTGAATACGGGTTAAATCGTTTCCACCTCTATCATTTAGAATATTATAAATTATTCCCGCTTTAATACTATCTCTAAGTTGTACATTTTTCACTCTTTCCTTAAAAGCTTCAGTTCCACCAGCCCTTGCCCAACTTGGAATAAGAACGGAAATTCCTGTATGGCTTGCACTATACGGGTACTGGTCCATTTTAATATCTAAACCTGAGGCTCTGGCTGAATCTACCATTGCCAATGTAACTGTACTTTTCCCCCACATTGGTTTTCCTATGGCTTTATGATGGGTGAGTATCACAGGAATATCCGCCTTTTTAGAGATGCTAATTGCTTCCGCCACGGCATCGAAAAGTCCAAGACCTTCATCTCTTAGATGCGAGGTGTAAATGCCATCCATTTTGGAGGCTTCCTTTGAAAGGTCTATAACCTCTTCTACCTTGGAGAAAGCTCCGGGCAAATATTTAAGACCTGTAGATAAGCCAAATGCTCCATCTTCCATGGCTTGTTGCACCTGTGCTTTCATTTCCTCCAGTTCCTTTGCTGTTGGCGCTCTATTATCAAGGTTCATCACATTTTTCCGAACAGTATTATGTCCGATTAAATAGGCCACATTCATTCCAATTCCTATCTGCTTAAGAGTATCCATATACGACTTCATTGGCCAAGGACTGGAACCATCCGGACCTCCCAATGCAGTGGTAACCCCCTGTCTTATATGACTTTCGCAGTCTGAAAGCTCCAAAAGTGGGTCCAAATGGGCATGCATGTCTATGAAACCTGGGGCAACTGCAAGACCTTTGGCATCGATTGTTCTAACGGCCTTAAATTCGGATAGGTCTCCAATGTTTACAATAACAGAATCTTTGATTGCGATATCGGCATTAAAAGGAGCATTGCCGGAGCCATCATAAACTTCTCCGTTTAAAATAAGAATGTCATACGGTTGTTTGCCGCAACCAGAAAGACAAATCGCTACTAAAACCAATTGAAAGATTACTTTATTCTTCATGTATTCCCGATTTATTTTGATATTCCTGCTTCGGCCAAGGTAAGTAGCAGAGCCAGTTTTATTGCTTCAGCACCATTGTCGTTCATCCACCATTCACCTAAAGAATGAGCCGAACCTCCTTTTCCTCCACGGCCTATGGTTATAGCGGGAATGCCCATTGATATTGGAATATTGGCATTTGTGGACCCAATGGTTAGTTTTGGTTCTGCATTAAAGTAGTTGGAAACTGCAATTGCCCGTTGTACCAGGGCATTCTCAATTGGAGTTTCTCCCGAGGGTCTATCCCCAATTTTAACCAGTTCCAATTTTATTGAATCTTTCACTCCAGATTCGTTGTATTCATCCACAGCTTTCCGCATCGATACTTTAAATATGCTATCTATTTGTTTGAGTCTTTCCGCACTGATAGACCTCATGTCTACTTCCATCCAAGATTCAAAAGGAATGGAATTTACTGAGGTGCCACCCCCGATACGACCAATATTAAAACTTGTTTTTGGGCCTTTTGAAGTAAATTCCGATGCGTGTAAAGTAAACTCCTTAATGGAGGCTCCTAAGGCATGATGCGGATTGGCCAAGCCAAACGCACCCCATGAATGTCCTCCTTTTCCAGAAAAAACGGCTTTGTACCTCACAGAACCCAAACCAGCGTTGTTAACCCTTCCCATTTTTCCACCATCTATGGAAATCCAAGAATCAATTTTAGTTTTACCTTTTTTAAATAGATGTTTTACACCTCTAAGATCACCTAAACCTTCTTCACCAACAGATCCGATGAATAAAATATCGGATTTTGTTCTTACTTCTGCTTTTTTGATTGCTTTTACAGTTGCAATGATCATTGCGAGTCCTCTTGTATCATCTCCAATTCCAGGGGCATAGAGTGTATCTCCTTTTTGTTTGACAGTAACATCTGTGTCTTCAGGAAAAACCGTGTCCAAGTGAGCGTCCAAAGCAACTACTTTACCTTCTTCCGAACCTTTTTTTAACCCAATTACGTTTCCTATTTCATCAATCCATACTTTATCTGCTCCAGCATCTTCAAGCATGGATTTAAACTTTTCCGCTCTCACACTTTCTTTAAACGGTGGGGCAGGAATTTCCGTTAATACGATAAGATCCTTATTGGTTTCGTTCTCAATATCATCCACAATGGCAAAAGCTTTTTTTACAGCTTTTCTTTCGCCAAGCTTTATAATCTCCTTTATATAAGATTTTTCAGGTTGAGGTATTTCTTGACCAAGGACAAAATGAATATTGGTTATCAATACAATTAGGATACTCGTAAGGTTGATTATTTTCATTGAATTTAGTTTTGGTTCATAAACATATTAGAGCTTCCCATTCATAAAAGTAGTGCTAAATGGTTATGGATTTTCTGTTCAGATTTTGTTTTAATTCTAAAAAAGCATTTTGAAGTCTTTGTGTGATGGGGCCAATAGTTCCATCAGAAGTATAAAAATGGCTATCAATACTACCAATAGATGCTATTTGCGTAGCGGTACCCGTTAGAAAAGCCTCATCCATTTTACTGATATTTTCCGCTGGGATTGCATCTTCTTTAACCTCTATTTCAAGCTTTTTACATAGCTGTATAACAAGCTGTCTCGTAATGCCATTCAATATGTATGCGTTGGCAGGGTGGGTATAAACAATCTTGTCTTTCACAAAAAAAACATTGCTATGGGATGCTTCTGTTACATTTCCATTTCGTATAAAAATTGATTCGTACATTCCTTGCTCAGCTGCTAGATTGTTTGCCATTACATTTCCCAGTAGGGAAGTGGTTTTAATATCGCATCGGTGCCATCTATTGTCAACAGTCGTAACTGTAGCAATACTCTTTTGGTTGATGTCCGGCAATGTAAATGGAACTGCATACATTACAATTGTTGGTTGTGGAGCTTTTGGAAAAGCATGCGACCTAATGGCAACTCCTCTTGTAATTTGAATGTAGACCATACAACTTTTATCATCTAGTTTTGTAGCAAGTAATAAATTTTCAATTTCTTTAAATAGGGTGGAGACATTAAAATCCAAGCCTATTTTTTTAAGACACCCCGCAAGCCTATCCAGATGTTCTTCGCCATAAAAAAAGTTTTTGCCAATTTGAACCATTACTTCATATACACCATCTCCAAATAAAAAACCTCTATCAAAAATGGAGATTTTAGCTTCTTCATGAGGAACTATTTTTCCATTTATATATACGTTTTCAGGATAATTATTCATAGTAAGAATGAAAGTATATGTTGCATTTGCAATGGGTATCCGGGTGCATTGTGACCAACATAGGCAGGTAAGGGTTTTAGAGTCTTTTTTCTAAAAGTAAAGCCTCTATTTTATTGTCAAGAGGAATTCAATCGATTTGGGTTATTTGAATCATTATTTTCAATTAAATATTTAATATTTAGTTATTTAAATGACCAAATCAATATTATGAAATGTTTTTCTACCTTTCCCATACCAATTTTATTTTTTACAGCGTTTCAATTTTGAAGACCAAACTTAACAGCTTACTTATTTCACATGGCTTTAGTTCAACGGAAGGAGGACAAAGTCTCTATGTGAAACTTTCAAACTCTTTCATAAACGCCATCAACAAAAAAAAACTGGTGCAAGGATATCAGTTACCCCCAACCCGATTGCTAGCCCAGGATATGGGCTTATCGCGAAGCACGGTAGTGAAGGCCTATGAAATACTGTGCTTGGAAAATTACGTTTATTCAGTGCAGGGTTCTGGATTTTATGTAAATGATATAAGGAACAAGAAAATAAAGTATAGTCTAAGAACCCAAAAGGAAGCAACGAAGTATCCCGATATCTCAAAGAGGGCAACCCAATTTAGTGCCAATGTCACCTTAATGAACAGAGGACATGAGCGGGGCATTGCTTTTAGACCAGGTTTACCGCCTTTAGATGTTTTTCCGGTAAGACAATGGCAAAAGTTGACCAATAATTATTGGAGAGATATCAAATATTCCGATATGTCCTATAAGCATACACTTGGTTTAGACTGTTTAAGAAAAAATATAGCGGATTATTTAAAACTCTACAGGAATATTCAGTGCGACTATTCACAGATCATCATAGTTACGGGCTCATTACATTCCCTATCCATTATAGGGGATTTACTTATAAATGCAGATGATGAAGTAGTTGTTGAAAATCCTACATATGCAAATGCGCTTGCTGTTTTTAAAAGTTTGAAAGCAAGGGTTATTCCAACTCAAATCGATTCAGAAGGACTATCAATTTCAAGCTTGGACAAGGTTAAACTTAAGAAAGGGAAGCTGATTTATACTACGCCTTCAAATCAATATCCCACTGGTGTTCAAATGAGTTTAAAAAGGAGATTGGAACTTTTGGATTGGGCCAAGGAAAATAAGATGATGATTATTGAAGACGATTATGATAATGAATTTAGCAACTGGGAAAGTCCAATTACCTCCATATTTGGTTTGGATAAGGGGCATCGGGTTTTTTATCAGGGAACGTTTAATAAAATATTGCATCCTTCAATAAGATTGGGGTATTTAATTGCACCTCCACATTTTGTGGATAGCATTAAAGCCATGTTTGAACAATCCTTTCGATTTATCTCTCCGGTTACCCAAAAGGTTATGTCAGATTTTATTGAGAAGGACTATATTAATCAGCATTTAAGAAAAGTCATTCAAGTTGTTAATGAGCGTAAGCTATTTTTTGTAGATCAGTTTCAAAATCTTTTTGACAAAAACATAAAGATTCAACCGGCCAACCAAGGCCTTCATCTTATGGCCAGACTTCCTGATGATATGAATGATATTGAGATAACCAAAGTATTGATGGATGATGGAATTGTATCTTTTCCATATAGCAAGTACTTTTTGAGAAACGAAAAGGAAAAAGGATTGGTAATGGGTTTTTCATCTGTCAGTAAACCAGTAATCAAGCAAAAACTGGAAAAAATGTCCAGAACTTTTTATGACTACCAAAGATCATAAATGGTATTAAATTGGACTTTTTATAAGGTTGAATTGATGTACAAAAAGTTGGTGGTTTGTGTAGTTCCGATTGGAGAACGGAGAATGAATTTTGATAAAAAGAGTTTACCTTCTAAATGAAAAAAAAATTTCAGTATTTAAAAATTCATAAATTTAACTGCAGGAAAACGAAATCAGGTGAACAAAGAATCAGCTGATTTGAAGCCAATAAGGCCAACCAACCAAGCATCTCTCAAAAATGAATTTTGACTCCAGACAACTATATAAGGTATCATTGGTACATCACATTACCTTTTGGTCCGTATATTTTCTGTTCAATGTTTTTAGATGGGGAAGCTATTTTGACGATTATGGATATTCCTTTAAGACCAATTTATTGGGTTTCCCTATCCACATGGCTCTGTGTTACTTCAATATTTATTTTTTGATGCCAAAGTTGGTTTTCAAGAAAAGGTATTTGTCCTACATTATATTCATTTTGTCCGCTATATTTTTAATGGTATTGGTCAAGTTTAATCTTACGTACTTTTTGGTAAGTCAAGATGTTTGGCCAGAAGGACCGGCAACGATTAATAAGATAACACTCAATTATACCATTGATATGATGATTGGGGAATTATATGTGGTGACCTTTGTTACGGCAATTAAAATAACACTGGATTTTTTAGCAGAGCATAAAAGGGTCACGGATCTTGAAAAAGCACAATTGGAAACGGAATTGTTGTTTTTAAAAACGCAGATTTCACCACACTTCTTTTTTAATACGCTGAACAACATTTATTCTCTTGCCGTTGAAAAGTCAAAAAACACTCCCAAAATTATCCTTAAGTTATCTGAGCTGATGCGTTATTTGCTTTACGAAACCAAAAACAGGAAGCAGACGTTGGAAAATGAAATCTTATGCATTCAAAATTATTTGGATTTGGAAAAAGTTCGCCATAACGAACTGTTGGAAATTGACATGTCCATTTCTGGAGATATCCAAGATAAAAAGATTGCGCCCATATTGTTGCTGTCGTTTGTAGAAAACGCTTTCAAGCATGGAGTGAACAAGAATATAGGAAAAGTTAAAATTGATATTGACCTAGCTGTTAAAAATGATTTTCTGTATTTTAAAATTTCCAATCCCATGCCGGCTCCGGTTAAGGATGAAAAACGCTTTAGTCAATCCAATGGCATAGGTTTGGAAAATGTTAAAAAAAGACTTGCTTTAGGATACAAACGAAGTGATTATAAATTAACCATTAACAATACGAACAATATGTTTGTGGTTAAACTTAAGATCAAGGTTTAAGACTGTTCAAAAGAACTGCATAAGGTTGGTCTTGGAAAAAGAAAATTTAGATTGATGAAAATAAAGTGCTTAATTATTGATGATGAACCGTTGGCCATCAGCATTATTAAAAAGTATTTGGAACAAATTGAAGATTTTGAGGTTACGGATACATTTAGTAATGGAATTGACGGACTAAATTTTCTTAAGAGCAATGAAGTAGATGTTATTTTCTTGGATATCAACATGCCAGTATTGGATGGCATCAGTTTTATTAAAAGCCTAGAATCTCCTCCCTTATTGATTATTACTAGTGCATATGATGAATTTGCAATTGAGACCTACGAACTGGATGTATTGGACTATTTGATCAAGCCTATCGAGTTTCCCAGGTTTATGAAGGCATTGAACAAGATAAATAGAAGGCTTGATGGTTCCAAGGCTTCAGCTGAAAGTAATAAAGACCGTCCATATATTTTTGTCAAGATTGACAAGAAGAAGATGAAAAAGATTTTTTTAGATGAAATATTGGTAGTGGAATCGTTAAAGGATTATTTACGGATCAACACTACTACCGGTAAATACATAATTCACAGTACCCTATCTGATTTCACCAATTTGTTGCCGGAACGGGATTTTATCCGGATTCATAGATCATATACCATAGCTCTGGATAAAATAGATGCGGTTGAAGGAAATAGTGTTGAAATTGAAGGCCTAAGATATGTGATAGGTAGATCTTATCTGGATGAGGCTAAACAAAAAATCCTGAATTCTTCCATATAGTTTAAGGAATACTAGTCTTTTAAAATCATAAAGGATTACTTTCAGAAGGCTTTGCGAATACTCCTTATTTTTCTTTTAAAAGGAATAAAAAGGCATGTTAATCCAAACAGATGGTGTTGCGAAAACGTAAAAAATCAATTCGCTCCAGAGTTGTAAGAATTACGCCTCAACAATCTTTTTAAGAAAATTTTTTCATAAAATTCTCACAATTTTGGTCGATTGAGAAAAGTTGTTGGTCGAAATTTTAAGATGCAGGAAAATCAAATATCTAAGTTTAACTTATCATTAAGAGTAGTGAAAAAAATTGTAAGGCTACCACTTAAAATTGGTTTTGCTTTACAATTTTATAACTACGGATTTTTGACAATTTAGATTGACATATTGCTAAAGCCCAATAGGAATTTGTATTGAAGAAGTTTCAAAGGCTTTAACAAAGATAGAATAGTCCAAACATCTTAAGTTTTAGTAAGACCAAGGCTATTATAATGAGAGGATTTAATTCCTAAAAAACTTAACTAATTTATTACCAATTGTTAACTAGACAAGTTTATGAGAACCAAACCAAACAGCGCTCTTCCTTATCTTAGAAGAAGAGTATTGATTTTTACGAAAGTCTTTGTTTTTCTCAGTTTTACAACGGTATTTGGGTTTATGCCCAATGATGTTGAAGATGGGAAAATGTTGAACAAAGCTAAAACAGTGCAACAGCAAGTTACAGGTGTTGTAACAGATGCGGATGGCAATCCACTTCCGGGAGCCAGTATTGTTGAAAAAGGTACTGTTAATGGTACCCAAACAGATTTTGATGGTAACTATACCATTTCCGTACCGGACGGAGCTACTCTGGTATTTACCTATATAGGTTTTGCTACCAAGGAAATAGCAATAAGCAATCAAACAAATCTAAATGTAACGCTTGAAGAAGATACATCCATACTTGATGAAGTTGTGGTTGTAGGATATGGTACACAGAAGAAGGTGAATTTAACTGCAGCCGTATCTCAAGTGGGAGCTGAGGTTTTTCAAAACAGACCTACAGCTAACGCTTTTAGATCGTTACAAGGAACTGTGCCTGGTCTGCAGATTACCAACTCTTCGTCTGGTGGTGAACCTGGTGCACCATCAAACATTAATATTCGTGGTTTTATAACTACGGATCTTACTGAAAACAGTGGTATAAGTAATGCCGGTCCATTAGTACTTATTGATGGTATTGAACAAAGCTTAAATGATATTGATCCAGAGGATATAGAATCTGTTTCTGTACTTAAAGATGCTGCAGCCGCTTCTATATATGGTTCCCGTGCTGCAGGTGGAGCCGTATTGGTTATAACCAAAAGTGGTAAGAACAGTAATGGAAAAATGAGAGTAAATTACAGTACAAGTGTTTCATTTACCAAACCTACAAGATGGCCAAAAAATGCAAGTCCAATCAACTTTGCCTATGCAGTAAATGATGCTCGAATAAACAATAATCAAAATCCATATCATGATGAAACGGATTTGGCGAATATTCTGGCAAATATGGAAAACCCTGGAAGTGCTCCTAGTATTACAGCAAATGCGGCAAATACGAACTGGAGTTATTCTTCTATTGGGATTGATGCAACAGGTGCCACAAACTGGGAGGAAGTTATTCTAAAGAAGTGGGCACAACGTACCAAGCATAATCTAAGTCTTAGTGGAGGAACCGAAGAATTGAATTATTACTTATCGGTTGGTGCTTATGATGAAGATGGGCTCTTAAAGGTTGGTGATGAATCTTTCCAGAGATATAATGTGGATGCCAAAATTTCAGCCAAGCCTAAAGATTGGTTGACCTTAGAACTTTTGACTAAATTAAGAAAAAGCAATTCTGATTTTCCTATAGCATCGGCTGGAGATACGAATGCAAGAAATAAATCTAGGGCATTGGATTTAATTTCAAAATTAAAGCCAGGTATTCCTTTAGTAGACCCAATATACGGTTCGGGTCAATTGCAACATAATTATTTCATGTTTTGGGATACGCAGCGTTCTACAACGGAGAACGATCAACTTGTTTTATTGCCTCGAATTATTATTGAACCTATTAAAAATTTAAAGTTTAATGCCAACTTAAATTACAGAAGAGACAATAATACCCTGGAGTCAAGCATTCTATCAAATCAAGTGATAAGGCCTCAAGGCTTAATTGATGCGCCCGTTCAAGCCAGTACTTTTTATGGTGTAACGTTTCAAAACCAAGAATATTTTTCCCCAAACCTTTTTGCCACATACAATGCGTCACTTGGAAATCATAATATAGACGTACTTGCTGGTTATCAAAGTGAGGTAAATAAATTCCATGCCTTAAACGGACAAACGGATTTTTTAGTTACGAATAACATAGTCTCTTTAAATGCTTCATTAGATGATCTTCAAGAAGTAAATGAAACTATAACACATTGGGCAACCCAAAGTGTTTTTAGTAGGTTCAGATATAATTACAAAGAAAAGTATTTATTGGAATTTAGTTATCGAAGGGATGGCTCATCAAGATTTGAACCAGATAACAGATGGTCTGGCTTCCCTAGTTATTCTGCTGGATACAATGTTGCAAGAGAGGATTTTTGGCCTATTGATGCCATACAAACCTTTAAGTTGAGGGGGTCCTATGGTACTTTGGGGAATCAAAATGTTCCTCTTAACCAATATTTATCTACCATAGATATAAATTCACCAGGAGGGTCTTTCTTATTTAATGGGCAGCAAGAAGTATCCTCTGATACGCCAGATTTAGTTACCCAAAATTTAACATGGGAGACAGTCAAAACCACTGACATTGGCTTTGACCTTCAAGCGTTCAATAAACTCGATGTAGCCTTTTCTTGGTATAGAACGGATATTGAGGGTATAGCGGCGCAAGGGTTGGATTTACCTTCTCAGCTAGGTACCTCTGCTGCTTTGACAAATATAGGAACATCGCGAGTTGAAGGATGGGAAGTGGAAGCTTCGTGGAGACAGCAATTCGGGGATTTTGGTTTTAGCATAAGAGGAGTATTATCAGATTACCAAAGAACAATGGTAGAATATCCTAACGAAACAGGCTCTTTGGCACAATCATTTTATGAAGGTCAAGATCTTGGAGAAATTTGGGGATTACAGTGGGATGGTTGGTTCCAAACAGATGATGAGTATGATACCTATCCCATAGATCAATCTTTTGTAAATGGAGATTTTGAAGCAGGAGATACCAAATACAAAGACCTTAATGATGATGGTGTAATTGACAGAGGGGAATTTGTTGTGGGTGACACTGGAGATTGGGATATTATTGGAAATTCCACGCCGCGATATCAATATTCTGCAACCTTGGCTATGAATTACAAAAACTTTGATTTTAATATGTTGGTTCAAGGTGTGGGAAAACGCGATGTATTGTTGTCAAATCACCAAAGATTTAGAGGTCCTGGACAGGGTCCATTCCATATTAACGTGTGGGAAGAACATTTGGATTATTTTAGAGCTGCTGACACAGAAAGCCCTTTAGGACCAAATACCGATGCCTATTTTCCAGCTCCATATACGGCAAATCCGGGCAGAAATAACAGAAATTATCGGTATGCTGTAGATAGGTATATACAAAATGGAGCTTATGCACGATTAAAGAGTTTGCAAATAGGATATACTATCCCTAGGGAAACTACTGAAAAGTTTGGTATTAACACGATTAGGTTATTTGCAACGGGTGAAAACCTTATCACTATTGATGATCTCTTGTTTTTTGACCCTGAAATAGTTACAGCGGGTACATTTGGTAGTGCACAGTCCTACCCATTGTCCAAGATTGTCTCACTAGGTCTAAACGTATCATTTTAAAAAAAAAATCATGAAAAATATATTTAAGACATTCGTTTTGTGTTCACTGATTTGTCTTTCGTCTTGCGATGACGACTTCTTGGAAAGAACACCTTTAGATACTATAACGGAAGCTTCCTTCTATAAAACGCCTCAAGATTTAAGAACCGCCGCTAATGCCTTTTATGCCGATCTTCCTGGATGGCAGTCCACAAGTGTTGGCTTCAATGTGCTGCCAGATATGAGTGAGGACATGGGTACTGCTGAAAATCCCAGTAATAGACTCAGTGGTATAAGTTTAGATGTCCCTACGTCAGCTAGCAATACAGTATGGAGTTTTGATGAGGTTCGAGAGACCAACTTTTTTTTAGACCGTTCATTACAAGCTGAAGGGGATGAAGTACTGATTAATCAATACAGGGGTGAAGGTTTTTTCTTTAGAGCTTATCACTATGTTAATTTATTGGAACGCTATGGTGCAGCACCAATTTTTGACCAATATTTTACGGATCAAGATGAAGAATTTGTTTTTGCACCAAGAAACCCTCGAAATGAAGTGGCGGATTTTATCATTGCTGATTTGGACATGGCCATATCTATGCTACAATCTTTTCCAGAAATTGATGGGAATCCCCGCATAAGTAAGGAAGCTGCGCAACTGCTAAAAGCCAGGGTAGCCCTTTATGAAGGTACTTGGGAAAAGTATCATAATGGAACTGATTTCGGCGTTGTCGGCTCCGATGGCACCTCTTATTTACAAATTGCCGCTGAAACTGCAGAAGATATAATGGATAGTGGTGTGTTTTCATTGCATAGTGACTATGGTTCGCTTTTTAATCAAATTGGATTGAGTGGCAACAGTGAGGTAATGCTTTGGAGAGACTATGATGATCTAAACTTGGGCATTAATAATGTTCTTCAACTGTCTTGGCCAAACAGATGTGGCTATACAAGATTTGCCGTCCGTAGTTATTTATGTACCGATGGTGATCCTATTTCGGTAAGTCCTCTTTATCAAGGAGATCAGGACCTATCAACTATAGAGGACAATAGGGACCCAAGACTTGCGGCCACTATTATGGTGCCTGGTGATGTTTTGGTGAAAGATACCGATGATAGTGAAATTCTTTGGGCTAATCCAGATTTTACTACTGCCAACGCAGGTCTTACTGGATATGAGTCCCAAAAATACAGGGATGTGAATATTGATGCTGATCGTAGCAACTTTACTAGAGAGACCTCTAGAATAATAATGCGTTATGCTGAGGTCCTATTAATTTTTGCAGAAGCCAAGGCAGAATTAGGATCAATCACCCAGGGAGATTTGGATAAATCCATAAATCTATTACGAGCCCGTGTAAGTATGCCAAGCATGACTTTGGGAGCAATTACTGCGGATCCAGATTGGCCTAACTATGGCTATACTTTATCGGATGTTCTCTATGAGATAAGAAGAGAACGTTCTGTTGAACTTATGGCAGAAGGGTTTAGGGCCAATGACATATATAGATGGAGAGCGCATGCGCTTATTGATGGTGATCAACCTAGAGGAGCTTTTTATGACGATGGCATTGTGAATGTTGAATTGGCTCCAACAAGTGTAACGCTGGATGCGGATGGTTATATTTTACCTTTCGCAGCAACAGGAAATTTCAATTTTGACGAGACTAGAGTTTATTTATTGCCTATACCATTAGATGAATTAATCCTTAATCCAAACCTGGATCAAAACCCAGGTTGGTAATAAATAGTGCTCTTTGCAATGTTTGTTGTTTGATTAAAAGAAATAGTTAGAGTTAGTTTAGTTTAGAGCAGTTCAAGCAAGGGCTCCGGCGGTGTTACCTCGGAGCTCTTTATTCTAATTCTTCTATATAAGATTTTATAATCCAATTGAAGCTTCTCCCAATTAGTGTATTGAAATTATTTAGCGTATGGAAAATGAAGCTATTTAAATGAAAATTGTCACTGATGATATCTAGAAGCGTTTGAAACAATATGAGAATTAGTGTATGACAATAATAATAAGTGCATAACAGATTGATTTTATGAAATACACTTCGTTATTCTGTTTATTGATATTGGTTCTTTTCTTTTTGGGCTGTAACGAAAAAACGGCACAAAAAAATCGCAATCAAAAATCTTTGGTTGATTTTGTGGATCCTTTTATTGGAACAGGTGGACATGGACATACGTATCCAGGGGCAACCGTTCCTTTTGGAATGCTTCAGGTTAGTCCGGTAAATGGGATAAGTGGTTGGGACTGGTGTTCGGGATATCATTATTCAGATTCTATAGCCATTGGTTTCAGTCATTTAAGTTTAAGTGGAACAGGTATTGGAGATTTAGCGGATGTATTGTTTATGCCTATAAACAAAAAAGTGGATTTGTCAACAATGCCCATTTCTCGCGATTCACTGTCCTATAAATCATCTTACAGCCACACAAACGAAGAAGCACACCCCGGCTATTATCAAGTCTTTCTTGAAGATCATCATATAAATGTTGAATTAACAACATCCAAGCGAACGGCAATACATAAATATTCATATCAACCAAAAGATATACAATCAGTTGTTGTGGATTTGGGTTTTGGCATCAATTGGGATAAGGCAACCAAAACTTCTTTTCAAGTTGAAAATGATTCTACCATAAGTGGTTACCGGTTTAGTACTGGATGGGCAAAAAATCAAAAAGTGTTTTTTGTTGCCAAGTTTTCCAAAGCTATTGCTGAACACAATGTGTATGTAGATAAAAGAGCTGTAAATGCCAATATGGGTATGGGTACAAAAACAGCCGTACAGTTATTTTTTAACGAAAAAGAGGACAATGAACTCTTTGTGAAAGTGGCCCTTTCCTCAGTAAGTATTGACAATGCAAAAGAGAATTTGGATGGTAGAGGTTTCAATTTTGAAAAAGTAAAAGCAGAGGCAGAAAATACCTGGAAAAGCGCGTTATCAAAAATTGAGGTGGAAACCGCAATAGATTCCCTCAAAACTATCTTTTATACTTCGTTGTACCATTCTCAATTGGCACCTGTGACATTTAGCGACAAAAATGGCCAATTCAGAAAAGAAGATGACAGTATAGTTACAGCAGAAAATTATACAGCATATTCAACCTTATCCCTTTGGGATACATTTAGAGCAGAGCACCCATTACTCATATTGGTTGCGCCAGATAGGGTTTCGGATATGGTGAATACCATGCTCTCTTATTATGAGACAAAAAAGATACTTCCTGTTTGGACACTTTATGCCAATGAAACAAATACAATGACGGGCTATCATTCCATTCCAGTGATTGTTGAGGCATACCTAAAAGGAATTAAGGGTTTTGATGCCAAAAAAGCCTATGAAGCGATGAAAACGACCATGATGCAAGATGAGCGGGGATTGGAATATTATAAAAAGCACGGTTATATCCCGTACACAGCAATGGACGAATCAGTGACAATTACTTTGGAATATGCCTATGATGATTGGTGTATTGCACAAATGGCAAAAGCTTTGGGTAAAGAGGAAGATTATAAGTTCTTTTTAAACCGTTCCAGGGCGTATCAACATTTATTTGATGAAGAGACCGGGTTTATGAGAGGTAAATCGGTTGACGGAAATTCATGGAACGAACCTTTCGACCCAAAATATTCAAACCATAGAGAACATACGGATTATACAGAAGGTAATGCATGGCAACATAGCTGGTTTGTGCCACATGACCCTAAAGATTTCGTGTCCCTCCATGGAAACAATGAAATTTTTTCGGAACGCTTAGAACAACTTTTTACCGAAAGTTCTGAGATAACAGGGAATAATGCCTCAGTGGATATCTCAGGTTTAATTGGCCAGTATGCACATGGTAATGAACCAAGTCACCATATCGCTTATTTATTTAATCATGCCAATAAACCATGGCGAACACAATATTGGGCACACCATATTTTGAATACGCAGTACAATACCACTCCAAATGGTTTGAGTGGTAATGAGGATTGCGGTCAAATGAGTGCATGGTACGTATTGAGTTCAATAGGTCTGTATCCCATGAACCCGGCTTCAACGGAATATGAGATTGGAAGCCCAATTTTTGAAAAGGCAACTATACGTGTTTCCAAAGACAAAAAATTTACAATTGAAGCTGAGAATGTTTCCAAGGATAATATTTACATACAATCGGCAACACTCAATGGAAACCCGTTTAATCAAACAACAATTTCACACCAACAAATAACAGAGGGAGGGAAGCTTCATTTTGTTATGGGAAATATCCCTAATGAAAATTGGGGAATTACTAAATAGCCAAACCAAAAATGCATCATATAGATATTTTAATAATAGCGCTTTATATTGTATTGACACTTGGTGTTGGTATTTGGGTTTCCAAACGGGCTTCAAAAGGGCTAAACTCTTATTTCTTAGGAGGTAAAAGTATCAAGTGGTATTATTTAGGATTGAGTAATGGCTCGGGGATGTTCGATATATCCGGTACGGCCTGGATGGTGGGCATATTGTTTCTTTATGGGACAAAGAGTTTTATGTTCATGTGGATGTGGCCGGTTTTTAACCAGATTTTCATCATGGTTTTTTTGGCCGCTTGGATCAGACGTTCGAACATAATGACCGGTTCTGAGTGGATTTTGACACGATTTGGAGACGACAAATCGGGTAGGGCCTCCCATCTTATCGTGGCTATTTTTGCAATTGTGGCAACCATTGGTTTCATCGCTTATTTTTTTGAAGGAGTAGGGAAATTTATGACCATAATTTTACCATGGGATTTGGCATTTGTCATCAATGGAGAGGTATTGCTTAGTTCTGACCAGAGCTATGCATTTCTTATTATATTCCTAACAACGCTGTATACGATTAAGGGGGGGATGTTCTCGGTAGTGGCAACAGAAGTTTTACAATACTTGATTATGGTGGTTGCAGGAATTTTGGTGGCCATATATGCATTTGTTTCCGTGACAGATGTTGAAATAAATAATGTTATTTCGACAGAATGGACCAATATTTTCTTTTCCAATCAGCTTAACGGTTCATGGGGCGAAAAATATGAGGCCTTTAATGGCCTCATTGATTCCCACGGTTATAAAATGTTCGGTGCTTTTATTGGAATGTCGCTCTTTAAGGGATTTTTTGCGAGCGTAGCCGGTCCTATTCCAAGTTTCGATATGCAACGAATCCTATCAACCAGGTCCGTAAAGGAAGCTGCTTACATGAGTGGATTTACCAATTTAATTTTGTTTATTCCCCGTTACCTACTTATTTCAGGGATTGTTGTTTTGGCACTTGTATATCTTGCTCCCTCAATGGCAATGTCATCAGAACTCTCCTTGGGAGATTTAGAGATAATACTGCCCAAGGTCATAAATCATCACATTCCAGTTGGTATAAAGGGATTACTCTTGGCAGGACTTCTTGCTGCATTTATGTCCACTTTTTCTGCTTTCGTAAATTCTGGACCCGCCTATATCGTTAATGATATTTACAAGAAATACTTTAAACCAATCGCGGAACCAAAGCATTATATCAAGGCCAGTCATATTGCATCTTTTGCTGTGGTCCTCTTGGGAGTCACCATGGGCTTTTTTGCCGATTCTATAAACTCCATTACGCTTTGGATTACCAGTGCACTTTATGGTGGGTATGTTGCTGCCAATTTTTTAAAATGGATTTGGTGGCGCTTCAACGGTTGGGGCTATTTCTGGGGAATGGCCTCTGGATTGGTTATTGCAACCGTCCAGTTTTTACTATATCAAAATAAAGGTAATTTTGAGATAGATTCCAATCTGTTTTATTTTTCTCAAATTCCCGCCATCTACTTATTTCCCATTATTTTTATTGTATCACTTCTAGGCTCTTTTTTAGGAACATTACTTACCCCTGCTACTAAAATGGAAACATTAAAAAACTTTTATGTTAATGTTAGACCATGGGGATGGTGGCATCCAGTCTATGTTGTACTAAAAAAAGAAGACAAGAATTTTAAAAAGAATAGAGATTTTACAAAGGATATGCTTAATTGTGCAATTGGCATTATTTGGCAATCCAGTATGATATTGTTGCCAATTTATTTTATGATTAGGGATTATCCAAAGACATGGATAGCTTTAGGGGTATTTATTATAAGCTCAATTATTTTAAAATATACTTGGTTGGATAAAGTAAGAAAGTATAGCAATTAAAAACACATATGAATTTGATTCCTTGGCAGGATAAGCCAAATAATTGGAAAGATATTTTATGGCGCTACAGTGCCAACCCTATAATAGATAGATATGCAATTCCTTCATCCAATAGCATTTTCAACAGTGCTGTTGTAGAATATAAAGATGGCTTTGCAGGTGTTTTTAGATGCGACAACAAAGCCGTTCAGATGAACATTTTTGCTGGTTTTAGTAAGGATGGTATCCATTGGGATATAAACCACGACCCCATACAGATGAAAGCTGGGAATACCCAAATGATAGATTCTGATTATAAATACGATCCACGGGTTGTTTTTATAGAGGACAGGTATTGGATTACCTGGTGCAACGGTTATCATGGCCCCACTATTGGAATTGGCTATACCTTCGATTTCAAGGAATTTTTTCAGTGTGAGAATGCTTTTCTACCTTTCAATAGAAATGGAGTATTGTTTCCCAAAAAAATCAATGGCAAATATGCCATGTTGAGTCGACCAAGTGATAATGGTCATACCCCATTTGGAGATATCTATATAAGTTACAGCCCAGATATGAAATATTGGGGGGAGCATCGCTGCGTGATGAAGGCAACGAATTTTGAGGATAGTGCTTGGCAATGTACAAAAGTAGGAGCAGGCCCAATTCCTATTCTCACAAACGATGGTTGGTTAATGCTGTATCATGGAGTTATAAATACATGTAATGGATTTCGATATGCTATGGGAGCTGCCATTTTGGATGAACATCAACCAGATATAGTGAAATATAGAACACAACCCTATTTGTTGGGGCCGTCAGAATTATATGAGCAAATTGGGGATGTACCCAACGTAGTTTTCCCGTGTGCTGCACTTCACGATAGCGAGGAGGATAAACTCGCAATCTATTATGGAGCGGCTGATACCGTTGTTGCCCTCGTTTTTGGAAGATTGAGCGAGGTAATTCAGTTTACCAAGGAAAATAGTCTTTAGTAAGTGAACGAAAAATGTAAAGATTCCAATATGAAAAGTTTATGGCAATCAATCCTAGAAAAACCCTTCATCATTTTATGTTTTGCCTTGACCTTTATGTCTTGCAAAACGGTTAAAGAGGAAAAAACGCAAAGACCCAATATTGTATTTATCATGAGTGATGATCATGCCTATCAAGCCATTAGTGCCTACGGACATGGACTTAACGATACCCCCAATATTGATAGGATTGCAAAAGAAGGAGCTATTTTTAACAAAGGATTTGTTACGAATTCTATTTGTGCACCAAGTAGGGCAGTTATGCTTACAGGAAAACATAGCCATGTAAATGGAAAGGTGGACAATATCAATGCTTTTAATTGGGACCAGGAAAATTTTGCAAAAACATTGCAAAAGTCAGGTTACGAAACAGCTTTGATAGGTAAAATTCATCTAAAGGGACTGCCCCAGGGATTTGATTACAGCAATGTACTCCCAGGACAAGGACAATATTACTCCCCAGATTTTATCGAAAACGGCGTAAAAAAAAATTACCCAGGCTATGTAACCAATGTGACAACGAATATTGCCTTGGATTGGCTTGAAAACAAACGAGAGATGGATAAGCCCTTTCTATTGTTATATCACCAAAAAGCACCACACAGAACATGGATGCCTGAGGAAAAATACTTTAGCCTGTTTGATGATAAGACTTTTGATCCCCCAGCAAACTTTTTTGATGATTATGAAGGAAGGCCTGCCGCAGCTGCCCATGAAATGGGAATTTTCAAGGATATGGATTTGGTGTATGATTTGAAAATGTTGGATAAAGAAGGGAAAATACAAACCAAATACCGAAATTCTTTTCAAGGAAGATATAATAGGATGGATGAGAAGCAGAAAGAAGCTTGGGATGCCTATTACGACCCTGTTATTGCCGACTTTAAATCAAGAAATCTAGAAGGAAGAGAGTTGGCTCTCTGGAAATACAATAGATATATGCAGGATTACCTCCGGACTATTCAGTCGGTGGATGATGGAGTTGGAGAGGTTCTGGATTATCTAAAAGAAAATGGATTGGAGGAGAACACAATAGTTGTGTACACTTCGGACCAAGGTTTCTATTTAGGAGAGCATGGTTGGTTCGATAAGCGCTTTATGTACGAAGAATCTTTTCGAACACCCCTGCTCATGAAATATCCCAAAGAAATAGAACCTGGAACTGTTGTTGATGAGATGGTTCAAAACTTGGATTTTGCCCCAACATTTCTGGATTATGCAGGAGCAGAGATCTCGGAAGAGATTCAAGGAGAATCGTTTAGACAATTGGTCAATGGCAAAGTAAGTGAATGGAGGGATGCCATTTATTATACTTACTATGAGTTTCCGGCAGAACACCACGTGAAACGTCATTATGGGGTTAGGACAGATCGCTACAAATTAATTCATTTTTATTATGACATAGATCATTGGGAATTGTATGACCTTGAAAAGGACCCTTCAGAAATGACCAATGTTTATAATGATGTATCCTATTCAGATGTCCAGAAAGTTATGCACGAACGTCTGAAAGAAATGCGAACAAAATACGGCGATAGCGACGAGTTGGATGAAATGCATTTGGAGAAATTCTTAAAATCAAAAAACTTAAAAAAATAAGGAACAATGCAATACGTAATGAAATTCTTGGCTTTGTCGATTTTCATTTTACTTGT
The DNA here is from genome assembly GCF_001413955.1 of Flagellimonas eckloniae. Classification (NCBI taxonomy): domain Bacteria; kingdom Pseudomonadati; phylum Bacteroidota; class Flavobacteriia; order Flavobacteriales; family Flavobacteriaceae; genus Flagellimonas; species Flagellimonas eckloniae. The sequence continues at coordinate 1,830,165 of NZ_LCTZ01000002.1, read as the reverse complement.
TGGGTGCAAAGAACAAAGGGTTCCGGAAATAGCAAAAAAACCAAATATTCTATTTCTATTTACAGATGATCAACGTGCGGGCATTATTGGAGCCATGAATACATATGATGTTCTAACTCCAAATATGGATACATTGGTTGAAAACGGAACATCATTTACCAACGCTTATATTCTTGGAGCTACCACGGCTGCAGTCTGTTCTCCAAGTAGGGCCATGTTAATGACAGGGAGGCACTATTTTAATATAGAACCAAACGTATATGCCCAATTTGCTTTCCCGTTGGAAGACAGGGGAAAAAGTAATAAGCTTACCTTTCCTGAGTATTTCAAGGCTAACGGATATAACACATTTGCTACGGGTAAACAACATAATGGTAAGGATTGGGTGGAAAGAGGTTTTCACCATGTGAAATCAGCTTTTTTAGGAGGTATGACGACACATTTTGGGACAAAAGTGAAGGATTATAAACCAGAAACAGGTTGGTCAGAACCCTATCAACAAAAGGAAAAGTTTAGTAGTGAAGTCTTTGCTGATGCTGCTGTTGATTTCCTTGGGAGTTATTCGGGAGAAAATCCCTTTTTAATGTATGTATCCTTCACTGCTCCCCATGATCCCAGAACGGCTCCACAAGAATATAATGAACTGTACCCTTCCGACTCCATTGAGCTACCAAAAAACTTTATGCCGGAACATCCTTTTGAAATTGCTGATGAAAAAATTAGGGATGAGCGTTTAGCACCTTTTCCAAGAACGGATTCTATTGTGAAAAAAGAAATTTCTGATTATTATGCTATGATTACAGCTACCGATGCTCAAATTGGACGCATAGTAAAAGCATTGGAAGATTCAGGACAAAGTAAAAATACTATCATTGTTTTCTCTGGAGATAATGGACTGGCAGTTGGCCAGCATGGGTTATTGGGCAAACAAAATGTATATGAGCATAGTGTGGGTGTTCCATTGGTTTTCTGTGGTCCTAATATACCGCAAAACACAAAGGTCGATGCCTTGGCTTATCTACACGATGTTTTCCCAACACTTTGCGGTTTAACGGGATTGGAAATTCCAGAGTCCGTTCAAACCAAAGATTTAACACAGGTGATAAAGGGCGAGACCAGAACAGTGAGAAACAGTATGATGTATGCCTACAATTCATGGCCAGGAGATCTTATTGAAGGTAAAGGTCGTAAGCACAATCCGGGAGGAGGACATAGAGCTGTTAGAAAAGGAGACTATAAACTAATAGTAAGCGCAAAGCATGATGTATATACCTATCAGTTGTTCGATTTAAAAAACGATCCTTGGGAGCTATCTAACTTAATTGAAGATGAAAATTATGCTGCTGTAAAAGATGATTTAATGAATGAGTTGAAAAAGCTAATCGCAGAAACAGGGGATCCAGCGGACTTGACTAAAAAGGAGTTTGGACTTTTTGATAATCCTGAAGCATATAGATTTAGATAATTGATATTTGGCATGAAGTATTTTGGTGTTTTAAGCTTTCTTCTGTTTGTGTCTGTTGCAAATGCCGTTTTTTCGCAACGACAGGAATTAACATGGGATGAACTTGCAGCGCAGTACGAATGCCCAGAATGGTTCAGGGATGCCAAGTTTGGAATTTGGTTTCACTGGGGACCACAAAGTGTTCCGGAGCAAGGCGGAGGGTGGTATGCGCGCCATATGTACATGAAGGATGTCGGGAAACAAAAATTCGGAAAAATGGCAAATCCTTATCATTTGCAGACCTACGGACACCCTTCAGAATTTGGTTTTAAGGATGTCATTAATTTATGGAAAGCTGAAAAATTTGAGGCTGATGCCTTAATTAAATTTTCCAAAGAAAATGGTGCGAAATATATAGTCGCTTTAGCAAACCATCATGACCATTTTGACCTTTTTGATTCTTCGCACCACCCCTGGAACTCAGTAAACGTTGGTCCAAAAAGAGATATTATCGGGGAGTTTGAGGCGGCAACCCGTAAAGCTGGTTTGAAATTTGGGGTAACAAGCCACGATGATCGTTTCCTGAATTGGTGGAAACCGGCCTTTGGTGCTGATAAAACAGGAGAAAAAGTAGGTGTGCCTTATGATGGAAGACTCGCTAAGGAAGATGGAAAAGGAAAATGGTGGGAAGGTCTAGATCCTGCGGATTTGTATGGACCCATTCCAGAAAACAGAACCCCTGAGCGCATTGAAGCAATAAAAAAGAATTGGCAAGAACGGCATATAGAGCTTGTGAACAAATACAAACCAGACCTGCTCTATAATGATGGATTCAATTTTACCTATGGGGAATATGGTAAGGAAGTAAGCCGTAAATTATATAACAATAGCCTTAAGCAACATGGGTCCATTGAAGCGGTTATGCTGCTAAAAAGAAAGGCTAAGGGTACTGTGAATGAAGTGGAGTCTGGCGGTAGCAATACATTGAGGGAATATCCGTGGCAATCCGAAATCACATTTACGGATTGGTTCTACAAAAAAGATCGCCACCTGACCCACAATGCTCGAACCATTTTAGAAATGTTGATAGAAGCTACAAGTAAAAATGGAAACCTATTGCTAAACATAGAATTACATCCGGATGGATCTATCCCTGCTGAACAAAAGATAATTATAGAAACCGTTGGGGATTGGCTAAAGATAAACGGAGAAGCCATTTATGGGACCAGGCCTTGGAAAGTTTATGGTGATGGCAAGAGCGTACGTGGGGAAAATGAACAAAACGGGCAAGGTGAAGTCAGAAATGCAGGTGATGATATTGTGGCCAAGAAAAAAACTGGTGAGCACTATAACCAAAGAACAACAGCTTCGGATGCTTATGCATCTGATGAAGTGAGATTTACCAAAAAGGGTGATAATTTATACATTATGATTATGAACCCTAAAAAGGGTGAAATTAAAATATCGACATTTGGGTTAAATAATGAGTTGAACCCGGGAAGATTAAAGAAATTATCAAGGTTGGATAATGGAACTAAAGTAAAGTTCAAACAGACAAGAACGGCTTTGTCTCTTGCTGTTCCTACCATTAATGGAAGAAGTTATCCCATGGTTCTAAAAGCGATTTTTTAACCTAGTATTTTAATTAAAAGAAAATGAAGACAAAATTTTACTTTACTGTTCTTTCAATCTTGTTTTTGGCAAATTTCAGCTGTAAAAATAAGGTAGAGGGAAAGGTAGAAATGGTTGAGCAGGAAAGACCGAACATTCTTTACATTATGTCCGATGATCATACCTCGCAAGCCTGGGGAATCTACGGAGGTATCTTGGAAAATTATGTGCATACACCCAATATTAAAAGGTTGGCCAAAGAGGGCACTGTACTGGACAATTGTTTAGTGTCAAACTCCATTTGTACTCCGAGTAGGGCAACGGTGCTTACAGGTCAGTATAGCCATATTAACGGAGTTATCACCTTGGGAGCAGGACTATCGCCAAAGCACCCGACAATTGCCGGTGTATTGCAAAGAGGCGGCTACCAAACCTCGGTAATAGGAAAGTGGCACTTAAAACAGGAACCTACAGATGATTTCGATTATTACTGTGTATTGCCCGGACAAGGAAGATATTGGGACCCGATAATGAAAACTAAAGAAAATTGGAAAGATTACACCGAAGGGGGTATGCCATACAAAGGCTTTAGCACCGATGTAATTGCTGATAAAACCATCGATTGGATAGAAAATAGGGATACATCCAAACCCTTTATGGCCATGTGTCATTTTAAGGCCACCCATGAGCCATTTGATTATCCGGAAAGATTCAGTCATTTATATAGAGATGGGGATATCCCAATTCCCGATACATTTTATGATGAGGGGCCTGAAACAACGGGAAGGTCTTTCCGTGGACAATCAATAGACAGTTTAAAAGCAAGGTATCTAAGGGCTTCCAAAGACCCAGAAAATGTGCCTGGTTATATGAAATATCCAGAATTACCATTGACTGTTGATGGGTTAACCAAAATGGAAGCACGTTACAAAACCTATCAAAAGTACGTAAAGGATTTTATGCGTTGCGGGGCTGCGATTGATGATAACATAGGAAAACTTTTAAAATATCTAGATGAATCAGGGCTGGCAGAAAATACCATAGTTATCTATACGGCGGATCAAGGGTATTTCTTGGGGGAACATGGTTGGTTTGATAAGCGATTGATTTATGAAGAGTCTATCCATATGCCATTCGTTATCCGATATCCAAAGGAAATACCAGCAGGTCAACGAAATTCAGATTTAATTGAAAATGCTGATTTCTCTGCCTTGTTTGCAGACTATGCTGGATTGGAATATCCAAAAACCATGCAAGGACGTAGCTTTCGAGAAAACTTGAAAGGAAATACACCAGCCGACTGGCGCGAGTACGGTTATTATCGCTATTGGGACCATTCAAGTGATCGTCCAGGGCATTTTGGAATACGGGGTCAACGATTCAAGTTGGCATTCTATTATGGAAATGCATTAAAAGTTAACGGGTACACCAAGGAAAATCAACCCACAAAATTTTGGGACTTCTTCGATTTGGAAAAAGATCCCAACGAAACACACAATGCTTATAATGATGAAGAATATCAAGATGTCATCAAAGAAATGAAAGCTGAAATTTTAAGGCAACGTGAAACACTTGGTGATACGGATAAGGACAATCCTGAAGTGTTACAAATTATGGAAGATCATTGGAATAGTTAAAGGTAAATAATGAAGTTTTTACAGTACACGACGGTAATGAAGTTAGTAATAATAAGCCTATTTACTATAGGTTTAAATATGATGTCTTGTGCTGAAAAAGTTGATAAAACTCAAGAAAAACCAAATATAATTCTAATTATAGCGGATGACCAAGGTTTTGGAGATTTGGGATATTATGGAAACCCAAATATTAAGACCCCAGTTTTGGATAGTCTAGCAGAACGCAGTGTACGTTTTGATGAATTTTTGGTAAACCCGGTTTGCGCTCCCACTCGATCTGCATTAATGACTGGTAAATACTCTATGAGCACAGGCGTACACGACACCTACAGGGGAGGTGCCATGATGGCAACTGAAGAGGTCACCATAGCTGAGCTGCTTAAGGAAGCTAACTACAAAACAGGAATGATAGGTAAATGGCACTTAGGTGATAATTACCCAATGCGTCCGCAAGACCAAGGTTTTGAATATACATTAAATCATCTTTCAGGAGGAATTGGACAATATGGAGACTGGCCAAATACATTAAAAAGGGACAGCAGTTACTTTAATCCTATTCTTTGGAACAATGGAAAACAGCTTCAGACCAAGGGATATTGTACAGATGTGTTTACAAAAGCTGCGATGGAGTATGTGGAAGAGAACAAAGACAATCCATTTTTTCTATACCTGTCTTTTAATGCCCCTCACGGTCCTTTACAACTTCCACAGGAGTATTATGATATGTATAAGGATACGGATCCAGATGAAGGATTAATAGATCAGGGTAATCCGTATCCAAAAGTGACCGAGCATAGTAGGGAGAATGCCAGAAAGGTATATGGTATGGTGACCAACATTGATGACAACCTAAGATTACTTTTCAATAAACTGGAAAGTTTGGGTATAGAGGAAAACACCTTGGTTATTTTCATGACGGACAATGGCCCGCAGCATCCAAGATATATTTCTGGTATGCGGGGAAGAAAAGGTTCCGTATTTCAAGGAGGCGTAAGAGTCCCCAGTTTTTGGTATTATCCCAAGATGTTTAAAGAAGCTCGGGATATTAAAGCTCCCGCCGCCCATTACGATATCTTACCAACATTGGCAGAACTTGCAGGAGCAAAAATACCTGTAGGCCTGGAAATTGAAGGAGAAAGTTTAATGCCCCTGTTGACCAAGGCGGAAGACAATTTTCCTAATCGTATAATAAATCGATACTGGTCAAGAACCGCTCCCGTGAGGTACAGAAATGTATCTACCCGAAAAGGAAACCTAAAACTTGTGGGCGTAGGTCAGGATGATGAAGGAAATGATAAGTTCGAATTATTTGATTTGAGCAAAGATTATTTTGAACAAAATGATATTTCAGGTGAGAATGAAGCCATCGTAAAAGAATTGAAGTCTGAAATGGACATTTGGCTTACTACAATGGAATCATCCAAACATATTGTGGAATCTCCTAAACCGATTATCGGAACAACTTTTGAAAACCCGGTTATGCTTAATCAGAACGATGCTCATTTTGAAAAAGTAGTGGGCATCAAGAAGGATTTTATTTATTGGGATGCCAAAATTGATGAAACAAAGTCTTTTGATATAACCATACACCTTGACAAAGGCCTAAACCATAACGGCAATTTAGAATTGGTTATTGGAGATGATAGTAGAAAAATGGAGTTTGAAGGAAAGGGGCAAACCCAGCTCAGTTTTAAAAATATACTGTTGAACAAAGGGGATGTTAAAATCATGCCCAAGCTATATGTTGAAAGAAACGGAACATTGGTATACGTGTATCCATTTTATTTAGAAATAAAAGGTTGAATAGAAAGATGAAATTACCCTACATGAAAATGACAAAATTGATTGGTATCGCTGCATTACTTTTCTTGGTCCAATATGATTTGTTGTCACAGGAAGGTATGAAGCTTGCTTATGATGTTCCCGCGAAAAAATGGACTGAGGCACTACCCATTGGAAATGGAAATTTGGGTGCGATGGTCTATGGTGGTGTGGAACAAGAACATATTCAGTTTAATGAAGAAACCTTATGGAGGGGGCAACCACATGATTATTCCAATAAAGGTGCAGGAAATTATCTAGCGGAAATAAGGCAATTGTTAACCGATGGGAAACAGCGGGAAGCTCAAGACCTGGCTACAAAAGAGTTTATGAGCGAACCGCTAAAACAAATTCATTATCAGCCTTTTGGTGACATTCACATCAATTTTGATGGACATGAAAAGTATTCAAATTATTCAAGGACTTTAGATATAGAAAATGCAATCAGCAACGTATCATACAAAGTAAATGATGTTGCTTTTGAACGTGAAGTGTTCTCTAGTTTTCCGGACAAAGTCATGGTTGTACATCTAACCTCAAGCAAATCAAAAGCATTAAGTTTTAAAATTTGGTTAGATGCTATTCATGAAGATAAACAACTGAAAACAAGTGGTAAATCCCAAACACTAGAAGTAAAAATAAAAGACGGGGTTTTAAAGGGTGTTTCAACAATAAAAGTAGATACTGATGGTATTGTAGAAGTTGAAGATGGTAAGCTAAAAATAGTTGATGCATCCAAAGCCACTATCTATATGTCGGCAGCAACTAATTATATCAATTTTAAAGATGTATCGGGCAATCCTTATCAACAGGTAAGTGAAACCTTAAAAGGTATTGAATCCAAAAAGTTTGGTAAAATAAAGAAAAGACATATCAAAGATTATCAGTCTTTATATAATCGTTTTCAGTTGGACTTTGGGGATAACGGAAAATCGAAAGTGACTACCAATAAAAGGATTTATGACTTTTGGAAAGACCCCAATGACCCCCAATTAATTGCTTTATATGTGCAATACGCACGGTACTTGATGATTGCCTCAAGTCGACCAGGAAGCAAACCACCTACACTTCAAGGGCTTTGGAACGATAAGATAAAACCACCATGGTTCAGTAGTTATACGACCAATATAAATTTGGAAATGAACTATTGGCCTGTGGAAGTGACCAACTTGAGCGAATGCCACGAACCCTTGTTTGATTTTATCGAGGATATTTCAAAAACGGGAAGCATCGTGGCCAAGGAACATTATAATGCAGAGGGGTGGATCGTTCATCACAATGTGGATATTTGGAGAGGGGCGGCTCCGGTAAATGCATCCAACCACGGAATATGGCTTTCAGGCGGCGCATGGCTTTGTTCACATATCTGGGAACACTATTTGTTTACCAAGGACAAAGAATTTTTAAAAGAAAATTATCCGCTCATGCGTGATGCGGCATTGTTTTATTCTCAATTTTTATATAAGGATCCCAACACAGGCTACCTGATAAGTTCACCATCAAATTCTCCTGAAATTGGAGGCTTGGTTGCGGGCCCAACCATGGACCATCAAATCATACGCGCCTTATTTAAAACGATTGTGGAAGCGTCAGCTATTCTAGAGACGGACCATGATTTTTCAGAAAAGTTAAAAACAATACTTCCACAAATTGCTCCAAATAAAATAGGAAAGCACGGGCAATTACAGGAGTGGATGGAAGATAGGGATGATCCTGAAAATCATCACAGGCACGTATCGCATTTATGGGCCGTCTATCCCGGAAAAGGAATTAATTATGAAGAAACGCCAGAGCTGATGAAAGCTGCAAAGCAATCATTGGAATACCGAGGGGATAATGGTACGGGCTGGAGTTTGGCTTGGAAAATAAATTTTTGGTCACGATTTAAGGATGGAAATAGAGCGTATAAGCTATTGAATATTTTATTGAGCCCGGCTGAGGTTCCCGAACGTAAAATTAGGGGAGGGTCTTACCCCAACCTTTTTGATGCACATCCACCATTTCAAATCGATGGAAATTTTGGAGGGGCCTCGGGAATTGTTGAAATGCTACTACAAAGTCATTTGGATAAAATAGAATTATTGCCCGCCTTACCTGATGCATTGGCAGATGGTACTGTTTCAGGTGTTTGCGCAAGAGGTGGTTTTGAGCTGTCCTTTACCTGGAAAAATTCAGTTTTACAAGAGGTTGAGGTGCTTTCAAAAAGTGGGGAAAACTGCACTTTGGTTTATAATAACAAAATGGTTGAATTTAATACAAAGCCCGGAAAAAAATACAAGTTTGATGGTTTTTTAAATAAACAAAAATGACGAGAAAACTAATTGTAATAATCTTTCTTTTGAGTTGTAATACCGTTATGGTTGCACAAAATAAGAGTTCTATGCCCAATGTAATTATCATCTTTACAGATGACCAGGGCTATCAGGATGTGGGTGTTTTTGGTTCTCCGCTTATAAAAACACCAAATCTTGACCAAATGGCCGCAGACGGTATACGCTTTACTGATTTTTATTCTGCTTCACCGGTATGTTCCCCATCACGTGCAGCCTTGCTGACGGGTTCGTACCCTACTAGAGTTGGAGTACCCAAGGTGCTATGGCCAAATAGGCCTGGAGGATTGTCCAACCAGGAATGGACTATAGCGGATATGCTCAAAGCCCAGCAATATGCTACGGCTTGCATAGGTAAATGGCATTTAGGGGATGAGCTACACTATTTGCCAACAAAACAAGGTTTCGACTCATATTTTGGAATCCCCTTCAGCAATGATATGTCAGTTAACCCAAATTGCAAGGTAGCGGAAAACATTATTTTTAGGGAAGGAATGACTTTGGATAGTCTTCGTGAGAAAAAGTGGCGTAAAAGTAAAGTTCCACTAATGAAGCAAGATGCGGTAGTAGAATATCCAGTAGACCAAACCACACTTACAAAGCGTTACACGGAAAGTGCAGTTGATTTTATAACTGAAAACAAAGACGCCCCCTTCTTTTTATACTTGGCCCATACAATGCCCCACATTCCTCTGTATGCCTCCAAAGGTTTTAAGGGAAAAAGTAAAAGAGGTCTATATGGTGATGTTATTGAAGAAGTAGATTGGAGCGTAGGTAAAATTTTAAGGACTTTGGAAATTTTGGGCATTGATGATACTACGCTGGTCATCTATACTTCGGATAATGGTCCATGGAAATTGGACAACGGTCGTGGTGGTAGTGCTTTGCCATTAAGAGGATTTAAATTTCAAACGTATGAAGGTGGTATGCGTGTACCCATGATTGCTCAATGGAAAGGAAAAATAGCTGCAGGGAGTGTGTGCAGTCAAGTTGCTTCTACCATAGATTTTCTGCCTACCATAGCTTATTTAACCGATGGTGAAATGTCGGGTAAACCCATAGATGGAAAGAATATTTGGAAATTATTATCAGGTAAGAAGACAAAATCACCTCATGAAAAAGAAGGCTTTTTCTATTATAAGGACACAATTGCCGAGGCTATACGATATAAAGACTGGAAGCTACGCGTAGTAAAAGATAAAATAGAATTATACAATCTGTCCAAAGATATTTCAGAAGAAAATAATGTTGCGGAAGGCAATCCTAAAGTAGTAAGAAAATTACGTGAAAAACTCGAGGATTTTGATGCCGATTTAAAACAAAATACACATCGATTTTAATTGATTGAAAAATTGGAGTACTTAAAAAAGATAGTGATAATCACCTTTTCAGGCTTGTGCATATGGGCATGTTCCAAGAAATCGAACGATGAAAATCTAGGGTATAAAAACCCAAAACTTTCGGTACAGGAACGTGTAGACGATCTTATGGGAAGAATGACTCTGGAAGAAAAGTTCTGGCAAATGTTTATGATTCCCGGCGATTTAAGCATTGGCAAGGACAAGCTTAAACACGGCATTTTCGGGTTTCAAATATCATCTAAAGGAAAGAATGACAATGCCGCAGAACAAATCATGGATTATGGTTCCACGGGAAGTGCCGAACAAATGGCTCAGGATATCAACGAAATTCAACGTTATTTTTTGGAAGAATCACGTTTGGGCATACCCATAATCCCATTTAATGAAGCCTTACATGGTTTGGCACGTGATGGGGCAACAGCATACCCACAAGCCATAGCCCTTGCTGCAACCTGGGACACCACTTTGGTGGGTAAGGTAGCCAAGGCCATTACCAAAGAGACTAAAACAAGAGGGATACGTCAAATTCTATCACCAGTATTAAACATTGCACGTGATGTACGTTGGGGGCGTACCGAAGAAACTTATGGGGAAGACCCGTATTTGACCACGCAAATGGCATCGGCATTTATTGGAGCTTTTGAACGGGAGGATGTTATTACAACACCAAAACATTTTGTGGCCAATGTGGGAGCTGGGGGCCGGGACAGTTACCCTATCAGCTTTAACGAGCGTTTATTGGAAGAAGTCTACTTTCCAGCATTTAAAACGGTATTCCAAAAAACAGGCGCGCGGTCTGTAATGACCTCTTATAATTCTGTTGATGGCACACCATGTACTTCCAACGAATGGTTACTGAGTAAAAAACTGAAAGAAGAATGGGGTTTTGATGGTTTTGTGATTTCCGATGCAGGAGCAACAGGAGGCGCCAATGTATTACATTTTACAGCTAAAGATTATGCCGAAGCTACAGAGGATGCCGTGGAAGCGGGATTGGATGTTATGTTTCAAACCAATTACAATCATAAACCATTGTTTTGGGAAGCTTTTGAAAATGGAATGGTAGATGAAAAGGCCATAGATGAAGCCGTTAGGCGTATTTTAAAAGTGAAGTTTGAATTGGGCCTATTTGAAAATCCTTATGTTGATGTTGAAGAAGCTGCTAAATGGAACGGACATAAAACTCATCGTGAATTAGCCAGAACAGCTGCATCTAAATCTATGGTATTGTTACAAAATAACGATAACGTATTGCCATTAGAAAAATCAATGAAAGTAGCATTGATTGGTTATGATGCTAAAGCAGCACGTTTAGGGGGCTATAGTGGTCCAGGTAATGATAAAGTGTCCGTGTATGATGGTATAATCAATAAAATTGGGGAAGCAAATGTATCATATGCAGAAGGTGTGCCATTTAAAGAACAATCGTACAAAGTAGTTGCATCAGACTTTTTATCAAATACAAAACACGGAAAAGAAGAAGTTGGTTTACAAGCAGAATATTTTGATAATATAAAATTAAGTGGAGAAGCTAAAGTAGAACGCATTGATAAGAAAATTCAATTTGGTTGGACCCTCTTTTCTCCACATAAAGATTTGCCGTATGATTGGTTTTCAGCAAGATGGACAGGGAAATTAAAAGCTCCAGAAACAGGTGTTTTCAATATTGGTATCGAGGGAAATGACGGCTATCGTTTGTACTTGGATGACGAGTTGCTTATTGATAACTGGCAAAAACAATCTTATAATACTATTGTAAAACCATTCAAGTTTCAGGCAGGAAAAACCTACGACATCAAACTAGAGTATTTTGAATCGGCAGGAAATGCAAAATTCAAAATGATTTGGGATTACGGTGTAGAAGATATGGTTGATGAACAAATTGGCAACGCAGTTGCAATCGCTAAACAAAGTGATATTGCTGTAGTAGTAGCAGGAATTCACGAAGGCGAATTTCAAGATAGGGCCTTATTAGACCTTCCAGGACATCAAGAAGCCTTAATTAAAGCAGTTGCTAAAACAGGCAAACCAACAGTTGTTATATTAGTTGGTGGTAGTGCCATAACTATGGCTAATTGGAAGCCCAATGTAGATGGTATTGTAATGTCTTGGTATTCTGGTGAAAATGGAGGAAACGGATTGGCAGATATACTGTTTGGGGATGAAAATCCTGCAGGACGTTTACCCATTACATTTCCAGTTGATGCAGCACAATGTCCATTGTATTATAACAATAAGCCCACAGGACGGGGTGATAATTACCATAATCTTACCGGGCAACCGTTGTTCCCATTTGGTTTTGGGTTGAGTTATACCACTTTCGAATATTCCAATTTAGAATTCAGTAAAAATAATATCGCAACTAGCGAAACGGTCCAAGTTTCGTGTATGGTAAAGAATACTGGAGAAATTGATGGTGATGAGGTCATTCAACTATACATTCGAGATGAATTGGCTTCAGTAGTACGTCCCATTAAAGAACTTAAAGGCTTTCAAAGAATTTCGCTAAAAGCAGGAGAACAAAAACAAGTAACTTTTCAAATAGGACCAGAAGAACTCTCTATGTTGGATAAAGATTTAAAACGAGTTGTAGAATCTGGAGATTTTAGAATTATGATTGGGGCATCATCAAAAGATATAAGGTTAAGAGGGAAATTGCATGTGAATTAAAATAGTATGGGGATACGGAAATTAAATTTGGGATTTTTGGCTACCATTTATTGGCTGGTAGTTTTTGCCAATTCCTGTACTCCAAGTGTCCAGCAAAAACAGCCTGTGGATTATATCAATCCTATTATTGGAGCGGTTACCTATGGTAAAAAGACAAAAGATACACATGGTTTTGGAAAAACATTTCCTGGGGCGGCCACGCCTTTTGGCTTAGTACAGCTAAGTCCAGATACCTTTACAGGAGGTGACAATGGTTCGGGGTATTCATATGAACACGAAACTTTGGAGGGTTTTAGCTTTACACATATGAGTGGTGTGGGATGGTTTGGGGATTTAGGAAACTTTTTAGTTACACCAACAACAGGGAAGTTAAAAACAAATAGAGGTTTTCCCAAGAATCCCGAAGGCGGGTATCGTTCCCGATTTTCACACGAGACAGAAGTCACAAAAGCGGGTTATTATGCTGTTACGCTGGATGATTATCATGTGAAAGCAGAATTGACAGCTGCACCAAGGGCGGGGATTATACGTTTTACCTTCCCCGAAAATGATAGCTCCAGAATACAAATAGATCTATCCCGAAGGGTGGGAGGAACGTCCACAGAGCAGTATATCAAAGTTGTAAATGAAAATGCCATTTCTGGTTGGATGAAATGTCCACCCGAAGGAGGAGGCTGGGGTGCTGGGGCCGGAAATGCCGATTACACAGTCTATTTTTATTGCCAGTTCAGTAAACCACTTAAGGATTATGGATTTTGGAGTGCCAATATTCCTGATGTGCCCCGAAAAATGCGCTTTATAAGGCAAGATGACTATCAACTAGCTGTGGAAAATGCCCAAATTTTTGAAGGCAAAAAGGAACTTCAAGGAAAACATATAGGGTTTTATACCAATTTCAGTACCACGGAAGGGGAACAGGTTTTGGTAAAGAGTGGTATTTCATTTGTAAATGAGGAAGGAGCAAAGGCAAACTTGGAGCATGACATTGACCATTGGGATTTTGATAAAGTCAGTGAAGATGCGCACATTTTGTGGAATGACTCTATAAAAGATATTTCTGTTACAGGGGCAACCGAGGTAGAAAAAACTATTTTTTATACCGCCCTATACCATACCATGATAGATCCACGTACATTTTCAGATGTTAATGGGAATTATATTGGTGCTGATAAAAAAGTACATCAAACCAAAGACTTTACCTATAGAACCATTTTTAGTGGCTGGGATGTATTTCGGTCGCAATTCCCCTTACAGACAATAATCAACCCAAAATTGGTAAATGATGAGGTCAATTCCTTATTACAGATGGCTGAGTTAAGCGGACGCGAATACCTGCCTAGATGGGAAATGTTGAATTCCTATTCGGGGTGTATGCTGGGGAATCCTGCCGTTTCCGTAATCAATGATGCTTATCAAAAAGGAATTCGGAATTATGATATAGAGAAGGCTTTTCAATATTCTTTAAATACGGTCAACAATACTGGAAATGGTGAATTGGGATATGCCCATAAGCACATTTCCAAAACCTTGGAATATGCATATTCGGATTGGGCACTGGCAACATTTGCAAAATCTCTGGGTAAAAAAGAAATTGCAGAGGAGTACTTTAAGAAAAGTAAGAACTATGCTAATATTTGGAATGATGAAGTAAATTGGTTTAGAGCTAAGGACAGCACTGGAAATTGGTTGGAATGGAAAGGAAAAACTGTTCACGGACAGGGGTGTATCGAAAGCAACCCCTACCAACAAGGATGGTTTGTACCCCATGATATTGAAGGTTTAAAAACTTTGATGGGAGGTAAGGAAGCCTTTAAAAATGAACTTATTTCTTTCTTTGAAAATACTCCGGAAGATTTCCTTTGGAATAACTATTACAATCATCCAAATGAACCAGTGCACCATGTTCCATTTATGCTAAATACCGCTGGAGTTCCACATTTGACCCAAAAATGGACACGGAAAATATGCGAATCCGCCTATGGAACAGACGCGTACGGTTTGTGTGGCAATGAAGATGTAGGACAAATGTCCGCATGGTATGTGTTGGCCTCAATGGGAATTCACCCCATAAACCCTGGGGATAATGTATATCAAATTACAAGTCCGGTTTTCAATGAAATCGAAATAAAATTAGACCAAGATTATTATTCAGGAAAGAAATTTAAAATCCAAGCAAATAACAATTCCAAAGACAATATCTATATCCAATCGATAAAACTGAATGGAAAACCCTTGGACCGCTTTTGGATTACACACCAAGAAATTGTTAAGGGTGGAATTTTAGAAATGGAGATGGGGCCAGAACCTATCATAAATTAAAAATATGAACTACCACAGGTATATGATTTTAAAACGGTTGGTTCCAGTACTTTTTTTGGCCGCTACCTTGATTTCATGTGCGCAGAAAAAAACGGTTGAACCCAAAGTGCAGGCAGCAAAAACTGCTCCCAATATTGTCTATATTCTTTGCGATGATTTAGGGTATGGGGATGTGCAGGTGCTAAATCCTGAAAGAGGTAAAATTCCAACACCCAATATTGATGGTCTGGCTCGGGAAGGAATGACTTTTACCGATGCGCATTCTGGATCCTCGGTATGTACACCCACTCGCTATGGTATTCTAACCGGACGCTACGCATGGCGCAGTCGTCTACAAGAAGGTGTTTTGGCAGGTGGTGCCGAACGGGAACCATTGATTGACAAGGACAGATTGACCGTCCCAACCTTACTAAAAAAACAAGGATATAGTACAGCCATTATCGGAAAATGGCATTTGGGATTTGATTTTGTGGACGATAGTGGAAAAGCTGTAAAATTATACGATGGAAAAAAAGCGCTTTTGGCACCCGTGGGTTCCACGGTTCCTAATGGACCAATTAGCAGGGGATTTGATTCCTATTTTGGTTTTCATCATTCCCGAGTTATGAAAACCGTGATTCAAAATGATAAGGTGGTGGACCATATGCCAGAAGTGGAAATGTTACCCCTTTTGGCTAAGAATACTGCAGAATATATCGAAGAACAATCAAAAAAAGATGCCCCTTTCTTTCTGTATCTGGCATTAAACTCACCCCATAGTCCAGTTGTTCCCACGGCAGAATGGAAAGGGAAAAGCGGTATGGGACCATATGCAGATTTTGTAATGCAGACTGATGATGTAGTTGGCCAGGTGATAAAAGCTTTGGAGAAAAATGGAATTGCAAATAACACCTTGGTTTTTTTTACGAGCGATAATGGCTGTTCTTATCCAGCAGCCAAAGGAAAGCAGTTGGAAGAACAGGGTCATTTTCCAAGTGCACAGTTTAGAGGTTCCAAATCGGATATATGGGAGGGAGGTCATCGCATTCCCTTTATAGTCAAATGGCCTGGCAAGGTGCCACCCAATTCTGAAAACGATGAATTGGTTTGTCTTACCAGTTTGATGGCAACGGTTGCGGAGATAACAGGAGCTGAGATTCCCGATACTGCGGGTGAGGACTCTTTTAACATTTTACCCTTACTTACCGATGCTACTGCCAGTACCAATCATGATGTTGTAGTACACCATTCGATTCATGGAAAATTTTCCATACGAAAGGGAAAGTGGAAATTGGAACTTAATCCTGGTTCTGGCGGATGGTCCAATATAAAAGACCCCAAGGCCCGAAAAATGGGAATGCCAGAAGTGCAATTATACGATATGATGGCAGATGAAGAAGAGCAACATAATGTGCACGACAAATATCCTGAACTGGTAAAAGAACTTACAGATGAATTGGTAGCGGTAGTGAATAAAGGACGTTCTACCCAAGGGGAAGCACAGTCCAATGATGTGTCCATCGATATTTATAAAACAGACAGATAACAGCAAAAATTAAGTATACCAAATTAATGAGACAATGAAGAAAGTGATTTTGATTTTGATGTGTTTTTGGGCAACACTTACAGTAAATGCACAAAAATTTTACGATTACCCAATGCCAGAGTATACACCAACCCAAGGTAATTTAGAAGCACGGGCTACTTTTCAGGATATGAAATTTGGTATGTTTATTCACTGGGGTGTTTACAGTGTTTTAGGGGATGGTGAATGGGTAATGCATCAACAAAAAATACCACTGGAGACCTATAAAAAATTACCGAAGTTTTTTGACCCTGAAGATTTTAATGCCGAGGAGTGGGTTAAAATAGCCAAATCTGCAGGCATGAAGTATATTACAATTACCTCTCGACACCATGATAGCTTTAGTATGTTCGATACCAATGCTACAGATTATGATATTATAGATGCTACACGGTTTGATAGAGATCCTTTAAAAGAATTGGCTGAAGCCTGTAAAAAAGAAGGAATACAATTAAATTTCTATTACTCACTTTTAGATTGGGCAAGAGAGGACTATAAAAATGGTAGAAAAGGTGATGAAGAAGCTTGGAAAGATTATATAAAATTCATGAAAACCCAACTCACCGAACTTCTTACAAATTATGGCGAAATAGGATGTATTTGGTTTGATGGACATTGGGACAGAAAACAAGCCAATTGGCATTATGATGAGATTTATGCTTTAATCCACGAGCTGAGCCCAAATACGTTAATCGCAAATAATCATCACATTCAACCCATACCGGGAGAGGATATTCAAACTTTTGAGCGCGATTTACCGGGAGAAAATCAAGGAGGATATAGTGCAGGAGTTCAGGTAAGTCAGCTGCCATTGGAATCTTGTGCCACCATGGGAAAAGCGTGGGGATTTAATTTAAACGACAAAAAGTATAAAACTACAAAGCAACTCATTCACTTTCTTGTAAATGCGGCAGGCAAAAATGGCAACTTATTATTAAATGTAGGTCCAATGCCAAATGGGGAAATTCAGCCAGAATTTGTTGATACTTTAGGTGAAATAGGTGAGTGGACCAGTACTTACGGAGAAAGTATTTATGGTACACGCGGTAATGTTATTAAAAGCCAAGAATGGGGCACAATGACCAGAAAAGGGAAAACGCTGTACATGCATATTTTAAATCCTTCATCAAAACCCTATTTCTTTATTCCGGAACTAAACGAAAAGATAGTTTCGGTAAAAACTTTTGACGGAAAAAGAGTGAAATTCAAACAAATAAAAGAAGGTGTTTTTATTTACATGGACAGTAAAAAAATAGATGGGATAGATGAGGTTTTAAAATTGAACATAAAATGAAAAAGCATAGCCTATTTTTAATTTTTATTTTGGTTTTTTCGGTTTCATGCTCAAAGCCCAATCCGTCATTTAAAAAAGAGGATATATCAATAATTCCAAAGCCTTTAAATTTTAAACTCAATGAAGGTTCCTTTGAAATAAAAGAAAATACAGCGATTATCCTCGATAGCAGAAATCAGGAAAAAGCAGCAGACTTTTTGGTAAGCATGTTTGAAAAAGCTGCGGACTACAATTTGGAATTGAAAAATACATTGGCAGAAGGAGCATTTTTTTTTAAAAATGTAGAAGGCTTAAAACAAGGCGCATATACATTAGAAGTTAATACCACTTCTATAGTTATAGAAGCATCGGATGAAGGTGGTTTTTTTAATGCGGTTCAAACTATTCGTCAACTTTTACCAGTGGCAGTAGAAAGTTCGAAAAAAACAGCTTCAGATTGGTTTGTGCCTGCAGTGAGTATTGAAGATGAGCCACGTTTTTCTTGGCGAGGGATGCATATGGATTTTAGCCGTCATTTCTTCAATATTGATGAAGTAAAGGCATTTTTGGATTATATGGCACTCTATAAATTGAATACCTATCACATGCATCTTACTGATGATCAAGGATGGCGCATTGAAATAAAAAAATATCCATTGTTGACGGAAAAAGGAGCATGGCGAACCCCTAACAACCAGGATACGATTTGTAACACGAGAGCCATTGAGAATGAATTGTACAAAATAGACGAATCCAATTTTAAGGAAATGGATGGGGAGCGAAAGTACGGAGGATTCTTTACCCAAGAACAGATCAAGGAAATTATAAGCTATGCGGATGAACGCAATATTACTGTAATTCCTGAGATTGATATGCCTGGTCATTTTATGTCCGCAATTGATAATTATCCCTTTTTATTGTGTGAAGGAGAAGAATCTGGTTTTGATACGGTATTTACCAAACCCGCTTGTTTGGCAGAGGATACTACTTACAAGTTTATGGAGAACATATTGACGGAAGTGGCTGAACTGTTTCCAAGTAAATACATCCATATTGGAGGTGATGAGGTCAATATAAGGACTTGGAAAAAATGTCCCAATTGTCAAGTTATGATTAAGAAGCATCACTTGGAAGACGAACATGAATTACAATCACATTTCAATAGACATATAGAGAAGTTTTTGCAATCCAAAGGAAAACAGTTAATGGGCTGGGATGAGATTGTTACAGGCGGCCTAACAGAAGATGCCTCTGTCATGTGGTGGCGGGGTTGGAGACCAGAAGCACCTGGAATTGCAGCAGACAATGGAAACGATATTGTTATTACAACCACGGATGCCTATTATTTTGACTATTTAAATGAAGGTAATCCGGTAGAAAAGATATATAACTACGAACCGGTGCCAGATTATTTTACGCCCAAGCAAACAGAACGGGTTCTTGGATTACAGGCAAATCTCTGGTCGGAGTGGATTCCGAGTTTTAAACGATTGCAGTATCAGGCCTTTCCCAGAATGTTGGCCGTATCAGAAAATGGATGGGCAACGCAAGAAAAAGATTTTGGGGAGTTCAATTCGAGATTGGAAAAACAATATAGTAGGTTGGATGCCCTTGATGTGTACTATTACATTCCTGCCGTAAAAGGTCTTGAAAAGGACATCGCTTATGTGGACAGCACCAAAGTGGCTTTGGAACTGGCATACCCTCTTAAGGACGTGGAAATTTATTACTCTTTGGATGGAAGAAGTCCAACAAAAGAAGCCATAAAATATGAGGCCCCTTTTATGGTGAATGACACGATTGAAATCAAGGCCCGTGCGTATCGTGGTGAAAAATTCAATGATTTAAAAAAAGCAAAGGTAATTCAGAAAACCTATAAAGAGGCATCCGGCAAAACCCCAAAAGAAAGCGGTTTAAAAAGATGGATCACTCGAGGGAAATTTAAAAAAGTCGAAGATATTAAAACACCTATTAATGGCAATTATACAAAAGTGGACAGTATTGCTCTAGGTGATTTTAAGGATGAAAAAAACTTCTCTATGATCTACCAAGGGTATTTCAAAGCAGAAAAAGATGCTGTTTATGAATTTGAGACACGATCGGATGGAGGGAATCTGCTTTATATTGATGATGAATTGATTGTCGACAATGGCGGATATCATGGTCCACGAAAGCGTTATGGAAAAGTTGCACTTAAAAAAGGGTGGCACCCCATCTCAATACGATACAAGCCCAGTCAAAATCCTCGGATGATCAATGTTTGGTACGGCGTACAAGGAGAACAATTAATACCAATAGACAGCCAGGTAACAGGTCACTAAACGGACAAAGGGAAATGAAAAAACACATACTTATAGTTTTCATTTTACTGCTTGGCCATTGGTCATGTAAAGAAAAAGATGTGGTTCCTGAAAAGGAAAAATTAACAGGCTACGTGAACACATTCACGGGTACGGACGGTCCTGGAAACACCTATCCAGGTGCCGTTTTGCCCTTTGGAATGGTACAATTGAGCCCGGATAATGGACTTCCGGGATGGGATAGGATTGCGGGCTATTATTGGCCGGATTCAACCATAGCCGGATTTAGCCATACCCACTTGTCCGGAACTGGTGCAGGGGATATGTATGATTTATTATTGATGCCCTTAAACAGTAGGTTTACCGAAAGCTTGACCCAAGAAGGAAGATATCGACCCTATTCTAAGTTCTCACACGATAAGGAAGAAGCAAGCCCTGGATACTATGCCGTCGATTTATTGAGTTCGGGGATCAAGGCAGAACTTACCACCACTTCCAGGGTGGGATTCCATCGATATGCATTTCCAGAGGATAAAAACAGTCAACTTATTCTTGATTTGGGCTATAGTCTCAATTGGGATGCCCCTGTGGATACCAAGATAACCATTGAAGATGGGCAAACCATTTCAGGATATCGAAAATCAACGGGCTGGGCCAGGGATCAACGGGTGTTTTTTGTGGCCAAGTTTTCAAAGCCATTTGAAAATATACAATTGTCCCAAAATTCAGAACAAAAAGATACCACTTCGGTAAATGGAAAGTTCACACGATTTGCGGCAAATTATAGTACGGAAATGGGTGAGGAAATATTGGTCAAGGTTGCACTTTCCTCGGCAAGTATTGAGGGAGCCCGTAAAAACCTGGAAGCAGAAATGCCACATTGGGATTTTGACCAAACCGTATCCAATGCCAAGAATATGTGGGAAAGGTATTTGTCAAAAATCAAGGTGGAAGGGACAAAAGCACAAAAAGAACTTTTTTATACGAATATGTACCATTGCTACCTAACACCTTCATTGCACAGTGATGTGGATGGAGACTATAAGGGTGCAGATGGCAAGGTACATAAGGCTGAGGGCTACAATAAATATGATACCTTTTCCCTTTGGGACACCTTTAGGGCCACACACCCGCTGTATACCTTATTGAATCAAAGGGAAACCGAGGACATAATCAAGTCGTTTTTATCCCATTATGATGAAACGGGCCTGCTCCCTGTTTGGTCCATGGCCGGAAATGAGACCAATATGATGATCGGTTACCATGCAGTTCCGGTCATTGTGGATGCCTATTTTAAAGGAATCCCCATGGATGCCGAAAAAGCATTGAGGGTCTGCGTGGCTTCGGCGACTGAGAAAGGAAGGCAGATAGATATGTATATGGAACTGGGTTATGTTCCCACTGGTGAAGACCACGAAAATTGGTCGGTTTCAAAAACCTTGGAATATGCCTATGACGACTGGTGTATAGCCCGGTTGGCCAAAGCGCTTGGCGAAAATGAAACGGAAAAAATATTTTTAAAAAGAGCGGATAATTGGAAAAACCTATACGATGATTCTTCGACATTTTTCCGCCCTAAAGATAAAGATGGAAATTTTAGTTCTCCGTTTTCTCCAAAAGCATATACCAGGGAATTTTGTGAAAGTAATGCCTGGCAGTATTTCTGGTTTGTACCCCATGACATGAATGACTTGATAGATACTTTAGGCAAGAAACGTTTTGAACAGAAACTCGACTCCATGTTTACCTATTACCCAACAGCTGGGGATAAATTGCCCATTTTTAGTACGGGAATGATTGGGCAGTATGCACATGGAAACGAGCCTAGTCATCATGTATCGTACTTATACAATGCTATTGGCAAACCCTGGAAAACGCAACAAATGGTTCGCAAGATTATTGAGACCCAGTATAGCACGGAACCTGACGGGTATTGCGGTAACGAGGACTGTGGACAAATGTCGGCCTGGTTGGTATTTTCATCTTTGGGCATGTATCCAACAAACCCGGCAGATGGTATCTATAGTTTGACATCACCGCTTTTTGAAGAAGCCGTAATTGATTTGGAAAATGGAAAGCAATTCAAGATAAGTGTGGAAAATCAATCCAAAACTAATAGTTACATACAAGAAATTACCTTAAACGGAAAACCTTATCAGCAACTAACTATAACCCATCAGCAAATTATTGATGGTGGAGAACTTCATTTTGTACTAGGTGCTGAACCGAATAGGGAGTTAATAAATTTAGGATTATGAAGAGATTTGTATTTGGGCTTATAGGGTTTTTATTGCTTGCGTCATGCGCTAATAAAGAATTGCTTTTAGGCGAAATTTCCATAACCCCTTTACCAGCTGATTTAATAGAGGGCCAAGGATATTTTGAAATCAATGCAAATACTATTGTTGCTGTTGAAAACGAAGAGCAACAAGAAATAGCTACTAGGTTTTTCAACCAATTTGAAACCGTATCAAGATGGGTTCCGGAAATTCAGCGAGGAACGGACAAAGGGACTATTTCTTTAAGCACTGATGCCTCCATGGAAAATGAAGCGTACAAGCTCCAAGTGGATACAACCAAAATACAGATAAAAGCTGCTTCGGGAGCAGGCTTTTTCTATGCTTTGCAGAGTTTAAAACAACTACTTCCCACATCATTCTATTCAACAAAAGAACAGCCCAATGTTGTTTGGGGCGTGCCTGCAGTTACTATAAAGGATAAACCTGCTTTTGGCTGGAGAGGTTATATGCTGGATGTTTCCCGTCATTTTTTTGATAAGGAACAGATCAAGGACGTAATTGACTTTATGGCCGAGATTAAATTGAATCGCTTTCATTGGCATTTGTCAGATGACCAGGGATGGCGTTTGGAAATTAAAAAGTATCCCAAGTTAACAGAAATTGGAGCTTGGAGGGTGGATTACAATGTAACTGATGAAAGTGTTTCCAATTGGTGGGGAAGACCTGTTCAAAAAGAAGGGGATAAAGCCACCTATGGTGGTTTTTATACCCAGGAGGATATAAAGGAGATCGTGGCCTATGCCAAAGAGCGTTATGTTGAAATAATTCCGGAGATTGATATGCCCGGACATTCTTTGGCCGCTATTGCATCCTATCCAGAAATATCATGCACAGGAGGTCCTTTTTATGTAGGGACCGGTGGTGTTTCAAAAGATAACACCTATTGCCCTGGTAAGGAGGTAACTTATGAATTTGTGGAAGGTGTGTTGGATGAGGTCACAACACTTTTCCCATTTGAATATGTCCATATTGGAGGTGATGAATGTAATAAACTAGCGTGGAAAGCAGATCCAGATTGTCAAAAGCGAATTAAAGATGAAAACCTTGCCAATGAAGATGAACTACAGAGCTATTTTATTAAGCGTGTGGAAAAGATGGTCAATGCCCGCAATAAAAAAATGATTGGTTGGGATGAGATTTTGGAAGGAGGTCTAGCGCCGAATGCAACAGTAATGTCTTGGCGTGGTGAAAAAGGAGGTATTGCCGCTGCAAGAGCAGGTCATGATGTAATCATGACACCCTTTAAATATTGCTATCTCGATTTAAAACAAGGTGATGACGACCTAGAACCTAATTTGGGGTATGCCTACAGTTTTCTGAAAGATGCCTATTATTATAATATTGTATCAGACAGTTTAACCGAAGCACAAGGAAAACATGTTTTAGGAGTGCAAGGAAATTTATGGACGGAGTCCATCAGCGATTGGGGCAAGCTTACCTATATGACATTTCCGCGCTTGTATGCCATTGCAGAAAATGGCTGGACGCAGGAGAAACATAAAAACTGGAAAGGGTTTACATCACGTTTACTTTATCAATTTAAACGCTTTGATGAACAAGGCACACGATATGCCACAAGTGCCTTTAATGTAAAAATTGACCATGAGGGTACTGGGACAGGAGCTGTTGACATCTCCTTAAAAACTGAGGTGGAAGATTTGGAGATATATTACACCCTGGATGGTAATGAACCAACCTTGAGTTCAATCAAATATGAAGGGGAATTTAGTGTTGATAGCACCGCCACCTTAAAGGCGACCAGTTTTTTAAATGGAAAACAGGATGGAAATATATCAGAAAAACATTTTCCTATACACATGGCTTTTGGTGCCAAGGTAGTGTATCATTCAGAGGCTGTGAACCCTAAAGAAAAAGACGAAATTGATAAACTGGTGGATTTAAACTATGGAAAACTCCATAGATGGGATTCCAATTGGCAAACGATAAAAGGGGATTTGGAAGTGGATTTGATTTTTGCGAAACCCTCAAAGATTGAGAAAATGGAAATGACTTGTCTACGGTTTACCATCGGAGGTCTTTATATTCCAGAATATGTGGAGGTTTATGGTTCGGAAAATGGGGAATCTTACTCAAAATTGGGCGAAATCCATAAAACGGAACAGAGCATCATTCAAGGACGTAATAAAGTTACATACATAGTGGATTTTGACAAAACAGTAGCGAAATCCATAAAAATAAAAGCAAAAAGTGTAAACCCAATACCGGAAGGACACCACCAAGCTGGAGTTCCTTCAAAAATAGCAGTAGATGAGATTGTGGTCTATTAAATATTTTGAATGTGAGAGGATAATAGGGAGTCTATGAATTTAAAATTTGAGTTTTTGATTTTGTTGTGTGCTGGGTTTTCAATGTTTGGCTGTGCCCAGTCAAAAAACGAACCAACGCCCAAAAGTTATATAGCCTATAAAACACTTGAAAAAATAAAAATTGATGGTGATGGTTCAGATAATTCTTGGAGCAAAACAGATTGGTCTGATTCTTTTATCGATATAGAAGGCGTTAAGCTACCGAAGTACAAAACACAGGTGAAGATGCTTTGGGACAACACCTATTTCTATATTCTGGCCAAATTGGAAGAACCCCACGTTTGGGCAAGTCTAAAAATAAGGGATACCATTATTTTTCACAATAATGATTTTGAAGTGTTTATAGATCCAGATAGTGATACGCACAATTATTATGAGTTGGAGGTAAATGCCCTAAACACTGTTTGGGACTTGTTTGTAACAAAACCCTACCGGAATGAAAATGTGGTTTTAAATGATTGGAATATTTCAGGATTAAAGTCTGCGGTTAAAGTAAACGGAACACTGAACAATCCAAATGATACAGACACGGGTTGGGTTTTGGAGATGGCAATTCCGTGGGCGGTCTATAAAAAAGGATATTTTAAAAAAAATATACCATTAGATAAATTTTGGAGAGTCAATTTTTCCAGAGTGAATTGGGATTTTCAAATTTCCGATGGTAATTATGAAAGAAAGCAGGACGCACATGGGAAGCTATTACATGAATACAATTGGGTATGGTCTCCCATGGGGGTTATCAATATGCATGAACCGGAAAAATGGGGCTATGTATATTTTTCATCAAATGAAGTAGGGCAACAAGATAGTTTCAGTATTCCTCAAGATGAAAAAATAAAATGGGAACTATATAAGATGTACCGTGTTCAAAATGCACATTTCAAAGAACATGAAGCCTATTTTACTTCAATAGACAGTTTGATGGCTACAGAAATACAGGTAGAAGGTAAGGTTTTAGAACCCATATTGGAAAACCACAGTACGGGTTGGAACCTTAGCATTAAAAGTCCGTTCACGGATAAAATATTGATAGTAAAAGAAGATGGAAAGTTTATATCAAAATAAGTTGGATATGAAGATTATACGAATAGTTGTTTATTGTTTTTTGCTAGGCTTGATGTCTTGCAACACTCAGGAAAAGTCAAAGGAAACTACTGGGGTGGAAGATGTAACCATAAAAGAACCAAAATTTAAGTATTGGAACTGGATTACGGTGGGGCATAAAAAGTCGGATTCGGCGTATACGGCCCATTTCAAAAAATTGAAGGGATATGGTATTGACGCGGTGCTTATAAATTCTGGTGCCGATCCAAAATTGTTGGCACGGGTGGCACCTTTGGCAACTGAAGAGGGTCTGGAAGTACATGCTTGGATGTTTACCACCAACCGGCCGGGGGATTCCATTGCTTTGCAACACCCAGATTGGTATATGGTCAGTAGGAGTGGGAAGTCTTGCTTTGATGAACGTCCGTATGTAAATTATTACCAATGGCTTTCACCCAGTCATCCTGATGCAAGAAAACACATTTTAAGCTTGATTGAAGGTCTTGCCAAGGTTGAGGGCGTTGCTAGTGTTCACCTCGACTATATACGCTATCCAGATGTCTATTTGCCCATCGGCCTGCTTCCAAAGTATAATTTAAAACAAGAGGAGGAACTACCGGATTTTGATTTCGATTATTCCGATGCCAGTGTGGAGAAATTTATGGCACTTCATCATAAAGACCCGAGAAAAATGGAAAATCCGGCCATAGACATTGAGTGGAAGAATTTTCGCTTGAACGAGATAAAATCCCTAGTAAATGAGGCCTATACCTTGGTTCATAAATATGATAAAAAACTAAGTGCTGCTGTTTTTCCATATCCTGAAATGGCAGATTATATGGTACGTCAACGTTGGGATAAATGGAATATTGATATTGTATTGCCCATGATTTATTATAATTTTTATAATGAGGAGTTGGATTGGATAGGCTATGCAACGGCACAAGGGGTAGAAGATTTGAAAGGAAGACCAACTGATTTGCACACAGGATTGTATACTCCTAAACTCAGTCCTGAGGACCTAAAATTGGCAATACAATACGCAAAAGACAATGGAGCTTCCGGAGTTGCATTCTTCGATGATTACACCCTTACCGATGAGCAGTTCGAAGTCATAAAAACATCAAAAGAATAGTTGTTTAATACGGCAAATTTATGTCAGAAAGTATACTTAAAACCTTAAAATTAATATCAGGAGTAAAAACAGGAACTATTATCTGTTTGCTATTTTGTAGTATAGGATTAAAGGGACAAGAAGTTTCAGATTACGTAAACCCTTTTATTGGCACATCCAATTTCGGTGCAACATATCCTGGGCCGGTCGCGCCAAGGGGCATGGTTAGCATAGCACCTTTTAATGTGGCGGGTAAGCAAAATGTTTTGGAAAAAGATAGTAGATGGCTTTCCAACCCATATGTTCATGAAAACACTTTCTTAACAGGGTTTAGCCAAGTAAACCTTAGTGGCGTAGGCTGTCCAGACTTAGGCGTGATTTTGGTCATGCCAACTACTGGCATGGTGGAAACGGACCATTTATCATACGGCTCAACCTATTCCAATGAGGTGGCAAAAGCGGGTTATTACAGCAATACATTGGATAAATACAATATCAAAACTGAATTCACAACATCAAAACGAGTTGGGGTGAACAGGTTTACGTTTCCCGCTGGAGAATCCAACATCCTTTTGAATTTGGGACTTGGGCTTACCAATGAAGAAGGTGCCATGGTCAAAGTCGTATCATCTTCAGAAATTGAAGGTATGCGAACTGTAGGTGCATTTTGTTACAACAATCCAGAGTCGGCTTATCCAGTATATTTTGTGGCTAAATTTTCAAAGCCTGCGGACAGTTTTGGAGTTTGGAAGAAACCCAGAAAGTATGAAGGAGAAGAAGCCCAATGGATGACCTACAATGGAAAAACGCGAATGATGGACAATGCCACAAGAATGATTGTTGGCGATAGCATTGGAACGTATTTCAAGTATACTTTCAGTAAACAGGAAACAGTTGAGGTGAAAATTGGCGTATCCTATGTCAGTATTGAAAATGCAAGGAAAAATCTAGAGGAAGAAACATCCAATAAATCACTTGAAACCGTTTATGAAGAAACCCTTGGGGAATGGAATCAAATACTATCAAAAGTAAAAGTGGAAGGTGGTTCAAAAGAGGACAAGATTAACTTTTATACGGCACTGTACCATACATTGATTCACCCCAATACCTTGAACGATTTTAATGGTGATTATCCTGAAATAAATACAGGGAAAATAGGGAATACTACTGGAACTAGATATACGGTGTTTTCACTATGGGATACCTATAGGAACTTACATCAATTCATGTCCTTGGTATATCCCAGACAACAATCAAATATGGTAAAAAGTATGTTGGCCATGTATGACGAAAATGGTTGGTTGCCAAAATGGGAATTAAACTCCACAGAAACCTTTACCATGGTTGGGGACCCAGCAAGCATTGTCATTGCTGACACCTATTTAAAAGGTATTCAGGATTTTGATGTTCAAAAATCGTATTTGGCCATGTTGAAAAGTGCAAATCAAATTGAGGATAATCCATTGCGCCCCGGGCTTAAAAATTATTTGGGAAAAGGATATTTGACAACTGAAGATGTAGGCTCGGTCTCAACAACACAGGAATACAATGCAGCGGATTATTCTATTGCCGTTTTGGCAAAAGCATTGGGAAAAACGAAGGATTATAAAACCTATAGAAAACGGTCATTATCCTATAAAAAACTATTTGATAAGGAGTATAATCTACTAAGACCCCGAAATTCTGATGGAACTTTTTATGAACCTTTTAATCCATTGGCAGGGGCCAATTTTGAAAAAAATGTGGGTTATATAGAGGGGAACGCCTGGCAGTATGCCTTTATGGTGCCCCATGACATAAAAGGACTTAAAAAATTGATGGGAGGTGATAAAAACTTCACAATCCAATTACAAAAAGTGTTTGACGACAATCAATTTGATATGGCCAATGAACCCGATATTGCATATCCGTATTGGTTTAACTATGTCGCCGGTGAAGAATGGCGCACCCAAAAAACAGTAGAGGAATTAGTGACCAAGTATTTTCAGAACAAGCCTGATGGACTTCCTGGGAATGATGATACGGGGACCATGTCTGCTTGGTTGGTGTATTCCATGATGGGAATTTATCCAGCTTCAATAGGGGATAATAAATATCAGATTACAAGCCCTGTATTTGATCAGGTAGAAATAGGCTTGGATTCTAAGTACTATTCTGGAAAAAAATTCACCATAATTACCAAGAATAATTCCAAAGAAAATAACTACATACAATCAATTAAACTTAACGGAGAATCATTGAAACGGTATTGGATAACCCATGATGAGATTGTAAAAGGAGGCGTTTTAGAGTTGGAACTGAGTCCGAATCCAAAAAAATAAAATCAGTTTTTCTTTGAAACTTTCCAGGCTTCAAACTCAGTTTTGAATGTATCGTTGGTTAACGGATATAATCCAATAATTGAGGTTCCATTTTCAACTTTTTCCATCACAAATTCCTCGTACAATGTCATTTGAAGGCATTCATCGGCAACAACTTCTGCAATGTTTCGAGGAATTACCATTACCCCATCATTGTCTCCTACAATATAATCTCCAGGAAAAACGGCAACATCACCACAACCAATGGGTTCATTAATAGAAATGGCTTGGTGAAGTGTTAAATTGGTAGGAGCAGATGGTGTAACATGATAGGATGCAAAATCGAGTTCTGCAATTTCTGCTGAATCCCTAAAACCACCATCGGTTACAATACCTGCCGCCCCCCTTTTCATAAGTCGGGTCACTAAAATGGAACCTGCGGATGCCGCTCTCGAATTCTTCCTACTATCAATGACCATTACATGGTTTTCCGGACATTCCTCCACGGCAACTCTTTGCAGGTGTTTGGGATCCCTAAAAACTTCAATCGGATTCAAATCCTCACGGGCCGGAATATAACGCAAGGTATAGGCGAGTCCTACCATGGTTTTGTTTCGGGATTTTAATGGACGGACTTTTTGTATAAACTGATTTTTCAACCCTTTTTTAAATAGACATGTTGCGATGGTAGCTGTGCTTACCTGGGTTAATTTTTCAATAATGGATTCTTGGTAATTTTTCATGCCGATATATGTTATTTTGGTCGTTTGTCAGGGATATTTTTGTGAATGTCGTAAATATACATATATTTGGTAAACCAATTTGGTAAACCAATTTTTAAATGAACATTTCAAGGAAGCTTTTTTTATGCCTTTTTTCCATTCTATTAGCGTCTTGCAATCAGTCCAATACATCTTCGGGAATAATTAATTCCGTTGATGAATTTAACGAAGCCGTTTCTAATGCACAACCTGGAGATGTAATTACACTGGCCAATGGTGTATGGGAAAATGCAGAGCTTCTGTTTGAAGGGAATGGTACCGAGGATAACCCCATTACACTTACTGTTGAGGAAAAAGGGAAAGTGACATTGGAGGGAAATTCCAATTTAAGATTGGCTGGTAGCTATTTGGTGGTCGAGGGATTGGTTTTTAAAAATGGATTCACACCTACTACTGAGGTGATTTCCTTTAAAAAAGATAAGAATACATTGGCAAATCATAGCAGGATTACTGAATGTGTAATTGATCGCTATAATAATCCCGAACGTCATGAACCGGATACTTGGGTTGCTGTTTACGGGAACAATAATCGGGTAGACCATAACCACCTAGTTGGTAAAGGAAATAGAGGAGTGACCATGATTGTTAGGTTAAATACCAAAGAAAGTGAGAAGAACAACAATAGAATAGATCATAATTATTTTGGGCATAGACCCAATTTGGGTTCAAATGGGGGAGAAACACTTAGGATAGGAACAAGTCATTATTCGTTGGTGAATTCCATGACAGTCGTGGAATCTAATTACTTTGACCGATGTAATGGAGAGCATGAGATTATTTCCAATAAATCGTATAATAATGTATATCGAGATAATGTTTTCTACGAATGTACGGGAACATTGACCATGAGACATGGAAATGAAACCCTGGTTGAAGGCAATGTTTTTATAGGTAACAATAAACCCAGTACAGGAGGGATTCGGGTTATTAACGGCCAACAAACAGTTAGAAACAATTACGGGGTTGGTTTGAAGGGATATCGTTTCCGCGGAGCCTTTGTAGTTATGAACGGTGTACCAAATTCGCCTTTAAACAGGTATTTTCAGGTTGAAGATGCCGAAATCCACAATAATACCTTTATAGAATGTGACCATATTCAATTATGTGCGGGGAGCGATGCTGAAAGAAGCGCTGTTCCCATCAATTCATCCATGACCAATAATATTTTCTACAATCCAGACAAGAATGATGTTTTTACGGTGTATGATGATATTAGTGGTATTGATTTTAAGAATAATCTTCTGAGTCCAAATATATCCGCTATTTCGGAGAATGGTTTTACAGCGAGAGAATTGGAATTTGAGGTGAACAAATACGGATTGAAAATTCCCAAAAAACTGGAAGGTAACCAAGGAGCTGTGTTGAGCGATAAGTTGGCAACAAAAGAAAATACAGGGGTAAGTTGGTATCCAAAGGACGATATTGAAGTGGAACTATCATCTGGAAAAACAATAGTAGTATCCCCAGGCTTGAATACCTTGTTCGATGCCGCAAAAAACTCAAAACCAGGAGACATCTTGGAACTGGAAAACGGAACATACACTCAGACCAAAACCCTAGCGGTTGGTCATCCATTAACTATAAAATCCAAAAATTCACAAAAACCCACAATCCTTTTTGAGAAGAAATCACTGTTTGAAATTAGCAATGGAGGTAGCCTATCATTAGAAGACCTTATTTTTGATGGCGCAGAATCTCCGGATAGAACAGGTAATTCTGTGATTACAACAAGCAAGTACTCTATGAACAAAAATTACAAATTGTTCATAGAGGATTGTGAGTTTACTAATTTAGATGTGAACCACTCCTATGATGCGATTCGGGTTTACAAAAACACTTTTGCGGATACCATCAGTATCAAAAACTCAAAATTTAAAACGATTTCCGGTAATGTAATCGCTTTGGACAAGGAAACTGATGATATTGGAATTTATAATTCAGAATACGTGATTATGAAGAACAATGTTTTTTCGCATGTTGGTGGTGCTGCTTTACGCTTGCATAGGGGAGGAAAAGATGAAAGTACTTTTGGACCATTTTTGGAAATGGATCATTGCGTATTTGATAATGTAGGAAATGACAAAAGAAACAAGTACGATGCGTCAGTTTCACTTTACGGGGTTCAGGTAATCGATATAAAAAATAATATTTTCAATGCAAGTAAAGGTGTCGGAATGCATTTGGTTGTAGGGGAACCCATTGTCAATATATTGAACAACAATTTCTTTAATAGTGCCAGCATCAGTGTAACAGGAGATGAAAAGTATACGATAAGGAATTCCTGGTCTTTGCCTCCGGCATTTGATTCTGAAATCAGCTATATCTTAAAATCGAATTCAGCTTTGATAGGTAAGGCAACAGATGGGAGTAACTTAGGGGTAATCTCTAATTAAATGGATGCGCTAAATATGAATCGAAAGACCTATCATTTTTTTTGTTTGCTTTTTGTTTTTTGTTTTCACACCCTGATTCAGGCGCAGGAACATCCCAAATTAATACTTACAAAACAAGGAGTTGAGGCTATTAGGGCCAAACTAGGGACTGTTCCTTTATTTGATGCATCATTGTCTAAAATAAAGGATGAAGTTGATGCCGAAATTGCGACTGGGATTCATATGCCCATTCCCAAGGATTATTCTGGAGGGTATACACATGAGCGGCATAAAAAAAACTTTTTAATACTTCAAAAATCGGGAGTGCTCTTTCAAATATTGGATGACGAAAAGTATGCAGTATATGTTAGGGATGTGTTGATGTCATATGCAGAAATGTATCCCACACTTCCAGTGCATCCAAAAGAACGGTCTTATGCCCGGGGCAAATTGTTTTGGCAATGTTTGAATGATTCCAATTGGTTGGTATACACAAGTCAAGCTTACGATTGCATCTATGATTGGCTCTCCAAAAAAGAGCGGAAAAAATTGGAAAAAGACTTGTTCAAACCTTTTGCAGATTTCATTTCAAAAGGCAATCCACAGTTTTTTAATCGTGTTCATAATCATAGTACTTGGGGCAATGTGGCATTAGGTATGATTGCTTTGGTGATGGATGATGACCAATTGTTGAACCGTGCCTTATATGGTTTAAAAGTGGATAACCTTTCAGAGGATATGAAGGACAATGATGGGGGCTTCATTAAGACTAAGGATCAGAAGATTGGTTTTTTTGGCAATTTGGATGAACCATTCTCTCCGGATGGATACTATACGGAGGGACCTTATTATCAACGCTACGCCATGTATCCCTTTTTAATTTTTGGACAGGCATTGCATAATGCTAAACCAGAACTGAAAATATTTGAATATAATGATGGGGTTTTATTAAAGAGTGTAGAGACCTTACTCAACCTTACTGATGCTGATGGTGAATTCTTTCCAATAAATGATGGCCAAAAAGGAATGTCCTATTATTCTAGGGAATTAGTCACTGCGGTTGATATTGCATATCATTTTGGAGGTGAAAATGCTCAATTATTGAGTATTGCAGAAAAGCAGGATAGAGTAGTATTGAATGATGCAGGGTTGTCCATAGCTATTGGAATAAAGGAAGGACGGTCAGAGCCATTTCTCAAAAAAACAGTCAATTTATTGGATGGTTCCGATGGGACAGAAGGTGGAATAGGTATTTTGAGAAAGGATGATATGGAGTTGATTTTTAAATACGCTGCCCAAGGATTGAGCCATGGACACTATGACAAACTCTCATTTTCTGTATTTGAAAAGGGAGATGAAGTTCTTCAAGATTATGGATTGGCCAGGTTTGTCAATATTGAACAAAAAGGTGGAGGAAATTATCTAAAGGAGAATACCACTTGGGCAAAGCAGACAATAGCCCATAATACTTTGGTTCAAAATGAGACCTCACATTTTCAAGGAAAGTATGAAATAGGAAGTAAGAACCATTCAGTTTTACATTTTTTTGATACCTCAGATGAAAATCTACAACTTATTAGCGCAAAGGAAAAGAATGCTTATCCTGGCACGGAAATGCACAGAACATTTGCCTTAATCATGGATAACGACTATGAGAAACCTTATATACTGGATATATTGAAGATAAGTTCCGAAACCAATAATCAATATGACCTTCCCTTTTATTTTCTGGGACAGGTTATGGAAGTGAACTTCGATTACGAGGTACCCAAAACCTTGGGTCAATTAGGGGCAGCAAATGGATATCAACATTTATGGCTGGAAGGAAAAGGGCAACCAAAATCAAAGAACACAAAGTTGTCCTGGCTCAACAATCAAAAGTTTTATAGTATAACCATGGCCGCAAATCTTCAGGATGAATTACTATTCGCCAGAATTGGGGCAAATGACCCCAGCTTTAATTTAAGAAGGGATCCTGCCTTGATTGTGAGAAGAAAGGACATCTCAAATACTGTTTTTGTATCCGTTATCGAGTCACATGGATCATATAGTCCGGTTTCGGAGTTTGCCGTGAATGCCTCTAGTAGTGTTGCAGCGCTTCAAGTTGTATTGGATACTGTGGATTTTACTGCTGTGGAAATCGAAAGTGAGAAAGGAAATACAAAATTACTTATTGTGTCAAACGTAAATGCTTCAAAAGAACAGAAGCACGAATTGGAAATTGAAAATAACAAATATAATTGGACAGGGCCATACTATTTTGGCCAACTAAAAAAATAATTTTATGGAAAGTTTTGGATCAAGTAAGGAGTTTTTAATAGGAAGTGAAATCCCATGGGAAACAGTAGGTGAAGGTCTTGAAAGACAAATTATGGGATATGATGACAAGATAATGTTGGTAAACGTAAAATTTGCCAAAGGGGCAATTGGTGTTATGCACGAACACCATCATTCCCAAGTAACTTATGTGGTAAGTGGTTCCTTTAAACTGACTATTGGGGACGAAACCAAAATACTTAATGCGGGGGATTCTTTCTATATACCTCCGCATGTGATGCACGGTGCTCTATGCCTTGAAGCTGGGTTTTTAATTGATGTTTTTAGCCCAATCCGAGAAGACTTCATGCAAAACCGATAAAAAAGCACCTATAAAAATAAATACTTGGTGTTTTTTGGGCACAAAATTGTGTCTAGTCTTAAAATTTTAACATTTAAATCCAAATTAAGTTTTTATTTAACTTTTAGATAACATATATTTGGTAAACCAAATTGGTAAACCAGATTGGATTACCAAAAAAGAAATTAACAAACTAAAACTATGGAACCATGATTAAATGAAAAGGGGATAAGTTTACTATTGTCCTCTTAAAATTTACTTCTTTTTGAAGTAAGCACTAACCTTAACATTTTTATTATGTTTTTAAGAGATCTAAAAAGTGGAAGGCAAATTTTAGATTGTGTTTTAAGAATCCTAATGAAAATGTAGAACAGTAAAGAAAATTATTCTTGCCGGAAATGCTCAACAGTAAGGATTAATTAACTCAACTTTTTTTGAAATTAACTAAATATCAAATGAATTTAAAATTAAAACTAATTTTAATTGCAATATTGTCGATCAATATTCAATTATTTGCCCAAGACAACTATAGTCTGTCGGGTAATGTATCAGATGAGAACAATGTCCCGATTCCCGGGGCGAACGTGGTTGTTTTTGACACAACCAGGGGAACTCAAACAGATTTTGATGGTAACTACACGATTCAGGTAAGCAATGGAGACGTTTTGGTTTTCTCCTATATTGGTTATGCTACACAACAAGTTATCGTAAACGGCCAGACCACGGTAAACATTGTTATGGCTGAAGATCTTAGCGAACTGGATGAAGTGGTTGTCGTTGGGTATGGTACCCAGAAAAAATCGACGGTTACTGGGTCTATTTCCAAAGTAGTGAATGAAACTTTAGATCAGATTGCAGTATCTAGGGTAGATGACGCCCTTATCGGTCAGGTATCCGGTGTAAACATTCAAGCTACCAATGCTGAAGCAGGTGGGGCACCCACTATTACCATTAGAGGTGTTGGGTCAATTGCAGCGGATTCAGGTCCTGCATTAGTGGTTGACGGTATTGTTGTAAGCTCAGATTTTCTAGGAAATCTTGATATGAATGATGTAGAGTCTTTTGAAGTTTTAAAGGATGCTGCCTCGGCTGCTATTTATGGTAGTGAAGGTGCAAATGGTGTTATTTTGATTACTACTAAAAGTGGTAAAGCAGGGAAAACAAAATTTAGCTACCAAACCTACACAGGATTTAAGCAAGCACATGGCAGTGAGGATTACAAAAAAAATATTGATGAATGGTTGGCGTTGGAGCAATCAGTTACTGGGACACTCTCGGAAGAATCGGAATATATAAAGCTTTTAGTAGCGACAACAGGAGTAAATAGAGATTGGCAAGATGTTTTCTTTGATGGAGGTAATGTTACCAGTCACTCACTTTCAGCAAGAGGGGGAACAGAGGATACAAGTTTCAGTACATCTTTGAGATACCTGCATGATGAAGGTGTTGTAATTACTGACGATTATAAATTGTATACAGGTAATTTAAAGGTCAATTCAAAAATTGGCGAAAAAATTAAGTTTGGTGTTAGTGTAACTCCTTCTTACACAAAGCAAAGACGTTTGCCAACGTCGATTCATAATCCAATTCGTCAATCACCTTGGTTGCCTATTTACCATACAGAAGAATCATTGCAGTTTATTAATCGAGATGTATACCCAAATGTTGGTGTCGGAGATTACTTTTGGGAAGATCATTTGGTTGAACTGGATTTAGATGGGAATGGAAGTGATGCCAGACCTCGTACATCAGGTGACTCCAATCCGTATCAACAATATGTGGAGAGAGAGCATTACGATTTTAATACCAAACTATACGGTTCCACGTACTTAAGTTATGAAATTATCGATGGTCTAACGGCAAAAACATCTTTGGGTGTAACTATAGATCAAAGAAAACAAACAAGATGGGATGGTACAAATTATCATCAATCTGGTGATAGTAGGTCCCAGTATATTTTAAGAAATAGATATCGAACAAGATTAATCAGTGATAACACTTTAAATTATAGTAAGAATTTTGGGAAGCATGACCTTAATTTATTGGCAGGTGCAACTATTCAGAAAAGAAGATCTGAGTTTAGCACAATTACAGGTAGTGGATTTACGGATGATAGGCTTAAGAACATGAATGGGGCTGATCCAGAAAATACTATTGTAACTGAATTTAACACAAATCGTAGCAAACTAGGTTTTTTTGCACGAGTTAATTATGCCTTTGCAGATAAGTACTTATTCAATGCATCTTTTAGACGAGATGGTAGTTCGGTTTTTGGTGTTGATTCAAAGTGGGGTAATTTCCCTGCAGTGTCAGTTGGTTGGAATGTTGCCAAAGAAAATTTCTTGGTTAATACCGATTGGATAAGCAATTTAAAGTTTAGAGCTAGTTATGGACTTACAGGTTCAGAGAACTTTAACGTTGGAAATGCGCTAACTAATGCATGGCCTTACCTGGCCTTGAATCAAAATACCAACTATGGTGTAACTCAAGGTGCTTCTCCACTTAATATTGCGAATCCCGATCTACAATGGGAGGCTTCCAAAGAACTAACCATAGGTTTGGACTATGGATTTGCAGGGAATAGAATTTCAGGTTCAATTGATTATTATCAAAGAAACAGTGATGAGCTGCTTTTAAACAACCCTGTTTCATATCTAACTGGATTTAATCAAGGTATTGTAAACTTAGGAGAAGTTCAGAACCGAGGTTTGGAATTTGAATTAAGAACTAGGAACATTGTTACTGAAAATTTCAGATGGAATTCTACATTCATAGCTTCTACTAACCAAAATGAATTGTTGAGTTTTGGTGATTCTAACAATGCTTTGATCTCAGATACTTATGGTAGAAATTCACAATGGATAAACCGAATAGGTGAACCTATTTCATCTTACTGGGGTTTTGTTGTTGATGAAGAGCTTTTTGATGAAACTTCTTTTAGAACAACGTATGTTGACAGTCCCTGGAACAGAATAAATGGAGAGTCAAGGGCCACAATTGTAAAAGATTTAAATGGTGATGGCTTAATTACTGAAGAGGATAAAACCATTTTAGGGGATCCTTATCCAGATTTGATTTACAGTTTCACGAACGAATTTAAAATTGGCGACTTCGACATTTCTTTTATGGTACAAGGTCAGTTAGGTGGTCAAGTAAATAATATTGGAGATGAGTACTTCTTTAACTGGTTTGGTAATACGACTAGAGGCACAGGTGCTGAGGAGGCTGTAGCAGCTGGTCTTGTCCCTGATGTGTCCTTCATTCAAAGAAAAGTTGTCACCAGTGATGTAATAGCAAGTTCAGACTATTTTTCTCTACGTAATGTAAACGTAGGGTATAACTTTTCAAAAGATATCGTATCACGTATTGGATTGAATGGAGTAAGACTTTATGTTACTGGCCAGAATTTGATTTACATCACTGCTGATGATTATCACGGTTTTAATCCAGAGCATGATGATAATGGTAATGTAAGGGCTTTTGGATCACAAAGAGCGGGTACACCAATATTTAGAACGGTTACACTTGGTTTGAACATTGACTTTTAATTTTAGTAAAGAAAATATATTATGAAAAATATAAAATATCTAATTTTTGCTTTCACAGGGTCTCTTTTTCTCTCCTGTGATACAGAAGAATTTTTAAACCCAGTTCCAGACTCTGTAGTTACTGTAGATTCATTCTTTCAAACGGATGCTGACGTGTTTTCTGGACTTATGGGGATTTATGATGCCATTCAAGGTGTAAATGATGCTACAAATTCAAATGAAGCAACGACAAATAGGGGAGTGCAATTTGAGCACCTTCTAACAGAACATAGAACCGATAATACAAGAAACGCTACCACAGAAGGCTCAAAGGCTGATTTTCACCGTTATCTTGTTAATGCTAACAACGTAGAAGTTGAGGATTACTACGCTTCTATGTACGAGGTAATTTTTAGAGCAAACAATGTTTTGAACTTTATTGATATTGCAGATACTGGTAATCAAGCAAGATATACTGCAGAAGCTAAATTTTTAAGAGCTTATGCGTACTTCAAACTAGTTCGCTTATTTAGTGATGTGCCTCTGGTTACAGAAGTAGTGTCACCAGATGATAAAGAGACACCATTTATTAGAACGCCCGAGTCAGAGATTTATGCTCAAATCATTGCAGATTTGCAAGAGGCAATAAGTGTTTTGGATAATTCAAATGTAATAAGAGCTTCTAGAGCGGCTGCACAAGGCATTTTGGCAAAGGTATATCTTACTCAGGATAATCCTAACTATACCGGTGCACAGCAGTTATGCGAAGACATAGTTAATAGTGGGAATTTCTCTTTAGAGCCTGATTTTAATGACGTATTTTATTCAGGAACCGAGGAGGAATATGATGCATCTGCAAATAGTGAAGTCATATTTGCTATTCAATATATTTCCGGTAACCAGTTGGAAAGCCAAGGTTTTTCAGCTGAATTTACTTCATCCACACGTGTTGGTGCAGAAGATGGTCAAAATATTGTTAATGATAATCTTGTTGCTGATTTTGCATTGGCGGGAGGAGATAGAACAGAACTTTCTTATGTTACCTTTGGC
Source organism: Flagellimonas eckloniae (assembly GCF_001413955.1). Taxonomy (NCBI): domain Bacteria; kingdom Pseudomonadati; phylum Bacteroidota; class Flavobacteriia; order Flavobacteriales; family Flavobacteriaceae; genus Flagellimonas; species Flagellimonas eckloniae. Next base: position 1,790,402 of record NZ_LCTZ01000002.1, on the reverse strand, counting down.
CTATCCAATGAGGTAATTAAGTTCTTGCCAGAAGGATCCGATATAACCACGGTACCTCCAAGTTATGGTGCGGGACGTGATGCTGGAAATGATTATATTGCTTTACGTTATGCTGATGTATTGTTAATGCATGTTGAAGCTATTATGGCAGGTGGAGCATCTACAAACAATGCTGCTGCCTTGAGTTCATTCCAAGCAGTTAGGAATAGGGCAGGTTTAACAGATGTTGTAACTAATATTACGCAGGATGATCTTTTACTTGAGCGAAGGGTAGAATTGGCTTTTGAAAACCAACGTTGGTTCGATTTGTTAAGATTTGGTGTGGCAGAAGCTGTATTAAGTGCCCATGCAGTTGAAATGGATTATGTCTTTGATGCCAGAAAATTATTGTTACCAATACCCGCCAGTGAAATTAACATTAGTGGAGGCCTTTTAACTCAAAATCCAGGATATTAATACTCAAAAATATAAACTATGAAAAATAATGTAAAATTTTTCCAAAAAACAACATTGGTACTCTTAACAGCTATTTTTGCTGGTAGTTGTGTTGGTACTGATCTTTTTAGAGATGATTTACCGGATACAGGTTCTAAAGCAGATACCGTATTTCCGGAGGCAAATTTTGATTATACTGCTGATCAAGATGAATTTACAATAATATATTTCACTGATCTTTCCACAGAAGCCAATACGTATTTATGGGATTTTGGAGGTGGAGTTACTTCAACGGAGAGAGATCCATCACACACCTTTGAAAGAGAAGGTACTTTTCCTGTTAGCTTAACTGCATCTGATGCCAATGGAGAATCGTCTACAGTTACCTTGGATGTTGAAGTTGTCGACGAATTGGTTGCAGCTTTTCAATGTCCTGACTTTTTATGTGACCCAAGAACACCTTGGGCAGGAGTAGATAGAGGAACCACGAGTTCTTATTCTGGTAGTTCTTCTCCAACACCACCTGAGGATAATGGGGGAGCTAAAATAAGTAGTTCCTCACAATTTCTTGATCAAACTATTCGTGTAGTTGCAGATGCGCAATATAGAATAACTTTTTGGTATGTGAGTAAAACTACTGGAACGTCTGCAGGTCAGCTCTTAATTGAAGATGGAGATACTGGTGATGACTTCTTAAGCGAAGATGTTCCATTAACTTCTCAATCTACGGAATATGTAGAATACTCTGTTTCATTTGCAACAGGTGTAGACACAGAAAACATGAGGTTCAATATTGAATATGATGGTACAGAATGTAGATACTCTAAAATTAGTATAGAAAGACTTGATTAAGTTATATCTATAGTAATATGTCTCAGAATAAGTATAATGTTTATGCTTTATCAAGTACAACAGACTTTGGCAGACATAAACAAACAAAAAATAAATAAGATTATGAATTTATTAAAAAAAGGAATAGGAGCTCTCTTGGTAATTGGGCTTATAATATCATGTGACGAAGAGGACGAGTTTACACGAGTGGCTCCAGAGGCTTCATCTGGTCCAGGTAGTTCTACAACTGCTGTGTTTTCCAGTTTTTCTGCGGAGGCAAGTGGTGATGGAACTATTGTAACCGTATCACCTCTAACGGTTGGTGTTGATACATATGTTGTGGATTTTGGTGATGGAAGTAGTCCCGTTACCACAGCACAAGGAGAAAGTACAACCCATGATTATTCAAACGTGGAAGCTACGGCAGATTATACCATAACGGTTACTACCAAAGCAGATGGTTATGCTGATATTGTTAAAACCCAAGATATAACCGTGGATCATACGGTAGAATCCATAGATATTGCTCCTGACTCGCCAACAGGTAAACTATATAATATTTTTAATATTTATACGGACAGTGGCTATCCAATAGGTTCTGCTGGGTCAGGTGGTAACGAAGTAACATTGGATTCTGGAAATACCTTACTTGAATTTTCACGACTACATAGTGATACAGGTGTTGTTGAATTGGCTGATGAAGTTGTAGTTGCCGATGCATTTTATAATGGTGTTGGAGCTGAGGTTATTCATTTTGATGTTTATTCGGATTTTGCAACGGGTATCGATAAATTGAAAATAACATTGGTAGACGGTACTAATACGGTAAACTATGAAATAGACGATTTAGATTTAACAGATGGAGAATGGACTAGCTTTGATTTTGATTTAGCCTCTGATTTCTCATCTCCAGTTTCGCAGTTTGATTCAATTATCTTTGAATTGGGTGCTACTGGAACTGCAAATGATCATGCAACTATAACAGTTGATAATATTTATATGCCAAGAACAACTGGTTCAACCGTCATAAATGGTGATTTTGAAGATGGTCAGGATTTCTGGAAATGGGAAACATTTACAGATGGGGAAACCAATCCTTTCGGCTCAAGTTCCGATGGTTCTGATTTTGATATCGATGGAAATGATACTGGAGGCAAAACAAGAGGAGCCAAGTGGTCTTCAAGTCAATCTGGAGGAGAATTTAGATCTTCAAGTTCCAGATATGCATATCAAGAACTTATACTAACTCCTGGAGCTAATTATGTTTTAGAGTATCAATATGCAATTAAAGATGATAGCGGAACCGATCCAATTGGTGGAAGAAATGTAGTAGGTTTAATACTTGGTGAACATTTTGACGATGGAGCAGATGCTGTTGATAGTATCGGAGATAATATAGGATATCATGAAGGGTTTATAGCTGAAGGGAAATTCTCAGATACTACAGATGATTTTGGAACATTGGTTCAAATACCATTTACCGCTTCTGATAACGGTGAGGTTGCTGTAATGTTTTATGCAGTTACTCCAGTCGATGCCTATATAGATAATGTAAAGGTCATTGCCCAATAATTTCAATTTTAATGAAAAAACTTCGAAAAGATTTATTGGTATTTGCTGTACTAATTTTTCTATCTGTTAACGCTACTTCTCAAAAAAAGAAAAGTAGCGTTGCAGAGTCGAAGACAAAAATTGAAAAGCGCAAAAAGAAGAAGTTAAGGCTTCCTGATATTGATTTATCCCATTGGAAAGTTACCATTCCTGAAGGAAAAGGAAAAGGAGGAGCTGTAAGTGTGGAGCCACCGGAGATTTTGGATTATGCAATGAATGAAACATTAAAGCCATTTATGTATAATGACTCTGTTTCTGGAGCATTGGTTTTCCATGCATACCCAACTGAAGCAACAACTGCTAACACAAAATATTCAAGGTCCGAATTGAGGGAGCAGATGGTTCCTGGAGATGATAATGTAAACTGGACTTTTGCCCAAGGTGGTGTTTTAAAAGCCAAAATGGCCATGGATGAAGTGTCTAGAGACAAGAATGGAAAATACCATAAAGTTATCATTTTGCAGATTCATGGTAGATTGACCAATGAGCAACGTGATTTGATAGGACAAAAGGACAATAATGCCCCTCCAATTTTGAAAATTTACTGGGATAAGGGCAAAATTAGGGTCAAGACGAAAGTACTTAAATCTCTAGCGGCCACCCAAGAAGGAATATTGCATGAGGAAGCATGGGGTGATGATAAGGGTCATACGTTTGAGGAGGAAGTAGGATTTGGAAAATTTTATATAGAAGTCAAGGTTACCGATGGCAAAATGGTAGTGTCTTTAAATAAAAATGAATTCGCTGTATATGACGATGCAAGTATTAGAAGATGGGGTGTGTTTGAAAATTACTTCAAAGCAGGAAACTATTTTCAGACAAGGGATGAAGGAGCATTTGCCAAGGTTAAAATTTATGAATTACAGGTTGAACATTAATAGTATTTTTTTGAGTTAGTTTGGTTAAAAATGGGGACTATTGTCCATAAAAAGGTGGTCAATAGTCCTCTAATAACTAAATATGCATAATAAAAAAATACAATCAGTGCATTGTTAATGTAATTTGTTAAATTTAAATTACCAATCTGGTTAACCAATTTAAACTTAAAGAGATTTATGCGAGTTGAAATACTTACTAAAAGTGAAAATGAAGACGTTCAGAAGAATATAATCTCCAAGCTTAGGGATTTGGTAAATTATAAAAATCTGGAGCCTGGAGATAAGTTGCCATCAGAGAGAATGCTGTCAGAAAAGTTTGGGGTCAGTAGAAACAATGTGCGCGAAGCTATTCAGAAACTGGAGTTTTTTGGCATTTTGAAATCAAGACCACAAAGCGGAACTTTCATAGCAAATATTGGCACAGTAGCTATGAATGGGATGTTCGATGATATTTTACGTCTGGAAGACCCAGATTTTAAATCATTGGTTGAAACTCGAATTTTACTCGAGTTAAAAACAGTCAGATTGGCATCGTTGAGAAGAACTGATGAAGATTTGAAGGGATTAAGGGCAGCATTGGATGCATACAATAAAAAAGTGTTGGATGGGAAGGATGCTGTTGAGGAGGATTTGCTGTTTCATTTGGCAATAGCAAAAGCAAGTAAGAACAGTACCATGAATACCTTTATGTTGATAATTACACCTGAGATTATTACAAATTTTGAAAAATATCACGTGTGCGATGCAAATCAATCTTTTATTGGCATTCAAGAGCATGAAGATATTTATGAAGCTATAAAAAATCAAGATCCACAATCAGCAAAAGAGAAAATGAAGGTTCATTTTAAAATGTTGTACCAATACTGTTACAATTCCGGAGGGGAAGAGGATAAATAGGAAATAATATCAAGTAAAGCTAATACCCAAGCTTAATCAATAAATAATCAAATACTAAAGGATTTTCTTTTAAAGTCGTGTTGTAAACTGTGATCAGATGTCTCCAAGAGTATTTTTGGGCTCACTGATAGGATTTTTGTGCTAAAAACATATTAGAATTATGAAAGTAAAGGGATTAAGGTGGTGGATAATAATGCTTATTTTTTTAGCCACTGTTATAAATTACATAGACAGAACGGCTTTTGCATTATTATGGCCAGAGATGGGCAAGGACTTGGGTATGGACAACTCGGACTATGCTTTTATGCTCAACCTATTCATGGCGGCATATGCTATAGGTAAGTTTGCTTCCGGAAAATTATATGATGAAATAGGAACACGTTTGGGTTTTACAGTTTCCATAGTTGTCTGGTCCGTAGCATGTGTCTTTCATGCATTTGCAAAGGGTCTAGGATCACTTTCTCTTTTTAGGGTGTTACTTGGACTTGGAGAGGCAGGGAATTGGCCAGGTGCCGTAAAAAGCAATGGAGAATGGTTTCCGGTTAAAGAACGTGCAACAGCTCAGGGTATTTTTAATTCGGGAGCCTCTATAGGGAATGTCATAGCTCCGTTCATTATTATCTTTTTATATACTGGATACGGATGGAAAATGACCTATGTTATCTTGGGTGTAGTTGGCTTATTGTGGGTAATACCATGGCTTTTTATAAACAAGGCTAAACCTGAGAACCATAAGTGGATAACCGATGCTGAAAAAGAACTTATTCTTAAAGACAGAATTGATAAAGTAAAAGAGAACGAAGATAAAAAACAAAAAGGATTGAGTGTATTGAAAATCCTTAGTTATAAAGAATCTTGGGGAGTTTTGTCCTGTAGATTTTTTATTGAACCCATTTGGTGGTTTTTTGTTGGTTGGATGCCCATTTATTTAGGGGATAGATTTGGCTTGAACATTAAGGAGACCCAAACCATCTGGATTTCATATTTAATGGCTGCTGCCGGAAGTATAATTGGTGGAATGTTTACTGGAGCATTGATGAAAAAACTTTCTGTGGATGCTTCCAGAAAAATTACAATTGCAATTGGGGGGCTATTGATTTTAATTGCCTTTGTCTGCATAATAACATACGTGAAAGAAGATAATTTCATGGCATTTATATACCTAGCGGGATTAGCCTTATTTGGATTTCAATTTGCAATAGGTAATATTCAAACTATTTCAAGTGATCTCTTCAGAGGTCCATCAGTTGGTACCCTTGCCGGTTTGGCAGGAACGATAGCAGCGGTGTCGCCAATGATCATGAACTGGTTCGTTGGTCAAATCACAACAAACTCATATACACCTGCATTTATAGCCATATGTGTATCAGTTGTGTTGGGTGTTTTATCAATATTTATATTAATAAAAAATATTGGTCCAGTTAGAAAAAAGATAATTTAAACATAGAATAAATAGTACAAATAATGAATTTAAACGGAAAAATAGCTTTGATTACAGGAGCAACAGGTGGTATCGGCTTTCAAGTGGCTAAAAGACTTGGAAAAGATGGATATACTGTAATCTTAAACGGAATAGAAGATGAAGAAGGGGCTAAGAGAGTTGAGGAGCTCACCTCAGAAGGGATTACCTCTGAATATTATGGGTTCGATGTTACTAAAGAAGAAGAAGTAACTTCAAATGTCAATACTATCGGAGAGAAGTACGGTAAAATAGATGTGCTCGTAAACAATGCTGGAGGATTGGGTGGAAGATCGAGGTTCGAGGATATGACAACTGAATTTTACAGATTTGTTATGGCCTTAAATCTTGACTCAACGTTTTTTGCTTCAAGAGCTGCAATCCCTTTCCTTAAAAAAGGAGAGAATCCTTCAATAATCAACTATACATCAATTGCTGGTTGGAATGCTGGTGGCCCCGGCGCTGGTATTTATGGAACATCTAAGGCTGGAGTACACGCAATAACACGGGCGCTGGCAAAAGATCTTGCCGAATACGGAATTCGTGTGAATGCTGTATCTCCGGGTACAATAGACACTCCCTTTCATGCTCAAATTAAATCTACAAAACCAGAGGTGTTCCAGTCATGGAAGAACAATATCTTACTTGGAAGATTGGGGCAACCAGAAGACGTAGCTTCAGTAATTTCATTTTTGGTGAGTGATGATGCTTCTTTTATGACTGCTGAAACAATTCAAGTTGGTGGAGGACAAGGGTTAGGAATATAGCGTTAAGGATAGGATGCAAAGATTTAAAGGAAAGGTGGCAGTTGTTACCGGTGGAGCTAGGGATATAGGACGGGCAATATCGGTAAAACTTGCAAAAGAAGGCGCCAAGGTAGTTGTAAACTATTACAATTCCGAATCTGGAGCAAATGAGACGGTTGATGAGATAAAAGCTGCCGGAGGTGATGCTATTGCTGTTAAAGCTGATGTTTCAAAACTGAGTGATATAGAGAACTTAAAAGCAAGAACGGTTGAATCTTTTGGAAATAAAGTAGACGTTTTAGTGAGTAATGCAGGAGGGCTTTTTGCCCGTAAAACATTACAGGAATTTGATGAGTCATTTTATGACTTGGTCATGAACGTTAATTTTAAATCTGCAGTTTTTGTTATGAAAGCTTTTGAGCCTTTAATGGGCAAAGGAGCTTCCATTGTAAATCTTTCTTCACAAGCAGCCAGAGATGGAGGAGGTGGAGGTTCTTCTCTATATAGTTCCTCCAAAGGAGCTGTGACTACATTTACCAGGGCAATGGCAAAAGAACTCGGGCCTAAGGGAGTACGGGTAAATGCGGTCTGTCCGGGTTTAATAGGCACAAAGTTCCATGACGATTTCACAAAAGATGAAGTCCGTACTAAAGTTGCTGCTGGAACCCCTTTAAGAAGGGAGGGCTCAGCATCAGAAGTAGCTGATTTGGTAGTTTATTTGGCAGGTGATGAATCGTCATTTATTACCGGCGCTAATTATGATATCAATGGAGGTTTAGCCTTCAGTTGATGCTATCTAAATAACACATACTTTCAAAGCCCCTTTTAAAAGGGGCTTTTGTTTTTATGGATTTAGTCGTCCTTTCTATTAGAAGAATCCCTAACAATAAGTTCAGCATCAAGAATTATCTTGTTCAAGGTTTGTTTTAAAATAGGTTCCTTTATGCGATCTAAAAATGTTTTTGCTGCCAACTTTCCAATCTCAGAGCTATGTTGCTCAACACTTGTAATTGCAGGGGAAATTAATGAGGTAAAAGGTTCATTGCCAAAACCTACCAATGCAATTTCGGAGGGGACCTTTATTTTGTTTTCCTTTAATACTTGCAGTGCTCCAAGAGCGGCATAGTCCCCAGCAACGTAAACAGCATCTGGCCGATTATCCAACGACAACAATTGAATCATTTTGGCCCTTCCATCTTCCTTGGTAAGACTACTTTCAATTAAAAGTTGATTATCCAAAGGCAAGTTATTCTTTTTGATTGCTTCAACATAACCTCGTATTCTATTGTTGAAAATCCTAGTATGCTTATAACCACCAATGTGGGCAATTCTTTTGCAACCTTGTTCAATAAGATGTTCAACGATCATATGACTACTGGCATAATCATCAATACCAATATAATCAACATTCAAATCATTTTCACCACGATCAAATAAGATAAGCGGGATTCCTTTGGATTTTATTTTTTTATAAAAATCCAAGCTAATGGTCTCATTGGCCATAGAAGCAATAATGCCATCAACCTGGGTAAATAAAAGGGTATCTATATTATCGCATTCTTTTTTAAAAGACTCATTGGATTGGGTCATGATGATGTTGTAACCCTCCTTGTTTAAAACCTCCTCCATATTCTGTATTACCGAAGAAAAGAAGTTGCTGTTTGTTCTTGGAACAATAACACCAACCAGATTGCTTTTTCCCCTTCGCAAAGCACTGGCCAAATGATTGGGTTGATAATTCAGTTCTTTGGCTACCTTTCGTACAGCCTCTTTTGTTTTTGAACTAATACGTGGATCATCATGTAATGCCTTGGAAACCGCAGCAGCAGATATTTTTAAAATATCGGCGATGTCTTTTATAGTAGTTCTTTTTTTATTTGTCAAATTTTAATATATTTGCTTAAACGTTTAAGCAAATATAGATTTTTTAATTACGACAATCAAAATGATTCCATTTTGATTTATTTTAAAAAGATAGGTTAAACGTTTAACCATTTTATAGAAAACAGTAGTAAATAATACAATTTTAGATGAAAAAAGTAGTAACTTTTGGTGAGATAATGCTGCGCTTGGCACCTCAAGGATTTTTAAGGTTTTCACAAGCATCAAGTTTTGATGTTGTATACGGAGGAGGTGAATCTAATGTAGCCGTCTCTTTGGCTAATTATGGTGTTCCCGTTGACTTTGTTACTCGGTTACCAAAAAATGATATTGGCGAATGTGCAATGATGGAGATGCGAAAAAGGGGAGTAGGAGTAGACAAGATTGTTTATGGCGGTGACCGTTTGGGAATATATTTTCTTGAAACCGGTGCAGTAAGTCGTGGAAGCAAAGTTGTTTATGACAGAGCCCATTCCGCAATTGCGGAAATTGAAAAGGGAATGATTGACTGGAAGTCAGTTTTTGAAGGAGTGGAATGGTTCCATTGGACCGGTATTACTCCAGCTATTTCCCAAGGTGCCGCAGATGAATGTTTGGAAGCGGTAAAAGTTGCTAGTGAAATGGGAGTTACGATTTCTACAGACCTTAATTACAGGGCTAAGCTTTGGAATTATGGTGGAGATCGTGAAGCAATTATGACCGAATTAACCTCATATTGTGATATTATACTGGGTAATGAAGAAGATGCAGAAAAGCATTTTGGAATCAAACCAGAAGGATTGGATATTACAACTCAAGGAGAACACGTAAAGGCGGAGGCGTTCTTATCGGTTTGTAAGCAGATGATGAAAAAATTTCCTCGCGCTAAAAAAGTGATAACAACCTTAAGAGGTTCTATTTCTGCTTCCCATAATACATGGGCAGGAGTTTTGTATGATGGGGAAACTATGTTCAAATCAGCAGAATACCAGATTACGGATATCGTTGACCGTGTTGGTGGTGGAGATTCTTTTATGGGTGGATTGATTTATGGATTGCTAAAATATCCTGAAGATGATCAAAATGCATTGAACTTTGCTGTTGCTGCTTCCTGTTTAAAGCATACCATAAAAGGAGATGCCAATTTGGCAACAGTATCAGAAGTTGAAAAATTAATGGGTGGAGATGCTTCCGGAAGGGTAGCTAGATAAATTTTATGGCACAATATTCAAGAATAGAAGTAGTAAAAGTGATGCAGGAGACGGGGATGGTTCCTTTGTTCTATCACTCAGACATAGAATTGGGCAAAAAAGTACTAAAAGCCTGTTATGACGGTGGCGCACGGTTAATGGAATTTACGGCTAGGGGCGATTTTGCTTTTGAAGTATTCTCCGAGTTGAACAAATTTGCCATAAAAGAACTCCCTGGAATGATCATGGGAGTGGGCTCAATTACTGATGCGGGGGCAGCTTCCATGTTTATGCAGATGGGAGCTAATTTTATTGTTACCCCTTCACTTAGGGAAGATATTGCGATTGTCTGCAATCGGAGAAAGGTATTGTGGTCTCCAGGTTGTGGATCACTTACAGAAATCAATAAGGCTGAAGAACTAGGTTGTGAAGTTGTAAAATTGTTTCCGGGATCCACATATGGACCGGGCTTTGTTAAGGCAATTAGAGGACCACAGCCATGGACAAGTGTTATGCCTACGGGCGGTGTCAGCACTGAGGAAAGTAATTTAAAAGGGTGGTTCGATGCCGGGGTAACCTGTGTTGGAATGGGCTCAAAGTTAATCTCCAAGACAATCTTGGAAAAGAAAGACTACAAAGGTCTGGAAGAATTGGTTAAAAATACATTGGAAATAATACAAAGACTAAAAGCTTAATTGTTTCTATTATTTTTTCACCGCTATTGTTTACTTATTTGATTTAATTATGGAGGTGAAAAAATCCCTATTAAAAAAAATACTTGGTCTAATATTAGGTTTTGGGCCAGGTATTTTTGCTATTGGATATACCATTGGCACCGGAAGCGTAACCTCAATGATTGTTGCAGGAAGCACCTATGGCATGCAATTGCTATGGGTACTCTTACTAAGCTGTCTTTTTTCTGGAGTTTTAATGTACGTTTATGGCAATTATGCCCTGATTTCAGGCGACACAGCCCTCTATGGTTTTAAAAAACACATTAAAGGCGGGAAACTCATTGCTATTCTAATAATAATAGGGATATCTTTTGGGCAATGGAATTCCCTGATGGGTATTTTAGGGATTTCCGCTAATATTATATTTGAAATATTTGCCATCTACTTTCCCGGGTTAAGAGGGTCCGAGTATGAAATGGTTTTAGGTATTGCCATTGTTGTAATTGCTATAATGTATGGTTTATTGCTTATTGGTAAGTATACGTTTTTCGAAAAGATTCTGGTGATTTTTGTGTCTATAATGGGATTATCCTTTTTAATATCCCTTTTTATGGTATATCCATTGCCCATTGAGGTTGCAAAAGGACTTATTCCGTCAATACCAGAAGTTAAAGGTGGTAAAATGCTCGTGGCCGCTTTTGTGGGTACTACCATGGCCGCAGCTACATTTCTCTCAAGACCGTTATTTGTTCAAGGTAAAGGTTGGACCAAAGCCAACCTTGGACAACAAAAAAAGGATGCAATTTTAGCGGCTATTTTGGTTTTCACTATAAGCGCTTCCATTATGGCAGTGGCATGTGGCGCTTTGTTCCATCAAGGTAAGCCGGTAACCCATGTTTTGGATATGGTTTCAACTCTGGAACCAGTTGCAGGTAAATTTGCATTGACATTATTTTTCTTTGGAACCCTCAGCGCCGGATTATCTTCAATTTTCCCATGTTTATTGATTGCTCCCATATTAGTTGCTGATTATCAATCCGGAAAATTGGATACCAATTCCAAGCAGTTTAGAATAATCACTGCAATAGCATGTTTATTTGCCTTGATTGTTCCGATCTTTGGAGCCAATCCAATAGAAATGCAAATTCTGTCCCAGGTATTTAATGTCTTTGTATTGCCTTTGGTCATTATAGGTATTATGCTCCTTATCAACAATAAGAAAATTATGGGTCAACATAAGGCGAGCATCTGGATAAATATTGTGTTGGTACTTTCCCTATTGTTTGCCTGTATTATTTCATACAATGGGATAATGGCACTGGGCGCTTACTTTTAGGCAGAACGAGAATGGTTTTTGTTTAAAGGTGTATTAAGAGAGTAATTTCATAAAATAGTATTTTTAATAATTAATCTATTGTCTATCATATGATGATTAGTGGAAAGAATAGTATTGGAAACAATTTTTCAGCCATGGGAACCGATGTTTTTTATGCAAAGAATCCTTCTTCTGGGGAACAATTGAAAACGAAGTACCATGAAGCTACCGTTTCAGAAGTAAATGAAGCCATTGTACTTGCAGAAAAGGCATTTGTTCAATATCGTGAGAAGACCGGATTTGAAAAAGCATCGTTTTTGGATGCTATTGCTGATGAATTGTTCCAGATTGAAAATGATGTGGTTGATTTGTGTGGACAAGAGACAGGACTTCCTGAAGGTAGGCTTAAAGGTGAACTTGGACGAACAACGAATCAGTTAAGGTTGTTTGCTTCCCTTTTGAGAGATGGATCTTGGGTTGATGCAAGAATAGACTTTGCGAACTCAGATAGAAAACCCTTACCCAAACCAGATATTAGACAAATGCAAATTGCTCTTGGTCCTGTGGGCATTTTTGGAGCAAGTAATTTTCCGTTGGCATTTTCTGTGGCGGGTGGTGACACTGCATCTGCCTTGGCCGCTGGTTGTACAATTGTAGTTAAAGCACATCCATTGCACCCTGGAACATCAGAATTGGTTGGGCAGGCAATATTAAAAGCTGCGAAAACCTGCAATATGCCTAATGGTGTATTTTCTTTGGTTCAAGGAGTTTCTAATGATGTAGGATTGGCAATGGTTCGAAATCCATTGATAAAAGCTATTGGCTTTACGGGATCCTATGGAGGAGGAAAGGCGCTATTTGATGAGGCAGCAAAACGAGAAGAACCTATACCGGTATATGCAGAAATGGGAAGTAGTAATCCCGTTTTTATACTTCCAAAAGCTCTGGAAGATAATCAAGAAGCCTTGCCAGAAGGCTTGTCAAATTCGGTTCAATTAGGAGTTGGTCAATTCTGTACCAACCCGGGCTTAACAATTTTGCAGGATTCAGAAAAGGTTCGGGATTTTGAACAAAAGCTTCAAAACTCAATCTCCTTGTCGCAATCGGCAACAATGCTATCGGAATCTATACATAAAAACTATACAAAAGGCCTTGAAAAACTCAAATCCAAGGATTCCGTTACTCTGGTTTCCTCGGGAAAACAACAAGAGATGCCCACTCAAGGAGTAGCCGAAGTTCTTTCAGTTACCGCGGCTAATTTTTTAAAGGACATGGAATTGGAGGAAGAGGTTTTTGGACCTTCAACCTTGCTGGTTCATGCAAAAGACAAAATAGAAGTACTTGCGATCGCCAAGAATTTGACAGGACATTTAACCGCCACGGTTCATGGAACTGAGGAGGATCTTCGTGAGTATTCAGATTTATTGAAAATCTTGGAAAGAAAAGTTGGAAGATTATTGATCAATGGTTTTCCCACGGGTGTCGAAGTGTGTCATAGCATGGTGCATGGGGGACCTTTTCCGGCTACTACTGATGCACGAATGACCTCCGTAGGTACTGCTGCAATTACAAGGTTTACAAGACCTTTTTGTTTTCAAAACTTTCCAGATTCCCTCCTTCCGGATGAATTAAAAACTGAAAATCCCTTAAAAATCTTTAGGGTTGAAAATGGAAAAACTGTAGTTCCCTAAAAGAATAATTTTAGGTTAACTCCCATTTTCCTCTTTCTTTAGAGCTTTAATATCTATAATCAGCTGCGTCATTGACGCCCTGTTCAGACCATTATAAATGCCTCTGATATGACTGTTTTTATCAATCAGTAAAAAGTTTTCTGTGTGTAGAAAATCATCAACTCCCTTAGGCTCTCCCAAATCATTCTCAACAAAGTAATGATTCCTGCCCAAATTGTATATTTCGGTCTTGTCTCCGGTAACCAAGTGCCATTTATTGTCCAGTATGCCATAGCCATCTGCATATTCCTTTAAAACGGAAACTGAATCAATTGATGGGGTTACGGAATGTGAGAGGAGTAGAATTTCAGAGTCGTTCCTAAATTCCTCCTGTATTTTAATCATGTTGCTGGTCATTTTGGGGCAAATGCCAGGACAGCTTGTAAAAAAGAAGTCGGTGATATATATTTTATTATCAAATGTTTTTTTAGTGATGGTATCCCCTAGTTGATTTATGAACTCAAAATCTGGTATTTTATGAAAGTTTTTTTGTTCATCGCTACCAGGTTTTATCCATTTTGGGGTAAAGGATTCGTCATCGTAATAGGGTAAGTTTTCAACTCGGCTGGTTTCAACGATTTTGATGCTTTTTTTCTTGATTTCCTTCTTACAGCTTATAAAACCTATAAACATGACAAGACAGAAACAAGTAAGTCCGCTAATTTTTTGTATAAACAACTTTTTCATCTGCTAATTGATAACATAGGTTGGCACGTCTCATGCCAAAAATTCTTCCGTTTTTTGCTTCGTAATTTACATACAATGTTCCATTTCTAAGCCAAGCCTGTTGCAAGCCCTGTTCCTTTCCATTCACCAAATTTCTTACTTTGGACAATTGACCTGTTTCATACCATTTTGTCTCAATACCATGGAGTTTACCATTCTCATAATTGGCCTCAGAAGCTAGGACACCATTGTTCCACCAGGCTTTGTAACTGTCAACAAGCTTATTTTTATTGTAATGGGATTCAACTTTTAAAATCCCATTGTGAAACCATATTTTCGCAACTCCCATTTTTTTTCCATTATAAAAACCAACTTTTTGCCGTAGCGAACCATTCTTATGGCATTTTACCGCATAACCGGTAAAAAGTTGATCTTTGTAATACCAATTACCTTCATTTCCGTTTAGAACAAGACTGTCTTTTAAAACCTCAATGTTTGCAATTACTGTCTTTTCGTTTGCAATACTTTCTTTTTTAAGCTGCGATTTTTTTTCACAGCAAAACAGAACAATACTTGCAAGCAATACTAAAGATATTTTGGTAATTTTCTTCATTTAATATCCTTGATAGGGTCCGGCAAAAATAACGTAAGAACCTGTGGTCGAGTATATCTCATTTATTATATGATAGTGATATTCTCCATCTGGATTATGTGGAGTAGGTCCAAAATGCCCTCCTGATGCGTCTAAATCTGTTGGATACTCATTTGAAGGATAATCTCTTCTTCCATAAATAAATACACCATCTAATAATATACCAACTAAATTATCATCGTCGTTAGAAAATGCTTTTGGTTCAAGGTGATAGTGGTAAACCCCTGGCCCAATATGTGCACCGGTCCAATCCAAACTCGCGGCGGCTTCATCCAAGGGACCTGCTCCTTCTTGATCATTGAATAGGGAAGAACCACTTATTGCTATTCCTATTGTGCCTAACTCTGTCTGTACGGTACTACCATCTATATCTGGAACAGCATCAACAGTAATGGTAACAGCGTTATTGTTGCTGCTTATAATTGACGGGGTAAGTCTTACATCTGGTTCTTCAATATAGCCATCATTGTTTTCACCCCAGTAGACTGTATCATGGTTGGGCAAACCTGTTGTTTCTATAGTAATAGTTGTACCATTGTCCGAGAGGTAAACATCTACTGCATCACTATTAAACTCTGCAAAAGCTGCAGGCAGTTCAGTTAATGCTATATCGTCCGTATCTCCTGTTTCCTCCTCATTCAAATCATCGGCATCATCTGAACATGATGCAAATACAGTGAAAAAAGCCAGAGCTATTATTAAAATTGGATTCGTTTTCATCTAATTAAGGGGTTTTAGTTATTAATTTCTGTTGGGGCCACCTCGTCTTTCAGGTTTTGGAGCCTTTTCAAGTTCTTCTTCAGAGATAAATCCATCTTCATTAAGGTCTATTTTGTCAAAATCATCTTTTAATGGACCCTTGACTTCCTTTTTGGAAAGTTTTCCATCTTCATTTTCATCCATCATTTCAATAAGCTCTTCAAAGGATGGTGGTTGTTTTCTTTCGGAGTTTCTATCTTGTTGCTGGGCCTTAATCTGGCATGAAGCCAGTAATGCAAATACACCCAAGTATATACTTAATTTAAAAGTTCTGTTTTTCATGATAAATTGTTTTTGCTTTTAAGTTTAGATGTACGTTTTTCAAAAAACTTGCGTAAGAGTTATTTTTTTATGGAAACACAATTTCAGGGAATGTCTAAAATTCCTGCTAAATTGCACTTGCATTAACCAAATAGATTTTTGGAGGATAAACAATTTTTATCAGACCTTAAGCAGCAAAAACAGCTTGCCTATAATAGGTTGTTGGATGAGTATCAATCGAGGGTTTTCAATACTTGCCTATCGTTTGTGCCCAATATGGAAGATGCCGAAGATGTTGCCCAAGAGGTTTTCATAGAAATATATAATTCCATTGATAAGTTTAAGGGCAATTCAAAGCTATCCACATGGATTTATAGGATATCTGTAAATAAAAGCTTGGAATTTATACGAAAAAAGAATACAAAAAAACGTTTTGGTTTTATGCAGTCCATAACAGGGAATGCAATTCCGGTTGATAAATCTTCGTACTTCACAGAGTATAATCATCCGGGTGTTCAATTGGAGAACAAAGAAAGAAATGAGACACTGTATAGAGCAATAAATGAGCTTCCAGAATCTCAAAAAGTGGTTTTTACCTTACATAAAATAGATGGACTGAGCTATAAGGAAATAAGTGAAATTACCAAGAAAAGTGTTTCCTCAATTGAATCCTTATTATTTAGGGCAAAAAAGAACTTAAAAAATATTTTAACAAAATTTTACAAAAAAGAGGGTTGGTAGCGCAAGTTTTAATTTTTGATAGCATCTAAGCACATATCATACTAAAAGTCATGAATGATAAAAAATTTACACCTGAATTAATTGATGAACTTATTGACTCGGCTTCTAAAATTGAAGCTGTCAATACGCCTCCCTTTTTTAAGGATAAGGTTTTGAATAAGCTTTCTCAAGTTACTGTTGAAAAACAGCGACCTGATGTCTTAAATTGGTTTACTCCAAAATACCAGATTGCCATGTTATTGCTTTTTGCTGCTGTGAACATAGTGGCAGTGTACTCATATCGTTCGTCCAATAAGCAACAGGAGTTGCAGACATTTGCGGAGACCTATGGTTTTTCACAATCCGAAAGCGAATCAATCTTAAATTAAACGGCAATGAAGAAAAATCTACCCATTATTATTTTGTTGATTTTCTTAGTGGTCATGAACGGTATTTTATTGTTCCTACTTTTAGATAAACCAGATAGGCAAAGCAGACCTCCCCGGGTTTTTATAACCCAACAGCTTGGCTTTGATGAAAATCAAAAAAAGGAATTTAAGGATATAGATGAGCGACACCATAGAAAGATGAAAAATATAGACAACCGTTCAATGGGCTTAAAGAAATATCTTTTTAACAAATTGGGGGAAATTGATTTTACGGATAAAGAGTTGGATTCCGTTACTGTTTTAATTGGAGAATTGAGTAGAAAAAGGGAAAAAGAGATTTTTAATTACTTCAAAGAGATTGAAAAGGTTTGTAACAAAGAACAAAAGAGTAAACTTGAAGCTATTTTGTCCGGAGCCTTAAACCATGGCCGAAATGGAATGGGGCCGGAGCGCAATGGACCCGACCGAATGCGGCCTGAGCGTGATGGACATGAACCAATGGGGCCTGAACGCGATGGGCGAGACCCAATGAGGCCACCTCCTCCACGCCAATAACATATTGTCCGACTATAAAAGTTGGTGGATAGTTACATAAATTTTATTCAGAAAGGTCTGGTTGCCAAGCTTCCAGACTTTTTTTATTTCGCGCGCAAGTTTTTTTTTAATACCACATCTAATATATATGGGATTGCCTAAAAAAGAGTGGGCATGAACTGTTTTTTGATTGATGATTAGGTTTTTTAGTTGTATTGAGCCCAAGTTTACTCATAAGACTTGGGCTCTTTCATTTATTGTCGTCACAATTTTAGTTCTTGAAAAGCTTCGATAAAAAATTGAACGGCAATTTCTTCATTTGCTTTTGAAGCTGGTAAAATAGCACCTTTAAAGCCTTCATTCAGCCATTTTCCATGCGATAGGTTTTCAAAAGTTGAGGTGTCCAAACTATCATGTCCTTTGTATCCACTGATATAAAAATAGTGCTCATTAACCATAGAATCGGGAATAGCCATCCCCATGCCAACAGATTTCTCTGAGTTATCCATTGCCGAAAATGCACCAGAATCAAAATGATGCGGCCAAATGCGAATATCTGAAGTCAATTGTTCTTTTTCAATAAATGACTTTAATGCATTTTGAGCCAGTGTTCGTAACCCAACCAACTCTTTTACATCAGACTTTTCAAATTTATCGGTTGGATTCGTACTATAGGGCATTTCGTAATGTAAGTCAAATTGGTATGGCTTTTCAAACCCAAGTATTTTGGAAGTCTGACTTAACCATTTTACTATTTCTGCATCCGTTTTTCCATCTAGTAAAATGGAATTGCCTTCGTGGGATTTCCACTCCAGTGAAAACTGCTCATAGTTTAGGCAAAGTTTTGTGTCCGCCTCATCCAATGGCCAAGTTTGAATACTTTTTTCTTCAACAGAAAACCCTAGATTGGTATGGCTATCATCTGCTTTAGCTTCTAAAAAGCTTTTTGCCACAGTAGCCAAGTATTGGGCCGCTAAATGTAGTTGCTTGGTCATTTTCTCGTTTTTGATGCCTTATATAGTAGAAGTAGGGTTTTTATCATTAACCTTACTCCTAAAAGCGTATTTAATACAAGGGAAGACCTTTTGTTATTCTGCTTTGGTTTTAATGGACTTCATGATGATAGGGGCATGGATTCTGGAGTTTTCAATAAACCATTTATGTGTTTCCATTCCTCCACAGATAACTCCGGCAAGGTAGAGCCCTTCAATATTGGATTCCATTGTTTTTGGATCATAACTGGGCAACCGCTTTTCATCTAGCGAAAGTTGTATGCCCAGTTTTTCCAAGAATTCAAAGTTGGGCATATAACCTGTAAGTGCCAGAACAAAGTCGTTTTCTAAGGTCAATGGGCCATCTGGAGTATCAATGAGGAGTTGGGTAGGCTTAATTTCCTTTACCTGGGCATTGTAATAGGCCTTTATGCTTCCTTCCTCAATCCGGTTTATAATATCTGGACGTACCCAATATTTTACACGTTGGCCTACTTCAAGCCCTCTAATAATCAAGCTGACATCCGCTCCCTTACGATAGCATTCCAAAGCGGCATCAATAGCCGAATTACTCGCCCCGATTACAGCCAATTTTTGACTCGCATAAAAGTGTGGGTCTTTGTAGTAATGGGAGACTTTAGGCAAATCCTCACCAGGAACACCTAGATTGTTGGGTATATCATAGAAGCCAGTGGCAACTACAATATTTTTTGATACATATTGATTTTTATCCGTTGTTATGGAAAAAGAGCCATCACTTTTTACAACCTTCGTCACTTTTTCAAATAGGTGTATGTTTAGTTGATTGGAAGTAACAATTCTCCTGTAATATTCCAAAGCCTCATTACGCTTGGGTTTGGCTTCTTTGCTGATAAAGGGAATGTCATCAATTTCCAGTTTTTCAGAAGAAGAAAAAAACTGCATGTTTATGGGGTAGTTGAAAAGTGAATTTACAATAGGTCCTTTTTCAATAATTAAAAAAGAAAGCCCTTGTTTTTTTGCTTCCAGACCACAGGCAATACCAATGGGACCCCCTCCAACAATAATAACATCAAATTTCTGCATTAAGCAATCTGTTCTTTAAGTTTTTTGATGGTCTCTGTTGGATTTTCACTTTTAAAGACAAAACTACCCGCCACTAAGACATCGGCTCCGGCATCCACTAATTTTTTGGCATTAGTTGCGTTTACCCCGCCATCAATTTCAATAAGGGTATTTGAATTTTTCTTTTCGATTAAATTCTTTAGTTCACTTACTTTTTGATAGGTGTTTTCAATGAAGGATTGACCTCCAAAACCAGGATTCACGCTCATAACGCAGACCAAATCTATATCTTGGATAATGTCTTCCAGTAAATGAACGGAAGTATGTGGGTTTAACGCGACCCCGGCTTTCATCCCTTGATTTTTTATGGCTTGCAAAGTTCTGTGCAAATGGTTACAGGCCTCGTAATGCACCGTGAGATAATTGGCACCCAAATCCGCAAATGCTTTTATATATCTATCCGGGTCAACAATCATTAGGTGTACATCCAATATTTTTGTTGAATGTTGGGCAATGGATTTTATCACTGGCATTCCAAAAGAAATGTTGGGAACAAAAACACCATCCATAACATCAATATGGTGCCAATCCGCATCACTTTGGTTGACCATTTCAACATCTCGTTGTAAGTTTCCGAAATCAGCAGCTAATAGGGAAGGGGCTACCAGTTTTGTGCTCATAGTTTTCTTTTGTGAAGTATTTTACAAAAGTAGCGAAATGAAACGGTTCATTCAGAATGAGCGCCAATTACCAAAAGAGATTTAGAGTATAATCAACACTAAATCTTTCTAAATTGAAGATTTTGGATCCCAACTGTATGAATGGAAAATCCTATGATGACATTATCGGAATCTCTATGGTATCTTATACCCCCAAAAGACCCTCGATTTCCTCTAAAAACATCTTTGGTGACGGGATCAAACCTAATTACAGTTCCATCTGGTCTTTTTGTTTGAAGTTTTCCATCCTCAATGTCAAAATGGTAAACAATCCTTAGGTCTTTGGCATAAAAGTATCCGGTATACAACTTGAGGTTTTCCTCTGAATATACGATTGGCTCATATTTTATATAGGGGTATGGGTCACTTTCCCCCAATATAATATCATAAGCTGTTTGCCCTTCTATCTCTTTAAAGGAAAAGTATATTTTGTCATCACTCTCTACTTGTAACTGGAACTTTTCCTTGGTTTTTAGCGGAATCATTCTTGCCCCCTGATTTTGCTCCAAACGTGCATAATAAAGTGTATCATTACGTGTAAAGATTTTTCGTGCTATTCCACGGTCCGAATTCCAATAATGCCCCTCATAGTTTTTAAGCTGGGACCTGGATATTTTTCTTGATTTTATGGTGTTGATATCAATTTCCCTAGGTTCTGGAAATTTATTTTCTAAAAAATGATAAGCCATTGACATAGCTGGCATTCCATTATATCGGTTATTGTTCCCCAGTACGAAGGAAATAAGTTGTTGTTCAGGAAATCTGAAAACATTTGTGGCATATCCTCCAGAAAGCCCATATTGCCAGTAGGCCGGAAGCCCACGTTCTTTATGAAAAAACCCCCTACCCAATGTCATTATTCCCCATGAAGAATTACATGTGTTCCCGTTTTCCAGTTTGACAGGTTGGTCCAATTGTTTTATAAGTTCTGTGAATGTACTATTGGACGGACTGTTGAATATTTTGTACCAGATGAACAAATCATCCACGGAGGTATACAAATTGGTGGGGCCAGCATTACTCTGATTGATGACTTTCAATTTCGTTTTTTCATCTTCTACTTGATAGGATTTTGCAAAATCTGAAATAATGGTATTATAATCTTCAACAAAATGGGTGTTTTGCATCTGTAGTGGCCCAAAAATGTGCTCCTTTGTGAATGCTGAAAGGGTTTGTTCAGAGGCTTTTGCCACGACCTCTGCCAACAGGGAAAGCTCAGTCAGCGAAACGATATAAGAAAAAGCTGTTCCTGGTATAAAGTTTAGTTCTTTCTGGGTTTTGATTAAATCAAGGGCATCCCCATGGGTAAATACATCATCTTCGTGCTTGCGTAAAATGACCTTGGTCATTCCGTAATCGTTTAGACCACTGGAATGATTTATCAGATGTGAAATGGTTAAAAGATGTTCATATTCTGGAAGTTCTGGGATATATTTTTGAACAGGGTCGGTGAATGATAGTTTTCCCTGTTGCTCCAAAATAAGAATTGCCAAAACAGTAAATTGCCTGGATAAATGATCAATCTGGAATTTGGTTTGTGTGGTTATTCGTTGTTCACTTTCAATTTGGGCAAGACCGAATCCCTTCTTATAGATGATGTCATTGCCGAACATTAAGCCAGCTGCAACACCTGGACCATTGTTTTTGCTCCATTCACTAAAAATACTATCAATACGTTGTTCCTCTACATTGGATAACTGTGAGAATACAATTGTGCTTATTGATAGAAAGAGCAAGGTTAAAAAACTTTTTTGGGACATCTTGTTTTCTGCAGGAATTGATGAAATGAACACAGATAGAAATCTGCTCTTTGGCTTTTGAATTTTCATTCGGGGTAGTTTTTAAAGGTGAACGACTTATGTATAATTTTCCAATGGCCATCTATCTTTAACAGCATTAAATAATCTGTATAGATACGTTTTCTGCCCGGCGTTAAAATTTCAATCTTTGCTATTGCAGCGTTTCCTTCAAAATCAATTGAAAGAACTTTACCTATGCGGTTACTTTTTCTACCAGGCTTAAAGTTGGCTATGTATTGCTTTCCCGACCATGCTTTTAGGGAATCATTTTGAACAAAATAGAGATTGAAATCTTCATGAAAAGCACGTTTTAATCGTTCCGGTTCGCCATTGGCCGTACCCTCGATATAATCATAGAGCGTTTTGTTTATATTTTCAATATCGGATTGCGAATACGTTAAATATGTTCCCACGAACAGCAGGATTAAAGTCAATGTTTTTTTCATTTTTTAATGTTTTCTAAAGCTTTTATTATTTTTTCCGCTACTGAAACCGCGGCTGTTGGGTCTTGTCCTGTAATCAATCTTCCATCTGCTACGGAATAATTATCCCAACCTTCTTTGGAATAGCTAAAATCTCCTCCACGTTCTATTATAATTTGCTCAATGGAGAAAGGAAATTGTTTATAATATTCTGCCTCCATATTTTCAAACAAATCAGGAAACCCATTTACCTTTTTTCCTTCATATAGAAAATTTCCATCGGAGGTTTTGAGGTTTACAAGTCCAGCAGTACCATGACATATGGCGGAAACAATGCCATCGTTTTTTTCATAAATCTCCATTACAATTCTTTGGATGTTTTCATTTTCAGGAACCCCAAACATTGCTGCACCTCCACCACTATAGTAGACCGCTTTGTATTTGGAGGGATCTATCTGTTCTGGTTTTAGGGTGTTTTTGAGTTTTCCCATAAACTCAAAATCGTATAGGTATTGTTTTTCTATGGAATCAGATGTATTTAGGTAGCCAATAGGAATGGCACCACCTTCAGGACTAACAAAATCAATAGTGTATTCATTCTGTTTTAAAACATCATAAGCAAGAACTATTTCTGCAAAATGGTTGGCCGCATTGATTTTGGTGCTTCCATAAGTATGCTGATTGGAAACAATAAATAGGATTCTATCTTTTTTGGTATAAAGGTTAATCTCCAATCCTTTATCCTCTGTTTTATCCTTATTAATGCAACCGTAGGACAGTATAAAAGCAAGTACATAAAAAAAGGTAATTCTCATTTGCCGATAATTATATCAGCAATATGAGGTTTACTTGTCGTTTAAAGATTTTAGGTTATAAAATAGAAGTTCGGATTTATAAATATGAACTTCTTAGCTTTTCTTTATACTTAGCCGGTGTAGTACCGGAAAGTTTTTTAAAAGCTGTGTAAAATGTTGATTTTGAATTAAATCCGCATTCATATCCAATGGTTTCCAAGGTGATATTGGAATGGGTTTCAATCATTTGCTGTGCCTTTCCTATTCTATGTTCATTTATGTAAACGGGAAAACTTTTGCCTAGATTATCATTTAATAATTGTGATAATTGATGAACTGTAATCTGTAGCTTTTTTGCCAAATCTGAAGATTTTATGTTGGCATTTTTAAATGGTTCATCCACTTTCATAAGATGGTTTAAACGTTCTATGAGCTTGTCCGCTTCATCATCACTTATTCTCTTATCGGCATATTTTTGACTGGAAACAAAGAGGTTGACATTCTTTCTTTTATTTATAAAGAGTAGCATCAACAGAATATAAAAAAGAAAGGAAAAAGTTAGTGCACCTAAAATGTAAGAAGTATAATTGGTGAAGTAGTATGCCGCGCAAATTATTAGGTTTCCAAGTAGGATACTCAAAAGCCATATGTTTTGTATATCCAACTTTTTTGGATTTCCAAATAGCTTTTTTAACTCTCTACGGAGAATCCATCCGGTTGCCATTATGTAGAGAAACCACTGTAGATAAATTCCATAGATAATATATGGTCGCCAAAGTTGAATGTTGGTCTCAAAAGGATATAGGAACCCTACAACTAAGATTAAGGGTAACAATAAAAGAATATGGTACTTCCAATTCCTGTGGATGCTACTTTGCGGCTCAATTACTGATTTAATATAGAAATAAAGAAAAGGACCAATAAAAAAACAAGCAGTAAGGCCAATTTGTAAGTAGATGAAAGCGAGGTCTGGTTTAAAATAAAAGATGACAGATTTTCCAATACGAAAACTCATCATTAATAACAATGCACCAAAAAACTTATTGGAAATGTGATTAGGTTTTGCAAGAAATAGAAAATGAATTCCCAAACACAAACCGTTGAACGCGCCCAAGGCGCTAAAAAAGAACAAAAGTGTTTGATTCAACTCCATAAACTATGAAAAGGTTCTTAAACCTAAAAATAAGCATTTTAGAAGAGGTTTCTTTTTCTCTACAATGGTATGTATTTCTTTAAAGCATTAAAGGATTTTTAATCCAGTTATCTTGTTAACCAAGATAAGCGGATTCTGGAAGTATAATAGGGTCACATCGAAGTATTCTTCTATCGCACATTTTACATTGATTGTTTTCTTTTAACTCTTTCAATGCCATTTTTGTTGGATCTGGTAGTAAGTATGCCTCTGCTGCACTATATTCTACTTGATATCCCATATCTTCAAAAGCAGCAATGGACAGCCAGCTTATTGGATTATCCCCATCATCAATAAACCCAGTCATTAATTCATTATCGAATGTGAGTTCACGCCAATGCCCATCGCGAGTACCTGCTCCACCAGTATTGGCCAAAGGAACGGAGTCCAAGCTTTCATTATTGTTTAGGGAATTATATTCTCGTATTGCACTTTCACCAACGAAAAAGGGATTTTCGGAACCCTCTCCAGAAATCAAGTTCAAAAATTGAGGAGACCAAAGGGTACCAAACCCTAAAACATGTCCCATTTCATGGATAATTACATCTATAAGACTGTTTTCAGCTTCTAATCGCACTAAATCTGCACTGTCAAAGCGCATGATACCCGTAGCGGGTAAAAAACTTCCAGCTCTAAGTTGCGTAGGCCCAGCTTGGCCCAGAATTCCAGAAGTACCATCGATAGCAGCACCTTGGGCATCAATCCTAACATTATCAATAATATCTCCATTTGCCAGTTGTACACTAGGCAATTCACCCGTAATAATCTCTTGCCATCTACGCGCTGCATCGTCAAAAATTGTTTGTTGACTTTGTGTCAGCCCGCCTAAAAACCTAATTTCTATACTAAAACTCATCTTCTTCAATTTTAAGTTAATATTCAGCCCTTAATATTTACGATGAAAAATAGGATATGGATAGCCGTTTGAGAAACTTTAACAGGCAGTTCTGACAATAGCTGTCCAATTTTTGGACAGGGTATAAATGAAAAAACTCCGGTAATCAGCCGGAGTTTATTCATCAATCAAAAAACGAACAGTCATGATAAACTGTTGTAGGATTACAAATTACAACTTTCTTGCCAAAAAACAAATTTAAGGTTTGTTTAACTGTAATTTGTGACGATAATCGTATCGATTACCCTAAATATGTCTTCAAAATTTTACTTCTTGAAGTATGCTTAAGTCTTCTAATTGCTTTTTCCTTTATTTGACGAACACGTTCCCTGGTCAAATCAAAAGTTTCACCAATTTCTTCCAAGGTCATTGAATGTTGCCCTGCCAAACCAAAGTAAAGACGGATAACATCCGCTTCTCTTGGTGTTAATGTTTCCAAAGCTCGCTCAATCTCCGTACGTAAAGATTCGTGCAACAAATCCTTATCTGGATTTGGAGATTCTCCACTTCGCAATACATCATACAAATTGGAATCCTCACCATCAATTAAGGGTGCATCCATAGATACATGACGACCAGAGTTTTTCAGGGATTGCTTAACATCTTCAACGGTCATGTCCAATTCCTTGGCAATTTCCTCTGCAGATGGAATACGTTCGTGTGCTTGCTCTAGAAAGGCAAAAGTTTTATTGATTTTATTTATGGAACCAATTTTATTCAAAGGCAAACGTACAATACGCGATTGTTCTGCCAGTGCCTGAAGAATGGATTGACGAATCCACCAAACGGCATATGAAATAAATTTAAACCCACGGGTTTCATCAAAGCGTTGTGCTGCCTTGATAAGTCCCAAGTTTCCTTCATTTATCAAATCAGGAAGGGTTAATCCTTGGTTTTGGTACTGCTTGGCAACAGAAACCACGAATCTGAGGTTGGCTTTAGTTAATTTCTCTAAGGCTATTTGGTCTCCTGCCTTGATACGCTGTGCCAATTCTACTTCTTCATCGGCAGTAATTAAATCAACTTTACCGATTTCCTGTAAGTATTTGTCCAACGAAGCAGTTTCCCTATTGGTAACCTGTTTTGTAATTTTTAACTGTCTCATTTAATTTCCCTTCTATTAAGTTTGTGAACCGAAGCTCATTAGGTTATACGTAGGAAAATTCAAAAAGTTACAATTTGATAAAATTTATTTGCTTTTTTTTTCATAAAAGCAAAAACCCCAAGAAAAAATCTTGGGGTTTGTTCATATTGTTTAGACTAACTTTTTAGTCCCTTCTTGGCTTTCTATCTCTATCGCCACCTCTTCTACGGTCACCACCTCTTCTATCTCCACCTCTATCATTACGTGGTGGTCTTTCTACATAACCTTCAGGTTTTGGTAATAGTGCTTTTCTGGAAACCTTCTCTTTTCTAGTTCTTGGATCAAGACCAAAGTATTTCACATCAAAGACATCTCCCATGTTTACCACATCGGAAACATTTTCTGTGCGTTCCCATGCCAATTCGGATACGTGAAGCAATACTTCATTTCCAGGAGCTTCAACATATTCAACAACGGCGCCAAAGTCTAGCATCTTGATAACTTTTACTTCGTAAACGCTACCAACTTCAGGTTTGAACATCAATGCCTCAATTTTTGCAATAACGGCATCGATACCTTCTTGACCTGTACCCAGTATTTCAACAATACCCTCTTCAGTATCGGGGTCTTCGTTAATAACGATAGTTGTATTAGTTTCTTTTTGTAGCTCTTGAATCACTTTTCCTCCAGAACCAATAACAGCACCAATGTATTCTCCAGGAATAATTTTGGTAATAATTTTTGGAGCATATGATTTCACTTCTGCATTAGGGGCAGAGATGGTATCGGTCAATTTTTCAAGGATATGAAGTCTACCTTCTTTAGCCTGCATCAATGCTTTCACTAAAATCTCATAGGATAACCCTTTTACCTTGATGTCCATCTGGCATGCAGTGATACCATCAGCAGTTCCAGTTACCTTGAAATCCATATCTCCTAAATGATCTTCATCACCAAGGATATCGGATAAAACTGCATAGTTTCCTGAATCAGCATCAGAAATTAATCCCATTGCGATACCCGAAACCGGTTTTTTCAACTGAACACCTGCATCCATCAAGGCCATGGTACCGGAACAAACCGTTGCCATGGAAGATGAACCATTAGATTCCAATACTTCAGAAACAACTCTTACGGTATATGGG
The DNA here is from genome assembly GCF_001413955.1 of Flagellimonas eckloniae. Taxonomy (NCBI): domain Bacteria; kingdom Pseudomonadati; phylum Bacteroidota; class Flavobacteriia; order Flavobacteriales; family Flavobacteriaceae; genus Flagellimonas; species Flagellimonas eckloniae. Next base: position 1,762,709 of record NZ_LCTZ01000002.1, on the reverse strand, counting down.
CAATCTTCAGGAATCATTCCCTTTAATGCACGTTGCGCCAAGTTTCCGTGACCTACTTCTCTACGGGAAGTACCACGTATTGGTCTTGCTTCCCCAGTTGAAAAAGGAGGGAAGTTATAGTGTAGGTAGAATGTTTCTTCGCCTTCGTATGATGGCATGTCTATCTTATTGGCTTCCCTAGAAGTTCCTAGAGTTACAGTGGCCAATGCTTGGGTTTCTCCTCTTGTAAAAATGGAAGAACCGTGAACAGAGGGTAAATAATCAATCTCACACCAGATTGGTCTAATCTCGTCAGTTTTTCTACCGTCCAATCGTAAACCGTCGTTAAGGGTTAAATCCCTTACAGCTGCTTTTTCAGCTTTGTAGAAATATTTTGAGACTAAATCACCAAAATCCTCCAATTCTTCCTCAGAAAAAGTTGCTTTTACTTCCTCTTTTATGGCATCAAAAGCGGCACTACGCTCGTGCTTTGCAGAACCTGCTTTAGCAACAGCATAAACCTTATCATAAGTAAGGTCATGTACTTTTTTGGCCAAATCCTCATCTTCTCTTTCTGGTTCGTACTCCCGTACTTCTTTCTTTCCGAAGGCTTCGGCCAATCGTATTTGCGCTGCACATTGAACTTTAATTGCTTCGTGTGCAAATTTGATGGCTTCGGTCATTTCTTCTTCAGAAATCTCTTCCATTTCTCCTTCTACCATCATTACAGAATCTGCAGAAGCACCAATCATCATGTCAATATCAGACTCTTTTAATTGTTCTCTGGTGGGATTAATGATAAATTCACCATTAACACGACCAACCCTAGCTTCTGAGATGGCACATTCAAATGGAAAATCCGAAAGTTGAATAGCTGCTGAAGCGGCTAGTCCTGCCATTGCATCTGGCATTACATCTTCGTCATGGGACATTAATTGAATCATCACCTGCGTTTCAGCGTGATAATCTTTTGGGAATAAGGGACGTAAAACCCTATCTACTAAACGCATGGTCAATACTTCGCCATCACTAGGGCGAGCCTCACGTTTAAAAAAACCACCTGGGTAACGCCCAGCGGCAGCAAATTTTTCGCGATAATCTACCGTAAGCGGTAAAAAGTCTACATCGCTTTGTTTGTAATTGGATACAACTGTACATAGTAACATACACTTGCCTGATTGTACAACAACAGAACCGTGGGCCTGTTTTGCCAATTTTCCAGTTTCGATAGAAATCTCTCTACCGTCACCAAGGTCTATGACCTCTTTAAAAGTTTTTGGAATCATAAAATTGTGTCTTGCCTTCATAAAAAGAAGGACTTGTTAAACATTTGGTCTGCCGTCTTCCTGACGGTCGGGTTGTGTTGTTGTGTTGACCAATGAAAAACTAAAATGTAGCTTTTTGTGTTGCCTCTGTAGAGGACTTTGTAAAAGTAAGGGGAAGCAAAAGCTTCCCCCAATAAATTATTATTTTCTAATATTTAGCTCTTTAATAAGCTCACGATATTTTACAACATCTTTCTTTTTAAGATAATCTAAAAGACTACGTCTTTTACCTACCAATTTCACCAAAGAACGTTCAGTATTATAATCTTTGTGGTTCTTTTTTAGGTGTTGTGTTAAATGGTTGATACGATGTGTGAACAAGGCAACTTGTCCTTCCGTAGAGCCAGTATTGCTCTCAGAACCGCCATGTTTTTTAAAGATGTCGGCTTTTACTTCTTTTGTTAGATACATTCCAATATTTATTTAAATGATTTTTATGTATATGATTGTCTATCAATCAGCGCGCAAAGATAACTTCTTTTTTTAGAACTAAAAATTTTAACGTTTTATTAAACCTTTTGTTTTTCCAAAGGTCAAAGAAACAAACTATAAAATTTGATTATTATGAAAAAGAATTTTGAACGATTGAACTTTATGAGAATTGCCCCAATGCTAATTGGGGGTTTACTTTTGACCGCTGTTTCTTGTAGTGATAAAGGAGATGATACCGAAGAATTGTTAAGCAATGAAGTAATATCATCCACGGAACTACAGTTTAGTGATGAAGCTGAAATGATTTCTGAAGAGGTTACCGCAGTTGCCGAGGATGTATATGCTGCCGACGAAATTTCGCTTACTTCAAAAGGAGTTTATACATCTGATTATCTTCCAGATTGTGTTACTATTACTACGGTAGTGACAGATACTACAAGAGAGAAAACAATTGATTTTGGAGAAGGTTGTGAACTTCCCAACGGCAATGTGTTGAGTGGAATCATCAATTTAAGTTATGCAAAAGATATGGAAGCGGCATCTAAAAGTATTGCCCTCAATTTGGAGAATTTTACATTTAATGGTGTAGCTGTAGAAGGATCTGCTGATATTTTACGTGTGCGTTCCAATGAGAACGAAAACCCGCAAGCTACCGCCAATGCCTCTTTTGCCGCTACATGGCCCGAAGGTGATACGGCATCATTCACCGGAACCCGAACCCGTGAATGGATTGAAGGGTATGGTTCAGGTTTTTGGGGAGATAATGTATTCTTGATCACGGGCAAAAGAACGTATACCGGAAGAGCGGGAAATGTTTTTGTTAAAGAGATTACCGAACCGCTGCGAAGGGAATTGTCCTGTAGGTTTATTGTTAGTGGAATTTTGGAAATTTCAAGGAACGATAATACCGCTAGTTTGGATTTTGGTGATGGAAGTTGTGATGCCACAGGAATATTGACCCAACCTGATGGTACAGAGGAAGAGGTGTTCTTAAGACGTTTTCTGAAGAAATAAGGAAGGAAAAAATAAAAAGCCTGCAATGGCAGGCTTTTTTTATACTCTAACGGGTTGATTCTGTATTAAATCAAGGTATAAGTTAACTTTTTGCTTTAAATCCTTTCGATGGGAGATAAAATCCAAAAACCCATTTTCCTTTAAAAACTCTGCAGTTTGAAAACCGTCCGGTAAATCCTTTCCCGTTGTATCTTTTACAACTCTAGGGCCTGCGAAACCGATTAAAGCACCAGGTTCAGAAATATTGATGTCTCCCAACATGGCATATGAAGCTGTTGTACCGCCCGTAGTAGGGTCTGTGCACAATGAAATGTAAGGAACTTTCGCTTCAGCCAATTGTGCCAATTTCGCAGATGTTTTTGCCAATTGCATTAAAGATAAAGCAGCTTCCATCATTCGGGCTCCACCAGATTTTGAAATCATCAAAAATGGAACTTTCTTCTTTTTGGCTACATCAATGGCCCTTGCAATTTTTTCACCCACAACACTTCCCATAGAACCTCCAATAAAACTAAAATCCATACAGGCTATTACAATTTCCTTTCCCATAGATTTTCCTACGGCAGTTCTAATAGCATCCTTAAGGCCAGTTTTTTGTTGGGCCGCTTTTAAGCGCTCAGAGTATTTTTTAGTATCCACAAATTTCAAAGGATCTTTGGAAGATAGCTTTTCATCAAGTTCACGGAATTTATTGTCATCAAAAAGAATTTCAAAGTATTCCTTACTGCCAATTCTAACATGATAGTCGTCCTCTGGACTCACATAGAAATTTTTTGCCAGATCCTCGGACTCAACAATTTTTCCGGTAGGAGACTTATACCAAAGTCCCTTGGGGGTGTCTTTCTTCTCCTCAGTAGCTGTTTGTATTCCTTTTTCTTTTCTTTTAAACCAAGACGACATAAAATCAAATTTAAGTTAAAACGGCTTTTTTTGGATATTTATAAGGTATTGATATTGTTTAAATCCTCAAAAGCTTTTTTCAAGCGCCCGACAAAAGTTTTTTCTCCTTCGCGAAGCCAAACTCTTGGGTCATAGAATTTTTTGTTTGGTTTATCGTCACCATCAGGATTTCCTATTTGCCCTTGAAGGTATGATGATTTGTCTTGAATATAATTCCTGACCCCTTCAAGAAAAGCATATTGCAAATCCGTATCAATATTCATTTTAATGACTCCATAGCCAATTGCTTCCCTGATTTCTTCAACGGTGGAACCTGACCCTCCGTGAAAAACAAAGTCAATATCATTATGTTCAACACCATATTTTTCCGAAATAAATTCTTGGGAATTCTTCAGGATTTTCGGAGTCAAGGTAACATTTCCAGGCTTGTAAACTCCATGTACATTACCAAAAGCTGCAGCTACAGTAAATTTTGGGCTTACTTTTGATAGTTCCTCATAAGCATATGCCACTTCTTCAGGTTGGGTATATAGTTTGGAACTATCTACATCTGTGTTGTCCACACCATCTTCTTCTCCTCCAGTTACACCTAATTCAATCTCTAAGGTCATACCCATTTTGCTCATACGAGCCAAGTAGCCTTTGCAGATTTCTATATTTTCTTCAATAGGCTCTTCAGATAAATCAATCATGTGCGAGCTGAACAATGATTTTCCAGTTGCTGCAAAGTGTTCTTCGCTAGCATCTAAAAGGCCATCTATCCAAGGCAATAATTTTTTAGCACAGTGGTCTGTATGCAATATAACCGTAGCACCATAAGCTTCTGCCATTTGATGCACGTGTTTGGCTCCTGCAACAGCTCCTAATATGGCAGCTTTTTGATTTTCATTTGACAGTCCTTTTCCGGCATTGAACTGTGCTCCACCATTTGAAAATTGGATAATTACTGGTGAATTTAGCTCAGCTGCAGTCTCCATGACGGCATTCGTGGTATTTGACCCGATAACATTTACTGCTGGAAGAGCATAACCATTTTCCTTGGCATGATTAAAGATTGCTTGTACTTCGTCGCCAGTAGCAACACCCGGTTTTATATTGTGGGACATAATTTTAGTTGGTTTTGGATTAAAACAAGCTACAAAAGTAATAAAATATTTGCTCTAGAATGGATAATTGATACCGATATTAAATACTGAATTTCTAAAGTTATAATCACGGAACCAACGATTTTGAGACTCTTCTGCAGGATTATAGGTTTTAAACCCAACATCTAACCGAAAAACAAAATAGGTAAAGTCATATCTAAGGCCAAAACCAGTGCCCAAGGCAATATCTGTCAAGGAATCAAATCCGCTGAAAATGGCATCTGGATTATCTTCATTGTCAAAGACATTCCAAATGTTGCCTACATCAGCAAAAAATGCCCCTTTTACATCTCCCGCTATTGGGAAACGGTATTCCAGATTGAAGGCAAGCTTTAAATTGGCTTCGTTGAAATCATTTACATTATTGGTTTTCCCTGGCCCAAGTTCATAGGCATTCCATGCTCTATTGTCGTTGGAACCACCCGCAAAATAACTCCTTACAAATGGAATGTTTTCCGAGTTCCCGTAGGGTATGGCGAGTCCAAAAAAACTTCTAAAAGCCAATACTTTTGAATCAGCTACTTCCCAATGTCTGATAAAATCAAATTCTGTTTTCAAATATTGCGAGAACGGAACACCAAATACCAAGAGTTGCTCATTGTCATTTTTGTTATAGGGAACCACTCCCTCCAATAAGGATAATAAATTACCGGCACTTTCCAGTTTTACCCTGAATTGATAGAAATCATTATCAGTAATATCTACCTTGCTATTTTTGGTAAACGTGTAATTACTGGCAAAAATGAGGTTATTTTCGGTAAGTCGGTCCCTTCTTTCCATAATGCTTCTTACGTCAGAGAAGTCATCATCAGATTGTTCATTGCCCGCCAGTACATAATCAATAAACCCATCCGCACCATCTGGGACAATTAAGTCTTGATTATCATCAAAAAATGCATCCGTCCCAGTTTCGTCTTCATAGCTATCAGCTATATCATTTAAATTGCTATAGGTATTTTGGTATACATTGAAGAAATTATCTGGATTTACATTTCGTACAAACTCGACATTCAACAATTCTATATTATGCTTCTTACTATCGGAAGGCGACCAATTGTAGGAAAGAATAGTGTTGAAAGTCTGTTTATCCAAACCAATGTTCCGTTGAAAGTTGGTGCCCACCAAAAATCTGCTTTGGGGAAGCATATAGTAGGGAATTATTTTTTCAGTATTTAAGGGGAACCAAATTCTAGGAAAGGTGATATTTATGTCGCCTCCCAATTCAGATGTAAATGTTTCGTCCGATAGTGTGGCATCACTCAAAAGACCAATGGATCCCCTTGCTGAAATATTTAAGGTTTCGGCTCCGCCGAAGACATTACGGGTAATTAGGGTAGTGCTGAATGCCGTTCCCACTCGTTGAATATTGGAATGGGTGAGGTCAAAATCCATATTCAACGAAAATTTAGGTCTTGGTGCCAAATAGATATTGGAAATAAGTTGGGCCTGTGTAGTATCTGGAATGAATTCGATATTAGGATATTTGAACGTATTTAAATTAGTTATCTGCCTGTAGGTCCTAATTCTATCCAAATCCCTATAGATACTATCTTTTTCAAAGAAAACGGCATCGGTTAATGCCTTTGGTTTATACTTAAGCTTGTTGGTATAAAAAATGGTGTAATTTTCATGGTTTACCGACTTTACAGAATCCGTCTGACTTCGACCAAAATAATCGGTGTAAATATTGATTTTTTTTAGACGGTGAACTCGATAAGTACTGTTTGTGCTGTCATTTACGTTTCTAGGTTTTTCAATATTTAACTGCACGTCCATTAATTGATCATCTGACACTTGTGAGGTGTCTCTTTGAATATTATAATTTATAGAGCTTTCCTGAAAATTATAAACTCCAGAATTCCTGAACAAGGTCGTTAACCGCTCTCTTTCTTGGTTAAAATTGGCCAAATCAAATTGTTCTCCATCCTTTACAAATGAAAGGTCCATGGATACATCATAAATTGAGTCCAGCTCCGGAGAAGTTATGTTTTTTACTATGGTATCAATAAGGAAAGGTTTCTCCAAAGAAATTTTATAGTCAATTTCAGCTCTTTTTTTTCTTTTCCCTTCAACAATGGTGTATGTGCCTGAATTATTAAAATAGCCCTTACTGTTATAATATGCTTTTAGACGGCCGGTAGACTTTTGGGCTAATGAAGAATCTATAGTTACTGGTGATTCCCCAACCCTTTTTAAAAAATCACTTGCCCCTTTTACCACAAAGGATTCTTTCAAGCGATCGACTTGTTTTTTGGAAAGTAGACGATTTAATCGTTTCTCCCTTTTTTCTTTTCGATGTAACCAATCCTGAAATGATGAATCAGGATTTTTTTTCGCAAGATTGTATAAGTTTAAACGCAGGGGATAACCCAAAAGATTGCTGTTGGGTTTTTGAATGATGAGGCTTTTAATGTCATCATCAGATACCTTAATATCATCTGCATAAATGGAGTTTTTGGTGAGCAATAATTCATCGTCATCTACCCTTTTAAGCGTATTGCAGCCAATTATGGTAAACATAAGCAACAATAATCCTATTTTTGCTTGGCTACGCACTAGGCCTAAAAAAAAAACTCATAGACATCAAAAATACACGATTTAGATGGTTACAAAAAACCAAATTAAATTAGTTGCAAGTTTACAGCAAAAAAAGTACCGAACTAAACATGGGTTGTTTGTTGTAGAGGGTAAAAAAGTGATTAAAGAGCTTTTGGAGTCTGGGTTTGAACCTTTCAAATTATTTGTTGACAATGCTCAAGAGAAAGATGATTTTCATGATGCAGAGCTAGTTTCAAAATCAGAATTGAAACAAATGAGTAGTTTGAGCAATGCGAACGGGGTTTTGGGTGTGTTCCGGGTATTGGATACTAAAAAGATTGAAAATACGGATTGGGTGGTCGCTTTGGATTCAGTTCGTGATCCAGGTAACTTGGGAACAATCATAAGGTTATGCGATTGGTTTGGGGTAAAACACCTCATTTGTTCATTGGATACTGTTGATTGTTATAATCCTAAGGTATTGCAGGCTACCATGGGCTCTATTGCAAGGGTCAATATTGTATATGTCAATTTGGAAGAGTTTTTAACCAATGCTGAGACTCCCATATATGGCGCATTTATGGATGGTGATGTGGTTTATCATAAAGAATTGCCCAAATTTGGAATTTTGGTATTGGGCAATGAGGCCAATGGAATTTCTGCTGAAATCAATTCAAAAATTAAAAATCGAATTGCAATACCCCAGTTTGGTTCTACCACCACCGAAAGTTTAAACGTGGCTACTGCTACAGGTATTCTTTTAAATGAGTTGCGAAGAGGAAGTGGATAGTGTAGTTTTCTAAGTTCTAAGTTCTAAGTTCTAAGTTCTAAGTTCTAAGTTCTGAGTTCTGAGTTCTGAGTTCTGAGTTCTGAGTTCTGAGTTCTGAGTTCTGAGTTCTGAGTTCTGAGTTCTGAGATTGGTTACTCAAAAGTAAAGTTGATAAAAATCCCCCTAGTGCGCATGGCATTTATATTTCCCGTCCAAGGGCTATTTGGGTCATCATCGGGGACAAGTTCATCGGTCAAGGCAAAAACTCCTCGAATTGAAGGTGAAAATTTAAAATACTCGGTATAAATGTCAATGCCAAAACCAAGTTCATAGCCGTAAATATTTTTTTTCATTCTGAATTCACCACTACTGTTGTCATCAAGACTATCTTCCTTACTTCCCAAATTCATGGCGGTATAAACTCCTCCAGTAATATAAGGTTTCCAATTGCCGAACCTTTTTGCACTAGCCTTTAGGAGCAGCGGAAACCGAATATATGTCGATTTTACTTCTCGTATTGCATCAGCTTCCGATGTGAAACCTGGAAAACCCAAATTTCTGGACGTATAAAGTAAACCTGGCTCAAATCGAACATCTAAAAATTCATTGATTCGCATTTCGCCAATCAAACCTACATTGAACCCCAAGCTTTTATCTACCAAAACATCTTGCCCTAAATCATTCTCATATTCAAATTGAAAATCATATTGATTGAATCCGAGGTAATATCCCCAGTTCAAAGGTTTCTTATCCTCTGTCTGTAGATTCAGAATAGGGTCTTTTGTAAATTGGGCAGAAGTATTTGGACATACTAAGATTAGTAGGCCAAATAGAAGAAGGACGTTTTTCATCAAATTATTTTGTCGCAACATATATAGATGCTACCCCAAATGTCTGAGGCATGTTCTCTATACCTATAAACCCAATTTTGGCCAAAATATTGTTGAATTCTTGGCCATGAGGAAAAACAGAGGCAGATTCACTTAAGTAGGCATAGGCCGATCTGTCTTTGGATAGTATCCTGCCCATACCCGTAAGAATGTATTTTGTGTATAATCTGTATCCTTGTTTAAATGGTGTTTTTGTAGGAACAGAGGTTTCAAGGATTACCAAACTTCCTTTTGGTTTTAAGACTCTGTAGATTTCCTTAAGTCCCTTTTCCAGATTTTCAAAGTTCCGCACACCAAAAGCTACCGTAACGGCATCAAATGTGTTATCATCAAAAGAAAGGTTTTCGCTGTCCCCAACCACCATTTGAATGGTATCCTGAAGATTTTTGTCCTGAATCTTGGTCTTACCAACCTCCAACATCCCAGGAGAAATATCCAAACCAATAATTTTTTTGGCTCCGGTGGCCTTCATCGCAATGGCAAGATCTCCAGTTCCAGTGGCAATATCAAGAATGGTTTTTGGGGATTTCTTTTTAAGAAGGGAAACCACCCGCTTTCTCCATTTTAAATCAATGCCAAATGAAATAACCCTATTCAACCCATCGTAATCTTTGGAAATTGTATCGAACATTTGTCTTACCTGCTCTTTCTTTCCAAGGTCAGAATCTTTATAAGGTTTTACTTTTTGGGCCATGTATAAAATTTGCAGGCAAATATACAACTTAGGTATATGGGAGGCGTACAAAAATAATTATGTAATTTTGCACTCAACAAAGGAAAACTTTTCCGTATTATGTTAGGTATTCGTCTTTTAGGCTGTGGCCACTATTCTTTTTTTACCAATACAAATTGAACTTATTTAGGAACATCTTATTTTAATCAATGAAGATTATAATTGCGGGGGCAGGTGAGGTTGGTTTTCATTTGGCAAAACTTTTGTCATATGAGGCACAGGAAATTACATTGATTGATACAGACAAAGAAAGTTTGTCGTACGCCGATAGTCATTTAGATATTAGAGTTCTGCGTGGTGATGCCACATCTATAGAGGTTCTACAGGATGCCAAGGTTGCTTCCTGTAGTTTGGTTATAGGGGTAACGGCATCGGAAACCACTAATTTGACGCTCTGTATGCTAGCCAAACAATTGGGGTGCAAAAGAACCATTGCCCGAATATCGAATACGGAGTTTATGGATAATAGGGAGCTTATCAAGTTTGATGAACTTGGTATTGATGAACTTATTTCTCCGGAAGAACTTGCTGCCACTGAAATTCAATTGTTGTTGAACCAATCTGCCTTTAACGATACTTATGAATTTGAAGGAGGTTTGTTGACAATGATTGGCGTTTTCTTGCCAAAATCCGCTCCATTTGTGGGGAAAATGGTGAAAGAAGCTGCTAAAGTTTTCCCAGAACTTCACTTTATGCCCATAGCGTTGCAACGTATGGGAACCCAATATACCCTCATTCCTAGGGGGGACACGGTCTTTAAAGAAGGAGATCAGGTTTATTTCATTACTTCTGCGGAAGGTGTTGAAGAGCTTTATAAGCTCACGGGCATGCAGAAAAAAGAAATCAAGAATGTAATGATTTTGGGGGGCAGTAAAGTTGGTTTTAAAACTGCTCGCGACCTTTGTAACAAGAAGTTTAATGTAAAGCTTATAGAGCGAAATAAGGAGAAAGCCTTTGATATTGCGGATGATCTACCGCATGCACTGGTCATTAACGGAGATGGAAGAAATGTGGAGCTTTTGGATGAAGAAAGTTTGGAATCCATGGATGCATTTATAGCTGTTACTGGGAATTCTGAAACCAATATCATGTCGTGTTTGGTTGCAAAATCAAAAAAAATTAAAAAGACCATTGCATTAGTGGAAAATATGGATTACTTCCAGCTTTCCCATTCCATTGGAGTTGATACTTTGATCAACAAGAAGCTTCTGGCAGCCAATAATATCTTTAGATATATACGAAGAGGGGAGGTATTGGCACTAACACGTTTAAATAATCTGAATGCCGAGATTTTGGAGTTTGAAGTAAAGGCTACCTCCTTGGTAAATGGTGAAATCATAAGAGAATTAAATTTTCCACGAGAAGCGAGTATAGGTGGTGTTATTAGAGATGGAAAAGGAATTATCGCCCTGGGAGATTTTAAAATTTTGGAAGGTGATCGTGTGGTGGTTTGTTGCTTGCCCAAAGCTATCCCAAGAATAGAAAAGTTGTTCTTATAATGGGACTTAATACGCGAATTATTGTTCACATTATGGGGCTATTGCTACTTTGCAATGGCTCTTTTATGCTTATTGCGGCATTTGTAAGTGGTGTTTATAAAGATGGAGCTACTTTAGACATTACGCTTGCGGCCATTGTTACGATGCTTTTTGGGGTAATGGCAATGTTTTACACAAGAGGCCATAAAAAAGAAGTAAAGCGTAAGGAAGGCTACATTGTTGTAACCTTTGGATGGGTTATCATGTCCATTTCAGGAACACTTCCTTATCTTTTTTCGGGGGCAATACCTGAAGTTACCAATGCTTTTTTTGAAACCATATCTGGTTATACCACAACGGGGGCTTCCATTATGGATGATATTGAATCCATGCCCGAAGGAATTCTTTTTTGGCGAAGTTTAACACATTGGATCGGTGGAATGGGGATTATTGTACTGGCGATTGCCATTCTTCCGCTTTTGGGCATTGGTGGAATGCAATTGTTCGCTGCAGAAGCACCTGGACCGGCAGGAGATAAATTGCATCCAAGAATTACAGATACTGCAAAACGATTGTGGTTAATTTATTTTGGATATACAGTTGCTGAAACCATTCTTTTGAAACTGGCAGGGATGTCACTTTTTGATGCAATGAACCATTCGTTAGCAACCTTGTCAACCGGAGGTTTTTCAACAAAGAATGCAAGTCTGGCCTATTGGAACAATCAACCCTTGATACAATATATTACCATTCTATTTATGTTTTTGGCAGGGAGTAATTTTGTATTGAGTTATTTCGCTTTTACGGGTAAAGTGCAACGAATACTGAAGGATGAAGAGTTTAAATACTATACTATTTTTTTAGCCCTTTTTACTATTGTAGCAGTATTGGTGGTGTATTTTAATGCGAACGTTCCCGTATCTGATTTTCATCCCATGGTTTTAGGGAAAGCCGAGAGCGCATTTAGACACGCGCTTTTTCAGGTTGTGGCAATTGTAACAACAACTGGTTTTGTTACTGCTGATTTTACAGGCTGGACTCCTTTTTTAACTATTTTCTTTTTTGGATTGATGTTCTTGGGAGGTTCTGCCGGGTCAACTGCTGGGGGAATAAAGGTAATGCGACATTTGTTGATTATCAAAAATGGTATTTTGGAGTTTAAAAGAACGCTGCATACAAACGCAATCATTCCGGTGCGCTACAATAATAAAACAGTTTCTGAGCATATCGTATATAATATCATTGCTTTTTTTGTGCTCTATATGTTGTTCTTTATTGTGGGATCCCTGGTTTTAGGTTTTTTGGGTCTGGATTTTGTGTCGGCAATTGGTGGTTCAGCGTCGTCCTTGGGTAATGTGGGGCCCGCTTTAGGAAGCCTTAATCCGGTTAGTAACTACAATAGTTTACCGGACGCAGGTAAATGGTGGTGTGGGTTTTTAATGCTATTGGGGAGATTGGAACTCTTTACAGTGCTTATTATTTTAACCCCGTATTTTTGGAAGCGTACCTAAAAAGTGAAAACCCTTCAATTCAGATAAATCAAAGGGCTTCTATTCTTTAAGATTTTGGATTATTGCCCTACTGCTTCGGCAATTCTAGAAATTGCTTCTCTAATATCTTCTTCACTTGCCGCATAAGAAATTCGAATACTATTACCATTTCCAAAGGCATCACCAGTAACAGTGGCTACATTGGCTTCTTCTAATAAATACATGGCAAAATCCGATGCATTATTGATGGTTTTCCCATTCAATGTTTTTCCAAAAAAGGCTGTTACATCAGGATACACATAAAAAGCCCCTTCGGGTTCATTGCATTTAAATCCGTCAATATCATTCAATAGTCCTAAAATCAGTTTTCTACGATTTTTAAACTCATCAACCATGTATTGAATACGACTTGGAGATTCGAGTAAGGCTGTAATTACTGCACGCTGGGCAATACAATTAGCACCGCTGGTCACTTGCCCTTGAAGTTTATTGCAAGCTCTCGCTATATAGGCAGGAGCTCCAATATATCCAATTCGCCATCCGGTCATGGCAAAAGCTTTGGCAACACCATTTACGGTAACGGTCCGTTCATACATATCTTCAAACGCCCCCATTGAGGCGTGGGCAGTTACACCGTAGTTGATGTGCTCATAGATTTCATCACTTACAACCACTATTTGAGGATATTTTTGAAGAACATCGGCTAATCTTCTTAATTCTTCTTTACTATAAATAGATCCACTTGGATTGCATGGTGAGCTGTACCACAACATTTTGGTTTTTGGAGTGATTGCAGCTTCCAACTGCTCTGGGGTCATTTTAAAATCAGTATCAATAGAAGTGGCTACTTCTACAGGAACCCCATCAGCAAGTTTTACAATATCGCTGTAACTTACCCAATATGGACAAGGAAGAATGACTTCATCGCCTTTGTTTAAACAAGCTTGCGCCAAATTATAAAGCGCTTGCTTTGCCCCAGTTGAAACAACAATTTGGGAATGATCATATGAAATATCATTATCCCTTTTAAACTTAGTGATAATGGCATCTTTGAGTTCCACATACCCATCTACCGGTGTGTACGAATTATATCCGTCATTTACGGCTTGTATAGCGGCTTCTTTTATGTAATCTGGTGTATTAAAGTCAGGTTCACCTAAACTTAGACCAATAATATCTTTTCCTGAGGCTCTAAGCTCTCTGGCTTTTGCAGCCATTGCTAGCGTAGCTGAAGGAACTAAATTGTTAATCCTTTCAGAAAGTTGGTTGCTCATTATTTGAAATTTTCCTAGTATTGAAGAACTGGCTCCTTACCCAATTCTTTCAAATGTTTGAAGTGCGAAATTATAGCTTTTCTTGTAGTTTTATATTCGTTGTAGGGTAAATTAAACTCCTTTGCGGTCTGTTTCACAATTTTGGAGATTTTTGTATAGTGAACATGACTAATATTAGGAAAGATGTGATGCTCTACTTGATGGTTTAATCCACCGGTAAACCAGTTTACAATTCTGTTTTTGGTACCAAAATTTACTGTTGTGGCAAGTTGATGAATGGCCCAAGTATTTTTCATGGTTCCATTTTCATCGGGAAGAGGAGTGTCAGCATCGTCAACAATATGTGCCAATTGGAATACTACGCTTAAAATTACTCCAGCTACATAGTGCATAATAAAGAAACCAAGCAGTATTTGCCACCATGGGATATCAACAAGTAGCAGGGGCAAAACAATCCAAATGGTAATATATATTGTCTTTGTTATGACCAATGTACTCCAATTTATTACAGGATTTGGTAGTTTTCCATAAGATAGTTTGCGCTTCATATAGCGGTACATCTGTTGAAAATCTGTGGTTATGGCCCAATTAAAAGTCAACAATCCATAAAGAAAAATGGAATAAAAGTGTTGGAATTTATGATGCTTTCTCCACTCGGCATGTCTAGAAAAACGGAGTATCCTACCAGCTTCCATGTCTTCATCATGGTCTTGAATATTTGTATATGTATGGTGCAATACATTATGCTGTACCTGCCAGTTATAGACATTTCCTGCAAGGATATAAATACTGCCACCCATTAATTTGTTTACCCATTTCTTATTTGAATATGAACCATGATTGCCATCATGCATAACGTTCATACCAACTCCGGCCATTCCAACGCCCATCGTTACTGATAAGAGGACATAGCCCCAAAAGGGCAGGTTCAATGTAAGCATTAAAAAGTAGGGGGTAAGAAAAACGGCAAACATTACTACAGTTTTTAAATGAAGCTTCCAGTTCCCGGTCTTCTTTATCTTGTTTTCACTAAAATATTGATTTACCCTTTTATTTAGTGTTTTAAAAAATTGTGCAGAGTCTTTTCTTGAAAATCGGATGATATCCTTTTCCATAAATAAATTTTTTACAAAGGTAAGTAAATTGACTTCCCAAGTTCCTTACTTTATATGAAAACGATGTTAAGGTGTCTAAAAGTATTAATTTTGGGCAAATTAACAGATTGAGGATGAATGTAGACTTAATATCTAAGTATTTTACGACACTCACCGATACCCAAATACAACATTTTAGGGCTTTAGAGGTACTGTATCAGGATTGGAACCAGAGGATAAACGTAGTTTCCAGAAAGGATATAAACGAGCTGTATTTGCGCCATGTACTTCATTCTCTTGGAATTGCAAAAATTCAAAAATTCAATGAAGGTTCTTCAATTTTAGATGTGGGCACTGGTGGTGGATTTCCTGGTATTCCATTGGCCATTTTGTTTCCCGAGGTACAATTTACTCTTGTGGACGCCATAGGTAAAAAAATTAAAGTTGTTCAGGAAGTGGTGGATGGGCTTCAATTAGAAAATGTAAAGACCTTGCACTCTAGAGTGGAAGATTTGGATGAACAGTTCGATTTTATTGTTAGTCGGGCAGTTGCGGCAATGCCAACTTTTGTGCATTGGACAAAAGGGAAAGTAAAAAAAGACTCCGCTCATGAGCGAAAAAATGGTATTCTATATCTCAAAGGTGGGGATTTGACCGATGAATTGAAAGAATACAGGACTGCTCAAGTCTTTGAACTAAAAGATTGTTTTGAAGAAGATTTCTTTGAGACCAAAAAGGTTGTGTATCTACCTCAGAAGTTCAAAAACTAGGCGTATTACAGGCTAAGTATGCTGTAATATGCATTTCGGTACTTTACCATATATTCTCTAACAAAAACTTTTATCCTTACCCTAAGGCAGAACAGTTTTATACGCTTTTTTGTGTAAAATTTGCTCCAATTCATCTGCTGCTACATTAATTCTTAGACTGTAAAGTAATGATTTTTCCATTTAATTTACAATTACTTAACGTTAAGTTTACAAACAATATTGTTTAAAGACTGATTTGGAGATCGAGAATCCCTGTTTTTATAGGTAAAACAACGGAAGGAAAATGGAATTGGGTTTATATAAAAAACCGTTATCCAAAATAAAGTCTGAATAACGGCTATGAATCTTATGGTTTTAACAACTTACCCCAAAAACGGATAACGATAATCTTCTGGAGTCACAAAAGTCTCTTTTATCAATCTAGGTGATACCCAACGCAGTAAGTTTTGAGGAGAGCCAGCTTTATCATTGGTACCTGAAGCTCTTGCCCCTCCAAAAGGTTGTTGGCCTACAACGGCTCCTGTAGGTTTATCGTTGATATAAAAATTACCTGCGGAGTTTTGCAAAGCTTTAGTAGCTTCATCAATGGCATACCTATCGGTGGACAAAACAGCTCCGGTAAGAGCATATTCTGAAGTACTATCCACCAATTTCAATGTTTTAGCCCAATCTGAATCTTCATACACATATATGGTAACCACAGGACCAAAAAGTTCCGTGCACATTGTAGTGTATTTAGGATCTTGGGTTAAAATGACTGTAGGTTCTATAAAATAACCCACTGATTTGTCATAACCACCCCCAGCAATAACCTCTGCATTCTTATCGGCTTTTGCTTGGTCAATATATTTGGCCAGTTTGTCAAAAGAACCTTCATGAATGACAGCTGTAATGAAATTACCCATATCTGCCGGAGAGCCTGGTTTTTTAAAGGAATCTATGTCAGTTTTGACCAAATCCAAAATCTCATCTGCAGTAGATTTTGGGAGATAGACTCTGGAAGCGGCACTACACTTCTGTCCTTGAAATTCAAATGCGCCCCGTATTATAGCGGTAGCCACTTGTGCTGGTTTTGCTGATGGATGTGCAATAATGAAATCTTTTCCACCGGTCTCTCCAACAATTCTTGGATATGTTTTATACTTATGAATATTATTGCCGATTTGTTTCCAAAGTTCTTTAAAAACAAAAGTTGAGCCCGTAAAGTGCAGTCCAGAAAAATCAGGGTTGGAGAGAATGGTCTCTGTAATCATTACCGGATCTCCAAACACTACATTAATAACACCATCAGGAAGACCTGCTTCTTTAAAAACGTCAATGATAACTTTGGCTGAAAAAACCTGACTATCACTAGGTTTCCATACAACCACATTTCCCATCATTGCCGCACTAGCGGGTAAGTTTCCAGCAATTGCGGTAAAGTTAAAAGGGGTTATGGCATATACAAAACCTTCAAGAGGCCTATATTCCAACCGATTCCAAATGCCATCTGAAGACTCTGGTTGCTCAGTGTAGATTTTAGACATAAATTCTACATTGAACCTGAGAAAGTCAATAAATTCACAAGCGGCATCAATTTCTGCTTGATGTATTGTCTTGGATTGCGCCATCATTGTGGCAGCATTTATTTTTGCTCGATACGGTCCCGCAATCAATTCCGCAGCTTTTAAAAATATGGATGCACGTTGTTCCCAAGTCAGAGCTGCCCATGCTTCCCTAGATTCCAAGCAGTTGGAAATAGCTTCTTCGATATGTTTTTTTTCTGCTTGATGAAAATGCCCCACGATATGTTTATGCTCATGGGGAGGAGACATTGGCTTGGTATTTCCAGTCTTGATTTCCTTAGTTCCTATGTATAATGGAACTTCAACTTGACTGTTATAATATTCGTCGTATTGTTTGAGTACTTCTTCACGCTCCGCGGTGCCTGGAGCATAACTTTTTATAGGTTCGTTATATGCTGTTGGAACTTGAAAAAAACCTTTGCCCATGATGATAAATTATGTGAGTTAGTAATCCATCAAAGGTAGTAAAAGGAAAATCCATTCTAAAGAGAATCCGCTCTAGTTTATGGCAAAAGGGGCAGCAAATTTAAATGTGGGGATATCAACCTCAAATTCTTCAGATGATGTAAAATTGACCATATGGTAATGTCCTCGCATAGCCCCAATTGGTGAAGCTAAAAGACAGCCAGAACTATAGGTGTGTGATTTTCCGGGTTTAATTACAGGTTTGTTGCCGATAACACCCTCACCATCCACAGTTTCCATCTCTTTTAGGGCATCAAAAATATCCCAATGTCTAGCTGTCAATTGTACAACATCGTTGCCTTGATTTTCTATGGTGATGGTATATCCAAAAGCATAGTGCATTTTATAATTTTTAAAGAATGTACCTTCAAAAGTTGTTTGCACGGATACTTTAATTCCTTTTGTGATCTGAGTGAACATAGTCTTAATAGGTAAAGACACTTCCTGTAAACAATATTGTTATTACCACTAATGCCAAAAAGACAAATATTGTATTCAAAAAGATATATTTAATAATCGTTTTAAATCTTCCCTGTCCATAGAATTTTCTCATAGACTTGTACAGGTAAAAGCTGAAAATCAGCAAAAAAATACCAGAACTAGACATTTTGAAAATAGTATCTATTATCAAGCTAAGGATGAGCAAGATAAATAATAATGATTGGTTGTGAAAACTAAATATAAGATGATCGGTGTAGGTGTATTTTTTCCTGATATAAATCAACCAAATGAATACGGTGAACAATGGCAAAAAGAAAAAAATCACAAATGGAAGTCTAGAAATGGTTGAGTTAATGAAACTGCCTGGTTGCTGTATTACTTTTAAAAGACTGTTTGTAGAATTAAACGCCATTATAGTACCACTGGTATTTTCAATATTGTATTTGGTGCTGGCTTCATCAAAACTGTTAATGGAGTCATTTTTAATTATGCTGGCAAAGAATTCCATTTTAAGCATAAATGAGTTGATTCCGGTACTGTCCTTTATTCGTTTATAATAGGTTTTAGGGTCAGCAAGCATAAAAGAATCTTTGTCAATGCCTTTCTTTTTTGAGGTAAATAGCCCAATCGAGTCAAACTGAATTAACTGCTCAGCAACTGGAACATTGGTTATTCCCATGGAGTCTAGTTGTTTTAGGCCTTTTTCGGTTTGCTCTCTCAGCTCTGTGCTGTCTGTAGACAATTGGCCAGAATTTAGGTCGAATGAAAAGGGGCTTGATGAGGTGATTTTTCCATCAAAATTTTTAGCTGCTTTGTCCAATCCCGCAAACTTATTATTGTAGGTAACCAGCAAAAAATACAGGAAAGCCAGGCTTAGTAGGAAACGAAAAGGATTGGTATATGAAATGCGTTTTCCCTTAACGTAATCTTTCGTTATTGTCCCAGGTCTTATTAGTAGGGTATATAGGGTTTTTAGGAGCTTGGAATCATAATTTATAAGACTGGAGAAAAATTCATCCCAAAAATCTTTGAGTACTAATTTTTTTGTGCTGTTGGCTTGGGAGCAATTGGGGCAATACTTATCACTTATATCTAGTATATGACCGCAGTTAAGACATTCTGTGCCCCTAAATTTGAGTTCATACCTACCTTTGCTGACTACTTTTGGTTTATTACCCATTCCTTTTGAAGGATTTGGGGCTAAAGATAATTAATTGCTAATATTTCGCGAACTCACAGAGCCAATGCCAATAATACTGTCATACATATCTCCAAAATCCCTGTAATAGACTAAAATAAGGTAGTTGTTTTCTGTAAAGTGGAAGTTTCCACTTATATAATTGAGATCAATAGTGCCATCTTCGCGCTCAACAATATACTTGTAATTGTAAAAGCCTTGTTTCATTGATAGCGCAAGCTCCATATTTCCGCTCTCTTCGTTAAAGGACATCCTGTTCTCTTCCTCAAGTGCATAGTTATTGAACTTTCCAAAAACATAAACATTGTCCAATCCAATATCGTTGGAGTAGGGCAAACTAAAATGTACTTTGGAATATTCGGCTTCGCGGGATACATCATCCCCTTGCAACGTACGAATCAAAAAATCTCCATTAATGTCAGGAAAGTAGGTGTAAGCTAAATCATTCCGATAAACATTAGCAAACAAATAGTGATGGTATAATTCTTTAAAATCCACTTTGGAAATTGCAAATGTAGGTGACCGTAAGTCTTTGGTATCGAAATTTAAGAACTCGTTTCCGCCATAAAAACTGGTTTCTTGGTCATATTTATACACAAGTTCTGTTCCAAGGGTAAATTGTGGCTTGATATTGTACAAGGCAGTTGGCCAAAAGTGGTTTTGAATAATGGCTACTTTGACTTCTTTTTTAGGATTTATAACCGGAAATCCAGCAGTATTGATATTAAACTGAACTACCTGTTTCTCATTGAGAAAATTAAAGTCCCTGGAGCGTTTTACAATACCACCAACCGATACCAAATCCTTGTAAACAACAAATCTTCGTGAAAATTGGAGCTCATCAAGGTTGTTGAATATCTTAATGAGATAATTGCCACTTGCCTTCAAGCTTACATTTTGATTGGGAATGGTCAATCTATAGTTTGAATAGGGTTGAAGAGTGTTGTAGCTATTCTCATAATCAATGATACGCTGGTTATCTGAACCCGCAAGGTATTGCGATTTTAGAAGCTGTGAAGGCGTCCAATCGTAATCGCAATGAATTATCCTATAATAATAATCTTGTTCACTCGCAGTAAGGTCATCAAACTCCAAGGTCATGGATTCACCCAATTTAATAACCGGAAATTGATCTTCCGTTGGACCAGTAAAAACAATGGTTTTTATGTTCGATGGAGGATTTACTTCTTCCTGTATCTGGGCAAATACACTGGAAACGCAAAGACAAAAGAAAATCTGTTTGATCAAAAAGCGCATTTAGGGCCTAATTTTTGGGTAAAGGTAAACAAAAAGCGTGCCTAGCAAATTTAGCTCGATGTAATCCCATTTTTATGGTTAATAATTATGAAAACAATCCTTTTAGTGCTAAATTTGCGACCAATTTTGATAACGTAAGGTCTACAACAATATGTCTAAAGACATCCGGATTAAAAAAGGGTTAAACATCAACCTTATCGGGGCAGCAGAACAGACTACTTCCAAAGCCGTTTTAAGTAACGTTTATGCCCTAAACCTAGATGATTTTCATGGAATAACACCAAAAATGTTGGTGAAACAGGGCGCCGAAGTAAAAGCGGGAGAGCCTATTTTTTTCAACAAAAATCGAGAAGATATGCTTTTCGTATCTCCAGTAAGTGGAGAATTGGTGGAGATTGTTCGTGGAGCTAGAAGAAAAATTTTAACGTTAAAGATCCTTGCGGACAAGACGCAGGAATACGTAACCCATAAAACAGTTGATGTTGAAAAATCTGATGCCGAGAGTATCAGGTCTTTCTTGCTTCAGTCTGGTGGTTGGCCATTTATAAAGCAACGTCCTTATGACATTATAGCCAATCCTGAAGCTACGCCAAAAGCAATATTTATCTCTGGATATACCACGGCACCCTTAGCCGCGGACGCCAATTATGTTTTGAATGGTAAAGAAGCGGAACTACAAGCCGCTATTACTGCTTTAAGCAAATTGACCCCAGGAAAAGTTCATGTTTCAGTTGGAAGTGGAAGTAATTCCCCGCTTGAAAAATTGGATGGAATCACACTTCACAAAGTATCTGGACCACATCCGGCTGGATTGGTTGGAACGCAGATCAATAAAATTGACCCTATCAATAAAGGAGAAGTTGCCTGGACAATAACTCCGCAAGATTTGGTAATACTTGGAGAACTGTTTTTAACTGGTAAGTTTAACGCAGAACGCACCATAGCACTGGGAGGATCTATAGTTAAAGCTCCAAAATATTACACAACAAAAATAGGAGCAGAGATTTCTACCTTTTTGTATGCAAGTGGAGTTAATGAAGATAAGTTTAGGTTGATTAATGGAGATGTGCTCACAGGCTCAAAAACACATCCAGAAGGATACCTCGGATTTTATAACAACACGGTAACGGCTATTCCGGAAGGCGATGATTATGAATTCTTTGGATGGAACAAACCAATTTTTAATAAAATTTCTTCCACTAGAGCATTGACTTTCTCATGGATGCAGCCCAATAAAAAATATGATTTGGACACCAATACCAATGGTGAGCATCGGGCGTTTGTGGTAACGGGTCGTTATGAAGATGTTTTTCCGTTGGATATTTACCCACTACAATTGCTTAAAGCATGTATGGTAAAGGATTTGGATGAGATGGAGCAATTAGGATTATATGAAGTGGCACCTGAAGATTTCTCACTAACAGAATTCATTTGTATTTCTAAACAACCGCACCAACAAATAATCAGGGAAGGATTGGATTTGTTGCATCAAGAAATTGGATAATATGGGTATGAAAGAAAAATTACATCAGATAAAAGAAAAATACAAGGGCAAAAAAATGGCTCCTGCATTTAATGCAATCCATACATTTTTGTATATGCCCAATGAAACTACCCACTCTGGTAGTCATGTTCGTGCTGCTGACGATTTAAAGCGTACCATGAACACGGTTATCATGGCTTTGGTTCCTTGTCTTTTATTCGGAATCTTTAACGCAGGGTACCAACATTACTCTGCAATCAATGGTTTTCCTTCGGAATTTTCATTGATGGAGCATTTTATTACATGGGATAACTTTTGGTTGGGAGCAATTACCGTATTGCCAATTGTTGTTGTATCCTATGGAGTAGGATTGGCTATCGAATTCTTGTTTGCAGTAATAAAAGGACATGAAGTGGAAGAAGGATACCTGGTAACAGGAATGTTGGTTCCTCTTATTGTTCCTGTGGACACACCACTATGGATGTTGGCTGTTGCCGTCGCCTTTGGTGTTGTCATTGGGAAGGAAGTTTTTGGAGGAACAGGGATGAACATCTTGAATCCCGCTTTGACTATACGTGCGTTCTTGTTTTTCGCTTATCCTACCTGGATGAGTGGCGATAAAGTTTGGGTGCACGGCGCTAAAGATGGTTTAACACAAGCAGGTTCTACCGATGCTATTTCTGGAGAAACAGTTTTAGGGTATTTGGCACAGGGGAATACTGAGTTTACCTATTCGCTTTCTGATATGTTCTATGGGTTTATACCCGGTTCAGTAGGGGAAACATCGACCTTGTTAATTTTACTGGGTGGATTGTTTTTGATTTTTTCAAAAATAGCCTCATGGCGAATCATGTTGAGTGCTGTAATTGGATCTCTTGCAATGGGCTTGATTTTTAATGGCATTGTTGCTGCAGAATGGATTCCCGAGTATAGCAAGTTCTATGGACTAATGAGTTTTGAATACTGGCAACATTTGTTGGTGGGAGGTCTTGCTTTTGGTATTGTCTTTATGGCTACTGACCCTGTTACAGGATCGCAGACCAACAGGGGCAAATGGATATATGGATTCTTGATTGGATTTATGTCCGTTATGATTCGTGTATTCAACCCAGGTTATCCAGAAGGTGTTTTCTTGGCAATCTTGTTGATGAATGTTTTTGCACCTACCATTGACCATTATGTGGTAAGAGGTAATATCAAAAGAAGAATGAAACGATTAAAAACGGCTACCATACATCCTAAGGTTACTGATGGTGTTGAAGCGTTAAAAACGGAAACAGTATAATAATGGGAATTAACACAGATAAAAACTCATATACCGTAATCTTTGCAATCATAATGGTTGTAATTGTAGGTTCTGTCCTTGCTTTTTTGGCATCTGGCCTAAATGACAGAATCAAGGAAAATGAACGTTTTGAAAAACAACAGAATATCCTTTACGCCATGGGTGTAAATGAGAATACTGAAGATAGTGGGGTAAATTTTATTCCTACAGATGTGGTTGAGGGTGAGTTTTCAAAATACATTAAAGAACAATATGTTTTTGTGGATGGTGAGGTTCAAAAAGATGATCAAGCCTTTTTGATTGATATGAAGAAACAGCTTGCTGCCTTTAAAAGTGGAGGTGAAGCACGGTTGCCCATTTTTATTGGTGAGAAGGATGGTAAAAAATCATATATCCTGCCAATGTATGGTAAAGGGCTATGGGATGCTATTTGGGGTTTTATTTCGGTTGATGACAATATGATCGTTCAGGGAGTTTATTTCGATCATAAAGCGGAAACTCCCGGTCTTGGCGCAAATATAAAAATGCGCTTTTTCATGGATGATTTTATAGGTGAATCTTTGTTGGAAGGTAAAAGTTATGCGGGCGTAAGTGTAGCAAAAGGAAACAATGATCCATTGAACAACGATAAAGAGGATAATGAAGTGGATGCACTTGCAGGTGCAACGATCACTGGAAATGGAGTTTCAGCGATGATAAAAGAAACCTTAAAGGTTTACAAACCTTACTTAGAAACTATTAGAACGAATTAATATGGCATTGCTTTCAAAAAAAGATGCAAATCTAATTTTAGACCCATTAGCGGATAACAACCCAATAACCATTCAGGTTTTGGGAATCTGTTCAGCATTGGCAATTACAGCGGAACTTAAAGCCTCTTTGGTAATGGCAATCTCGGTGATTTTTGTACTGGGAGTAGGTAACGTGGTCATTTCGTTGATGCGTAACGTGATTCCTTCAAAAATCAGGATTATCGTTCAACTTATCGTTGTGGCAACCTTGGTGATCATTGTAGACCAGGTTTTAAAGGCATTTGCGTATGAGTTGAGTAAAACCCTTTCCGTTTTTGTTGGGTTGATTATTACCAACTGTATTATCATGGGGCGTTTTGAGGCCTTTGCTTTGGGCAATGGTCCATGGAAATCCTTTTTAGATGGTATTGGTAATGCACTTGGCTATGGAGTAATATTGATTATTGTTGGATTTTTCCGTGAACTTTTTGGTTCAGGGACCTTATTTGGAATTCCTGTATTGGGAGATCCAATAGCGAAGACTGGGCTATATGCAACAGGATATGAGAACAACGGATTTATGATTATACCACCAGCAGCATTGATAGTTGTTGGAATCATTATTTGGGTGCAGCGTTCAAGAAATAAAGCATTAATAGAAGAAGCATAAATAAGAGAATATGTTAGAACATTTAGAACTGTTTTTTAAGTCCATCTTCATAGATAATATGGTATTTGCGGTCTTTTTGGGAATGTGTTCCTATTTAGCCGTATCAAAGAAAGTAGCAACAGCTGTAGGATTAGGAGCTGCCGTTATATTCGTTTTAGCCGTTACGGTACCTTTAAACTGGTTGTTAGATCAATACTTGCTAAGAGATGGTGCGTTGGTGTGGTTAGGTCCAGAGTATGCCGATTACAACCTTAGCTTCCTATCATTTATTTTGTTTATTGCTACCATTGCAACAATGGTACAATTAGTGGAGATTGTGGTGGAAAAATTCTCTCCCTCACTATACAACTCTTTAGGTATTTTCTTGCCTTTAATTGCGGTAAACTGTGCTATTTTAGGAGGTTCCCTGTTTATGCAGGCAAGAGAGATTCCAAGTTTGGGATTGGCATTCAATTATGGAGTTAGCTCTGGTATTGGATGGTTCTTGGCTATTTTGGCTATTGCAGCGATTCGGGAAAAAATAAGATATTCAAATGTACCGGCTCCACTTCGTGGATTAGGTATAACCTTTATCATTACAGGTTTGATGGGAATTGGGTTCCAAAGTTTTGGTGGAATGCTAACAGGTGATAATGAACCACCTGAAGGAACAGAACCAATTACAGCGGAAAAAATTGAAGAAAAAGAAATTAAAAAAGAGATTGAAGACGAGGAAAAAGCAGTCTCTTATAACGAAGTCATAAACAAATAAATATGATTTTAGCTACCAGTACAGGAGGTACTATTCTAATTACAGTTGTTGCTTTTCTAATTTTGTTGTTGCTATTGGTTGCACTATTGTTGTTTACCAAAGAAAAATTATCACCTTCAGGTCCAGTAACATTGACCATCAACGGTGAAAAACAAATAGAAGTGGCTTCTGGAGGTACTTTACTATCGACTTTAGGAAACCAGAAAGTGTTTTTACCTTCCGCTTGTGGTGGTGGTGGAACTTGTATCCAGTGTGAATGCCATGTACTCTCTGGAGGTGGCGAGGCGCTTCCTACGGAAACACCACACTTTTCCAAAAAAGAATTGACCCATGGTGCTCGCTTGGCATGTCAGGTTAAAGTGAAGCAAGACATGGAAATTACAATTCCTGAGGAGGTTTTCGGAATCAAAAAATGGCCGGCAAAAGTTGTTAGAAATTACAATGTTGCTTCGTTTATCAAGGAATTTGTTGTTGAGATTCCTGATGATATGAATTACAAGGCTGGAGGGTATATTCAAATTGAGATTCCACCCTGTGAGGTAAAGTATTCAGATATTGATATTACAGCGCATCCTGAAGAACATGAAACTCCAGATAAGTTTAAAGCAGAGTGGGATAAGTTCAACTTGTGGCCCTTGGTCATGAAAAACCCAGAAACTGTTGAACGTGCCTATTCAATGGCTTCATATCCTGCAGAAGGACGCGAAATCATGTTGAATGTTCGTATTGCGACACCACCATGGGATCGTTCCAAAAATGGATGGATGGATGTTAACCCTGGTGTTGCCTCTTCATATATTTTCGGATTAAAAGAAGGTGATCCTGTTACAATTTCAGGACCATTTGGAGAGTTTTTTATTAATGAATCGGAAGCAGAAATGCTTTACGTTGGTGGTGGTGCAGGTATGGCTCCAATGCGTTCTCACTTGTATCACTTGTTCAGAACCTTAAAAACCAATAGAAAAGTTACGTATTGGTACGGAGGTCGCTCTAAAAGGGAGTTGTTCTACATTGATCACTTTAAAAAATTGGAAAAGGACTTTCCTAATTTTAAATTCTATATGGCACTTTCAGAACCTATGGAAGAAGACAATTGGAAAGTAAAAGAAGATATTGATGCTGAAGGAGATGGTTTTGTTGGATTTATCCATAACTGTGTTATAGATAATTACCTGAATCATCATGAGTCTCCTGAAGATATAGAGCTGTATTTCTGTGGTCCGCCATTAATGAACAAAGCCGTTCAGAAAATGGGTGAAGACTTTGGTATTCCAGATGAGAATATCAGGTTTGATGACTTTGGAGGATAGCTTTAAGAATATATATTACCTCGAGCGCAGTCGAGAGGTCATTATTAAACCTAGCCGACGTGAAAGCGTCGGTTTTTTTTATGGAAGAACGAAGACAACTTACGGAACAAGAACTTCATAATCTAGCCATGAATATTGTTGGAAAACAATTGGAGGAGGATGGTTTTGAATTTATGGGCATCAACAGCAAACCAAAAAAAAATCCCCAGTATGTTTGCCTTAAAGATAAAATTCTACATTTTATTGTGGTAAGGAATGTAAAATACCCGAAAAGCACAACAATGTTTGATAATGAATTAATGGGAAAGATGAAAGATCATGCAAATAAGTTTGAAGCTAAGACCTATTATGCGGGTGTGGGACTTTCCAACGCATCCAACCAAGAGCTTCCAGTATATTTAAATGAAGATTACATTGTTGATTATCAAGGTTTAATTGAGATTTAAATGATACAACGAATACTTTTTACAGTTGGCCTTGCATTATTTTTTGGATGTAATTCCAATACATTGATAAAAAATCACAATGCTGGTAATGCACTGGGCACTACCTATTCCATTATCTACATTTCAGACGTAGAACTGGATTATCAACAAGAGATAGATTCTGTTTTTCAAGTGATCAATCAATCACTTTCAACTTATATCCCTACATCAGATATTTCAAAAATTAATAATGGTGATTCAACTATAAGGGTGGATCATATGTTCCAAGAGGTTTTTAAGACGTCTAGCTTGGTATTTGAAGCCTCCAATGGCTATTTTGACCCTACTATTGGTGTCATGGCAAATGCTTGGGGTTTTGGCCCAGGAGAACAGCTAGAACTGGATAGTCTTAAAGTAGACAGTTTATTGAAGTATGTTGGTTGGGACAAGGTAAAATTGAATCATGATGGTACCATAACTAAAAATCACTCAGAATTACGTTTTGATTTTAATGCTGTAGCCAAAGGATATACTATTGACCGTTTAGGAGCTTTATTGGATGCTAAGGGTTTGGAAAATTATTTGGTTGAATTAGGCGGTGAGGTCATAACCAAGGGCCAAAATAGGATTTCAGGTAAACAATGGAGTGTGGGGATAGACGATCCCCAAGTTGAGGTTGGACGGCAGCTGAAACAGATAATTTTTCTAGAGAATAAGGCCATGGCATCTTCTGGAAATTATAGGAAGTTTAGAATAGACTCAGAAACAGGAAAAAAGTATGTTCATACCATCAACCCTAAAACTGGATACACTAAAAACTCCAATGTTTTAGCAACTAGTGTGGTTGCAGGTTCCTGTGCCGAAGCGGATGCCTATGCAACAGCTTTTATGGCCATGGACTTGGAAGACTCCAAGAACTTGTTGACTAATCAAGATAATTTGGAAGCGTATATCATTTATTTGGATGAAAGAGGAGAAACGCAAGAATTTATGACTCCCGGATTTAAAAGCTTGATAAAGCAATAATCATTTCCTAACAAAGGGAATGATTTCGCCTTTTGACAATCTATATTGTTCAACCTCTTTTTCGGACAATTTTTGAGTGTAATCCACTTCTTCAACGGTAAAGCCAATGCTTCTTAATTTGTCAAAGTAATCCCTGCCATAGATACGTACATGGTCATATTGACCAAAAATCTTGGCTCTTTCCTTTCTATCAGTTATTGAATCGTCTTCAAATGTTTCTTCTCTTTTTAAATCCTGCGGAATTTGAAAAATGCCCCAACCTCCTGGCTTTAGAATACGAAACAACTCTTGCATCGCTTTGGTGTCATCAGGAATGTGTTCCAAAACATGATTACAAAGAATAACGTCAAATGAATCATCACTAAATGGAAGATTGCAGATGTCCGCTTTTACTTCGGCCAGGGGAGAGTTTAAATCGGTAGTGGTATAGTCAATATTGTCAAACTGTTTAAAACGTTTGTGAAAGGCCTGTTCCGGGGCAAAATGAAGTACTTTTTGGTCTTTGGTGAAAAAATCGGTTTTATTTTTTAGATATAGCCATAACAATCTATGTCTTTCCAGGGATAGGGTAGAGGGGGAGAGCACATTCTCCCTGGGATTTTCATAGCCATAAGGTAAAAAAGTTCTAAAACTTTTTCCGTCAATGGGATCAGTATAGTTTTTTCCTTTTAGTGAAAAGGCAACCAAAGGTCTTACCCAATAACTTAATTTTATAAGAAGTGGTCTTGGGATAAGATTCAAGAAAAATTTAAAGAGCCGTTTCATTCTGTTGTTCCATAAGAAGTGGAACCAAATCTAAAGTTGTAGTTTTTTACTTCGGAATTCTTCTTCCTCATCAGTAGTTACGCCCAAGGCATCATAAATATATTGAAAGGTGGAGAGCAGTTCGGGTTTTCCATCGATTAAAGCAACATCGTGTTCAAAATGGGCACTAGGCTTTCCATCAGCGGTTAAAATGGTCCAGCCATCCTTTAGTTGTTTTATTCTCCGAGTTCCCATATTTACCATGGGTTCAATGGCAACCACCATTCCATCTACAAATTTCTTGCCCCGTCCTCTTTTTCCATAGTTGGGCATTTGTGGGTCTTCGTGAAGTTCGGTTCCAAGTCCATGACCTACCAACTCGCGAACAATTCCATAGCCATGACTCTCACAATGGTTTTGAATGGCATAGCCTACATCGCCAACACGATTTCCTAGCTTAAATTCACGGATTCCCATATATAAGGATTCCTTTGTGACCCTGAGTAATTTTTTGGTGTCTTCTGCAACCTCACCTACTTCAAAAGTATAAGCATGATCACCGTAAAAACCATTTTTCACTGCTCCACAATCAACAGAGATAATATCACCTTCTTTAAGAAGTTCATTGTTTGGAATACCATGAACAACTTGCGTATTTGGACTCCAGTTTAGGGTGTTGGGAAAGTCGTACATACCCAGAAAACCAGGTTCTGCTCCTTGTTCTCGAATAAAGTCTTCAGCTAGTTTATCCAGTTGCAATGGATTAGCTCCAGGTTTGATTTCTGATGCCAACATTCCCAAAGTTTTGGATACCACCAATGCGCTTTCACGCATTAACTCAATTTCCTCTGCAGTCTTAATCTTTATCATGTGCGCAAAGATAAGCGGAAATCAATTAATCATGATTGCCAGATTAACTCTAAACCAACGATTCCTGAGTCATTAATGAAGGTTTTTCAACCCCAATTAACTTTAAAATTGTTGGAGCTATATCTCCAAGGACGCCATCTTTGATTTCTGAAATGGTTTCATCCACTAAAATTAAAGGTACGGGATTAGTGGTATGCGCTGTGTTTGGACTACCATCTGGATTAACCATGGTATCGCAGTTGCCATGATCCGCTATAACGATAGTAGAGTATCCATTTTCCAAAGCAGTGGTAATGACATCTTTTGCACATTCATCTACGGTTTCGCAGGCTTTTATTGCAGCTTCCATAATTCCGGTATGTCCAACCATATCTGGATTTGCAAAGTTTAGGCACACAAAACTTGCCTCTCCTTTTTGCAACTCAGGGATAATGGCGTCCCTAATTTCATAAGCACTCATTTCTGGTTTCAAATCGTAGGTTGCCACCTTTGGTGAGGGACATAAAATTCGTTTTTCCCCTTCAAACGGTTCTTCTCTTCCTCCGTTGAAGAAGAAAGTAACGTGCGGATATTTCTCTGTTTCAGCAATACGGATTTGCTTTTTTCCTTGATTGGCCAATACTTCTCCCAATGTATCTTTAATATTTTCCTTATCATACACAACCTTCGTGCCTTTAAAGGAATCGTCATAATTGGTCAAGGTAACATAGTACAATTCCAATTTTGCCATGTCAAGTTCTGGAAAATCTTCTTGGCTAAGAACCTGGGTCAATTCTCTGCCTCTATCCGTTCTAAAGTTGAAGAAAACGATAACATCCCCTTCTTTTATGGTTCCTTTGGGTTCTAAAACCAAAGGTTCAATAAACTCATCTGTTATTCCGGCATCATAGTTTTTTTGAATAGCCTCCGAAATATTTTCAAAAGCCTCTCCCTTGCCATTTACCATCACATCATATGCTTTCTTTACCCTTTCCCATCGTTTATCACGATCCATGGCGTAATATCTTCCAACTACGGTGGCGAGTTTGGCATTTTTATCCGAGCAAAAATTGGTCAAGTCTTCTAAAAAACCTTTTCCGCTTTTTGGATCAACATCCCTACCATCAGTAAAGGCATGGATATAAGATGTTTTCACTCCATTTTTGTCACTCGCCTCAATTAGGGCTTTTAAATGATTTATATGACTATGGACCCCCCCATTGCTTACCAAGCCTAAAAAATGAACAGGCTTATTATTGGTTTTGGCGTATTCAAAAGCATTTTTGAGAACGGATTCGTCTTTAAGGGTATCTTCTTTTACCGCTTTATTGATTTTAGCCAAATCTTGATAAACTATTCTGCCTGCACCCAAATTCATATGACCTACTTCACTATTTCCCATTTGACCTTCGGGGAGACCAACGTTCATTCCGTCTGTAAGCAGGTTTGAGTTGGGATAGTCGTTATAGAGTGAATCAATAAACGGAGTGTTTGCTTGCGCTATTGCTGAAACTTTTGGGTCTGGAGATTTTCCCCAGCCATCTAAGATCATTAAGATTACCTTCTTATTCATGATATGGAATTCAGCACCAAAAATAGAATCATTTGGCTTCTTGCCCTAGTTTTTTCCAAGTTTTCTATTTGTGATTTTGTTAATTATTTATGTTAAAAAAAATGGACTTGTTAAAGTTTAGTTATTTAAGTGTTAATGCTGTAACATTTAGAAATAGATGGAGTCTATTTTTATATAAGTTAAATCTATAATCAAAAATTATTCATCATGAAAAAAACAATCCTAACAGTAGCTGGGGCATTTATGCTTGCAGTTACAGGCGTTTGCGCCAACGAATCTTCAACGACTTTTAATGACAACGTGAATTTATCCACTGTTTCATTTGAGCTAAGTTCTTTTTGTAAAGCAATTGTGAAAGGGGACTTTGATACGGTTAAAAAGTTGATTGAACTTGGAGAAGATGTAAACCAAAAATCACTTGGTATGGCTCCCATTCATTTTGCAGCACGGTACAATAAAACAGACATTTTAGAGCTGCTAATCGCTAATGGCGCCGATGTTAAGAAGCGTTGCGATAAGGGATATACTGCAAAAAAATATGCAGAACTGTCTAATGCCACGGAAGCATTGAAAATATTGAAATTAGCTATGAAGAAATAAGGAAACGAGTTTATTCATCCAAAAAAAGCCCGTCCAATTGGACGGGCTTTTCTATTCCATTTACTTTTATAGTGTTCAGGTAAAAGAGTAAATGTTTTGTTTATTAAAAATCAAAACCCGTAAACACCCTATACAGGAATGCGTACAATGCCATTGATAGCAATATGCCACAAAATATGGTATACGCTTTTAGCAAGGTGACAACAAAACCAGGTTTGCAATCGTCAAATGCTTCCGTGTAGATGTTCTTAAAATGCAATAGTGTTCCCATGTGTTCTACTTGTTAGCTAGCACAAAGGAGGTTAAAGAAAGATGTTATTGATTTGGGTTATCCAAAGGTAGTCAAAACTGACGAATACTATTTTTTAATCGATGAACGTGTCAAATCTATCGACCGGAATATTTTTCAATGGCTTCTTTGATTTTTTCAATTCTGTTTTCAGGGTCTGGATGGGTACTCTGAAATTCAGGAACTCTATTCGGGCCAGCTGCAGTTTTTAGGATT